>CAVBCV010000007.1:0-59195 GCA_963594125.1 Lachnospiraceae bacterium
AAAGGCTTATAGCCGCATATGAAGAACCACGCGTTTTACGCGTGGGTATCTTTTTTTATCTTTCCGAATCGATTCGGAAAGAGGGGTAAAAAATAGGGATTTTTGATGGTTTTGCGAGAGGAAAACGAGTTAAAAATATGATGTATTTTATCGTAAAACACTCCCATTAAGCGTAACTTTTATTAAAAAAGCAAAAAAAATCACAGGACGTGCATAAAATAAAATGATGTTAAAACAGGATATTGGAGCAAAAAACGATACAAAACAATACAAGACGATACAAAAAGATACAAAATCGCACGATACATTTTTGCAAAAATATGCTATATAAATTGGCATAATCGCGAGAGGAGCGTGAGAAACGCACCCCGCGATTATTTTTTTAACCGGCTCTGTGTGCAAACACGGAGCTATTTTTTTAACTTAATTTTACAAGGAGAACGTAAGATGTACACATCTTATCTCACAAGAGAAACCTTTGAGAACGAGCACGACGAAAAAATGACGCGTAAGTTTTCATATAACTACCAAGTTTTGAAGCGCTTGTTCCCGGAGGTTTATAAATTGCCGGAGAGTGAGATTCGCTCGCTGGTGCATTCAATTTACGATAACCCTAAACTGGGCGATGAATTGTTGGATCATTTAACTGATGTGATTAACAAGAAAAAGCCGGAATGGGGCGAATACTTAAACCCGAAACCGGAAGAGCCTGAACAGACGGTACAGGATAATCCGGTGCAGCCTAAGCCGCTTAATACTAACTCAGGCTTTGAGCCATACAAACCGCAGAAAAGCGGGTTCGGTCTTGGCAATACCGGTAGCTTTGGCAATGATGTTGCTCTTAATAATTCCGGTAAGCTAAGAGGGCTTAACAACACCGGTGGCTTAAATCAAACCAAATTGCCGGATTTTACCAAAGGAATGGATTTAAAGCATTCGGATATGGTAACCGGCTTTGGCATTAATGAGGACAAACAAAAACAAATGTTTGACTTTAATCCGCTAAAACAAACTCAAAGTTTGGGCACGGGATTCCAAATGCCGAAATTGCCTAAAATGCCGACATTCCCCAAAGCTCTGGAACCACAAATGCCGAAAATGTCTGAAATTTTGCAGGAGGTGCAAGCTCAACCAAAACCACAGTACAAGCAAACGGAACTAATGCCACAGTTCCAACAGACCCAGATATCGTACTTTCCACAATGTCTTGATTGGAGAGCCTATGCAGACTATAAAAAATGGCATGATAAATTGTTGTGTCCTATTATAACATACAATTTTCAACCAAATGATATCCCTTTTATTTTTAATCAAAGGGAAAAGGATAGACAAGCATGGCAAGCTGCAACATATATGGCAAATGAATATTGTAAAATGAAAGCTCATAATTATAAGAAATTAGATGATTATTATCATTGCAAAGCTAATTATGGAGCAACAAAATTTGGCAAATATGGGGAGAAAATTGCTCAAGACTTAGCTCGTAGAAAAGAAATATTTGACTATTTTTGGAATATATTTTATAAAGGTCTAACAAGATCTGAGGCGTATAATGATTATATTCATGATACAACCGTTAATCTAACAGGTAACGCCAGAGCTAATTTTGGTCTTGATTCAATGCCTGCTGAGGCTTGTGCAGATTTTGGAGAAAAACAACCTGAATTACCGGAGTATTTTTGGTAAATGAAAAGAGCAATAATTATAACCATAGTAAGCTTGATATTACTATGGATATTAGGTGGAATAGATTCTGCTTTGCTGGAGGAAACGTGTCGTGATGGCGGTGATGTTTGGGATTATTATGAAGATCGCTGCCGCGACGATTGCTTGCTTTGGAATAACAAATACGGATGCGTTCAAATGACACCAGAACATGTGAAAGTTATGAAAGATTGTCGTAGGGATAGAAAACGCTGTGACGTAGAACTTGCAAAGATATATTCTGAAGAATTATGCATGAAATACAGTAAACGTATAAATCCTAAAACAGGTCGTTGCACTTTTGAATAATCGTATTGCAAATTAACCCCGCCTGCGATGTTTTCGCAGGCGGTTTTGTTATATAAATATGAAAGGAGAGTGATTAAAAAATTTATAATTAAAACACAGGTTGAATATGGCGCATAAAATAGTCTGCCGGATTTAAGCAGATAAGCATGCCGCATTTTCAACCGCAATAAAACACAACTTAAATTTTGACAGCCCCGACCGCAAAGGTTACGGGGATTTTTTTAACCTGAAAGGAACAAGAATGTTTGAATATACTCTTGAACAAGAAAATCAGCTTCCAACCTTGGACGCAAAAAATAAAAAAGATATTATCGCAGATGTTTCCGACTTGTTTAACAGTTGGGACAGCGTTCGCGCCAAACAAAAAAGCATAGCCGAAAAGCTCAGCTCAGAAATTTATTTGGACGAGCGCAAAAAAGAAAATGTAAACTCTGATGAGGACTGGAAATCGGATATTTATCTAAATAAAATTTATTCGCTTTTCCAAACTCAGCAGGCGTTTATATGGGACAACATTTACTCAAATATTGAAAATTTGTTTGATGTGCACGGCACTGATGCCAAATCGGCAGAAACTGCCATGCTGCAAAAACAAAAATTAGTAAACACGTTTTACAAAATCGGCATTCAACGCAAACTTGATACCGCTATTGAATATCTTGGCAGTGTTGGTGAAATTTGTTTGTTTATCGGCTGGCGAAAAAAGTATAAATCAATCCGCCGCCCGCTTGATAAGCCAGATTTTATTGGGCATAAGCCAATATTAAAACAAGGACTGTTTGGAATTTTCAATCAAGAAATTTATAACGGCGCCAATGTTGAGGCGATAAATCCGCTTAATTTGGTGTTTGACCCCAGAGTTAACCCCGAAGACGCGCAGAATTGGGACGAATGCGGCAAGATTATTAAATCGTGGGAAACTTATTCTTCAATTGCGAGTAATAAACTGTATAATCTCAGCAAAACTGAGCTTAATGAGCTGAAAGTTATGCTGATTAAGCCGGCAACCGATACTGACCGTCATGCCGCCGAAAAAACTGACGAGGTTATTGACAATAACCGAGCCGAAGTTTTGCAGTATTGGGGAGATTATACCATGCCTGATGGCACAGTGCTGAAAAATTGGCATATTGTGGTTGTTGGGCGTAAATATCTGGCGGTATTTGAACCGAACCGCTGGATTATTAATCCGATTATAAATATGGCGTTGTTCCGCGATGCCAAAAGTAAACGCGGCATTCCGGAATTGTGGTCAATTTATGATTTATGCAAAGAGCAGGAAAATAAAGTTAATCTGCAAAATGACGCGCAGTTACTAAACTTAAACCCGCCGGCGTATGCGCCTGAAGGCTTTTTCAAAGAAGAAAAAATCAGACTCTATCCCGGAAAGCAGGTTGAATACAAGCAAGGACTTGAAGACCCGAGCGCGATTATCAAAATGCAGTTTCCGCTTATCAGCAATGAAGCCCTTATTCAATATTACGATGATGCCGCCTCCAATGTGAGCGGCATTTATCCTAATATGCAGGGGCAGCAAGAGGTTCGTAGTACCACCGCAACCGAAATTAATGTTCAGGTTAAGGGGCAAACTACTCGTTTGGGCAAAACCTTAGATACCATTAAGCAAAATGTGATTGTGCCGATGGTTGAAAAAGTTGCCGAACTTGAAGCTAATATGAAATTTGGCACGGAAGAGGTGTATTGTAATGTTTGCGGTCAGCCGGTATGGAGCCGAATAGATGATTCCGTTAGGCAGGGAAATTACGAATACAAATACACCGACAATACCGGTATTCAGGAAAGACTTATGAACAATAGTAAAATTATCCAAACGCTTTCAATGGTTTGGGATGATAAAGATGTGCCGCTGAATAAGGCTCAAATTGTGAAAAAAGTTTTGCAAGATTACGGTATTGAAAACACCGATAAGTTTTTTCAGTCTGATTTACCCAATCAGCAATTATCGGAATTACCGCAAAATATGCCGTTTAACATGCCCGCCGGATTGTTACGGCAGGCTTAGGCAAAGAATTTATCTATGGAATTGATAGAACTACGCGAATTTCTACGCTCCGATAAGGGTCGGCTGTTGTTATGCTACCTTACCGATTTTATGGTGGAAGTTTCAAACCGCAGTAATAGCAATGCCGAATGGATAAAAGGTATGGGAATGCTGATAAATCATCTCAATGAAATAGATGAAAAATGTCGGCAATTAAATGAAATTAACAGGAGATAAAAATATGGAAACAACTGATAAATCAACACCTTCAAACACAGAAGTTACAGATACCTCAAACGATGTGTCTTTATGCGAAACCTCTGTTTCAGAGCAGCAAGAAGAAGCGCTTGAGCCTGAAAACACTCTTGATGAAGCTGATATTACAGATGAATCGGCTGAAGATAACGAGCTTATTTTCGGCAAATTTAAAACTATGGAAGAAGCCCGCAAGGGCTATAAAGAAGCGGAACGCGCAATTACCAAAGCCGCGGATTTGGAAAAACAGCTTGAGCAATACAAGTATCTTTCCGAAAACTTTGAAAAAGATGGTATTGCGCGGCGTCAGGGTTATGCCGACCGGCTTGATATGGCATTAACATCTGATGTTCGTAAGCATGAACTTGATAATTATGCTTTGGCGGCGGGATACACGCTCAGTCCGCAAGAGCAGCTTAAAGTTTCAGAGCTTATAAGCCGTTGTCGTAACGGAGGCAGCGAGGCGGATTTTGCCAATTTGCGCCGCTGTTTTTCACCTGAAGTGGTGGCTTTGGCTTCCGAAGACGCGGCATTGTATAAAAACTCCCGCCAAGGAGAATACGATGCCGTTCGCGCGGAAGAAAAGAATATCCGTTACAATCGTAAAATCAGCGAGTTTCGGAACAGTAACGCGCAATGGGTAGATTCGCCCTTAAAAGAAGAGCTTATTAAACAAGCGATGGACGCAACCGACGGTAAGGTTGATTTGTTCGCGCTTAAAGAGCTGACCGATGCCGTTGCTGCCGAAGCCGTTAAAAAATATCAAGCCGATAATGACATGAAGCATCAAAATTCAGCGGCGCAGGAAGGCTTGCAAACGCCGTTGAATAACAATGCTCGCGTCAAAACCAAAAAATGGCTGACTAAAAAGGAGTATTACGCGTTAAGCCCCGAAGAGGAAGCCGAAAAATATGATTTAATTGTGGAGCAGGTTTTGCTTGAAAAACAAGGCAAGCTTCCACGCATGTTAACTAAATAATTTAATTTTTTTATAGGAGAAAAAATATGTCTACTAATGCAACTAATTTAAACAGACAAGGCGCTGCCATTATCCCTGAAGTTTGGGGTATGAACTTAAACAAAACTTTGGATAAGTCCGGCGTCGGCATGAAAATTGTAACTCTCGTTCATGAAAATGACGACTTGAGTTTTGGTGATACCGTAAATATCGGTCAGCTTGGCGATGTTACCATCACTGATTATTCCGAAGATGTAAATGACGGAGGCGTAACTTATCAGCGCGTTGATGCCACTTCGCAGCAATTAAAGCTTGATCAGTCAAAAGCCTTTGGTATTTTTATCTCGGATATTACCAGAGAGCAGTCAAACATCAAAGACTTGCAGCAAAAATTTGAGGCAAGAGCTAAAACGGCGATTGACTTAACCAAAGATACCTTTATTTTGTCGGCCTTTTCTGAAATTCCGGAAGCCAACAAATTAAACAACATTACTTTAACCCCGAGCAATGCTTACAAATGTTTGGTATGGTTGTCTAAAACCTTAAAGAACAACAACGCCATTCAGGCCAAAAACGATCAGGTGTTTAAAAACAATCAGGCCGGCGGCGATGCTATGCCTTATGTTATTATCAACCCGGATGTTGAGGCCATTTTGCTGCAGTCGCCTGATTTTATTCATTCAACTCAGGCCGGCGACAGAGTATTGCGCGAAGGCTCAATCGGTACCATTGCCGGACTTGATGTTTTGGTTTCAACCAACCTGCCGACAACTTCAAACAAAGTAAACATTATGGCCGGTATTAACGATGCCATCGCTTATGTCGGCAATGTTTGCAAAGTTGAGAGTATTCGTGACGACAAGTTCTTTGGCGACAACATCCGCGGCTTGTATGTTTACGGCAAAAAGGTTGTTTTGCCGAAGGCTTTAGCCGGTATGACGGTTGATGTCAGCGCCGCTGATTCTATGCTTGAAACAACAGCTTCCGGCACTGATACCAAAACCAACCCTGATTCCGGTCAATCTGAAAGCGGAAACAGCGGAGATTAACTTAAAACAATAATTAACCATGGGGCGCGGCTTAGGCTGCGCCCTTTTGCATTGAAAGGAAAAACTATGACAGAACTTGAAAATAAAATTCTTGGCAAAGCTGAGGAATCAAAACCATCGGCGCAAAAGCAGTATTTAACTTCCGATTATGTTTGGAAAGTTGCTAAAGCCGGATGTGGCAGCAGTTTGTACAGCGGTCGCATGGTTGCTGAAATGTTAAGCTCTGAGGGCAAGAAAAAAGCCCTGAAAGGCGGCAAAAAAATCAGCGAAAACGGCTTTACTTTTGAGCGCATGAGTAAGGAGAAAGCAAAATGAAAACATATTTTGATATAATCCGCGATATTTCTAATTTGCGGTGGTCGGTGGTTGATCCGGACCCAACCTCATTTACTGAAGTGCAAAAAGCCATTAAGTTGGCGGTTGCGCAGGCGCACTCGTTTATATGGGGGCTTGATGATTTTCCGTTCAAAATCAAAAAAGAGGCGGTAAAGGTCAACAAAGGGCAAAATGCCCTGTTGGCGCCCAAAGGCAATATCCTTAATATTTGGGTTGAAGGTCGCGGCTGCTATCTTGAAGAAATTAAGCCGACCGACGCTGATTTTTTATCCTCTGAAGCAAAAGGCAATCCGATTTGTTATTGGTGCGAATTTGGCGATGAGGGTGCGGAAATCCATTTTTATCCTAAAGCCGAGCAAGATTGCACCATGATGATTAGGTATATCACTAACTTTAGGGCTAAGGCGCAAGACGGCACGCTTAAAGTTAATCTGGAGGATATGGACGATATGTTAAATCTGCCGGATGACAAAAGCGTTGAGGATGCTTATTTGCATTGCCTTAACACCAAGGTAATGGAGTATTTAATTGCTGACCGCACCGATGAAAATTATCAACCGTATCAAAAAGAATTTATGGAAGCGTATGGCGCTTTGCTGACTATGACCGGCGTCAAGCGTGAACACCGCTTTGTAGTTTAACGGAGGCTGGTATGCAAACATTGTTTATGGAAAATTTTCGCGGTATTCGCCATTGCAACCCGGTTGCTGATGTGAGCTCAAGCGGAACTGTATCAGCGGCAAATTGCTGCAATATTGAGCTTAAAAATACTGAAAACAGCCGCAATATTGCGCTCTTTACCGCCAAGGGCAACAAGGCGGTTAAAGATGTGGGCAAAACGGTTGTCGGACAGTTTGAAAGCGTGCAAAACGGCGCGTCATATTGGTTTGTTTATGCCACCGATGATGAAAAGGGCTATTTGTATTTGCTGAATAACAATGAAGAGCTTACTTTGTTAGATGACAGCTTGTCGTCAAGCGATAATTGCAACGGCATAACCATTGCCCAAGGGTATAACGATTGGTTTGTGTTCACTAACGGCATAGACGATTATGTTGCGGTTTGCATGGCTCAAGAAGTGGAATCTGAGCGCGTTAAACGGCTTAACGCCACTGATGCCGAAGGGCGTGAAATCCGCGGACTTGGGCTTGAGGCGCAAGACGGCAGATTGGTAACTTTTTGCCAAAATCGGGTGCACTGGTCGGCGCAGAATAATATTTTTGATTGGAGCTCAAGCAATCCGAATATTATTACCGGACCGGCGTATCAGGAATTTGACCGCGATGTAACCGCTGTTGTTTATTATAATAACAAATTGATAGCCTTTACCGCGGACTATTCGGTATATTTCCGCGGCAACCCCGGAAACGCGGCAGATTTTGAGCGCGGCGGGGCGTCGGGCGGCGGCTGCGCGTCATTTAAATCAGTTATTAAATTTGATAACAAGCTGTTTTATTATGACGACAAAGCCAAAAACGTGTTTGCGTATTATCTGCTTGACAGCGGACAAACTCGTCCGAGCGCCGGGCTTGCCAATAACGTAATTTCTTATTTTCAGCCAATAGATGAGCGTAAAATCAGTCAGACCGAAATGATAAGCTATATTCACGGCGATAAAAGCGAGATATGGCTTAAACTTCCGTATGAAAACCGCAATGCGATTTTGATTTACGATTATCTTAACGGAGAATGGAGCGAGCGCAAAGCTCAAGATAATATCAGGGCGTTGGCGCTTGTTAAAAACGCGTTATATTCCGCCGCCGGAAATAAGGTGCTGAAAGAGTATGTCGGCACAACTTTTGACGGCGTTTTTATTCCGTCTGAATACAAAATGAACGTTATCAATTTGCGCAGCGACAGCAATATCAAAATTCCTAAAATGCCGATGATTTTGACCTTTGATTATAACTCTGAAAACAATTTTTACATTGAGTTTATATACGACGACAAGCCTGAAAAGAGCCGTGTTAAACATATTGTAAAAACGCTTAAAGGGTATTTGATATGGGCAGAATCTGAAAACGATGAAAACGGCGGCAAATGGGCGGCTGATGCTGATGATGCCAAAGGGGGAATTTGGGTCAGTTCCGATAAAAATACCGCAATGTTTAACTTAGACGGAGTTTTGCCGTTTAAGCAGTTGCAGATAAAAATTTTTACCAAGGAGCCGACGCAGGAATTTGCCATTAAACGCATTGAACTTAAACGGGTTCGCGCCAAGACCAAAAGTTTGGGATAACATCTTAACAAGGAGGTATGTATGAAGAAAAAAACAGCGGCCGGCAAGGTTTCATATCAGCCGGCTGAAAGCTTTGATACTTTGACCCGTTTGCAAGATATGGCAATCTCGCAAGAAAACGTAAGCTTAGCGCTAAAAGCCGAGGAGCTTAAAGGCAAACTTGCCGGATTGTACAATGAAAAAAAGCAAATGGAAGAAGTTGATACAACGCCGGTAGAAGTAAAAATCATCAAATAAGGAGGAGCAAACATGGTGGTGTTAATTGAAAAAGACAGTCCGTTCTTTGAAAAAAACAAAGCCCGTGAGCTTTTTGAGCTTAACCGGCAAAACTTAGATGATGAAAACGGCTTTGAGGGCATACTTGCCAACAGCCGTTTTTTTAATGTCTATCAGCAAGGGTATATCGGCTCTGCTTTTGTTTATCAGGGCAAAGACGATAACAAAAATTATTTGGGTGGATACATGGTTCGCAAACATCATAAAGAGGCGGTGGAAGCCATTCGCCAAATTGCGGCAATGTTTGATGAACTGTATGCCCACACCCGACATCTTAATGCGGTAATCGCGTTAAAGCGGGCAGGGTTCAAATGGTATAGCCGCAAAAAACAACTTTTAAAAAAATCAACATTAAAGGAGAAACAAAATGTCTAGTAAAATAAAGGCAAAACCGCAAACATTTTCAAGCGGAAATTTATACGGTTCTGCCACAACCAATAAATATGGAACAACTTATAACCCGTCAGATTTTGAAACCAAATTGATAAATATGACCGGAAAGTATATTCCGCAGTATATGGAGCAGTTGGTAAACCCGACTTATGACAGCGCAATCTTTAAGGCGCAGACCGCGCAGCGTAATCGGTTGGCAAACCAAAGCTTTGAAAATAATTTGATTAACCCGCTGGCAAGCCGCGGTTTAACTCGCGGTTCAAGCATTAATCAAATGAGTAATCAGTTTGCGGGTAAACTTGCCGACCTTGAAACCGACGCTATGGCAAATGAAGATACCCGCAACGCCAATATGATTAACAATTTGTTTAATTACTATCAGGTGCCGTACTCCAATATGATGGGAATAGCCAACATGAGCGGCAATTTGTATCAGCAGGCATTACGCAATGCTCAAAATGCTAATGAGTTTAACAGCAGCGGTTTAAGCAGTTTGGCAAGTATGCTTGGCGGTATGAACAGCATGGGAGGATTAGGCGATGCCGGCAAATTAGCAAATAACAACAACTCTTCAAAGCTTAATTGGGGCAATTTGCTTGGCGCCGGTGCCGGATATTATTTTGGTGGTCCGGCCGGCGGGCAAATCGGCTCGCTCATCGGCGGACAGCTTAATAACTTGTTTTAACAATCATTTTATGGAGGAGAAAATAAAATGACAGATACCAATTTAGTGTATCCGTATGAGTTTGAGGGCGGCAAAAAAGCCGTGGCATCAGAGGTAAACGCCAACTTTGAGGCGGTTAAATCGTTTGCGGGCGCCATTAACGCCGACTTAAACGCCATTCGTAAGGCAATAGCCGATTTAAAAAACAAGCCGACGCGTGAAATGTTAGACGTTTATTACAGCTTTTCAGGCACGGCGCCGGTCGGGGCGTATCCGCTTTGGACCGGTGAAACCATCACCAACTGCAAAAGCTTATATCCGCAGTTTTGGAATAAAATCAACACTATGTCAAAACTCGGCAGTTTGGCAACCGTAACCGCGGAAGAATATGAAGAAAAGCTTGAAACGTACGGACAGTGCGCAAGTTTTTACATTGACAGCTTAAACGGTCACATACGGTTGCCGAAAATCAGCAAGTTTATTGCAAGCATTGCCGATTTAACCGAGCTTGCCAAAGAGGAAAATGCCGGATTGCCGAACATCACCGGCAGTTTGCGCCCGTACCGCATGGGCGAGCCGTCCGGCGTGTTTTATAACTCTGAAAACGGTGATTTTTATCACACCGATTCTAAAGACGGCTCCGGCAGTCATGCACAGCGCACCACGATGTTTGACGCTTCAAAATCAAGCGATATTTACGGCGCCAGCGACACGGTGCAGCCGCCGGCGGTTAAGCTTTGCCTTTATTTGCAGGTAGCTAATAACACCGCGGAAATTTCCGAACTTGACGTTAATGTCGTAATTGAGCAGATGAATACGGCGCTTGCCGCAATGCAGGCGGCGTATGATAAATACTCCGCTGATTTGGAAAGCTTATATGCCAAAATTAAGCGCGATATTTTAGATTCGTCACCGGTAATCAAAGAAGAAAACGTTGCGGTCACAACTGATTTGTTTGTTGTTGATGAAACGTATTCGGATTATCCGTACAAGGCGGATATTGCGCTTGCGGACGCTTTGGCGGAGCATGTTCCGACCGTCAATTTCGGCTTGGAGCAGTGCGAGAGCGGCAACTTTGCGCCGGTGGCAAGCGCCGATAACGGCTATGTGCGTATTTACGCCAAAGCCGTGCCGGAAGCGGGGTTTGTGATTCCGGCAATTATTTTGCAGTAACAATTTTAATAAACAGACAATGCCGTGCGGATAAAAACGCGCGGCATTATTTTTTTAAGGAGAATAAAAATGGAATTTATAAATTTGGTCGGCGCGGTCAGCGGTTGCTCGTCAATTTTGGGATTTTTGGCATTAATCGTAAAGCTTGGCGAGTGGAAAGCAAGGCAGGAAGAACGCCTCGCAAGCCACGGCAAGAGGATTGATACCATTGAGCACAAACACGACGCGATAACCGATTGTTTGAACAAAAACAATGAATTATTGGCAGAAATTAAAGTAAAGGTTGACCTGCTTTACAAAGAAAAAACTAAGCGGAGCAAGCCATGATTAGCACAAAAGAAATTGCCGATAGGCTTATTATGCATGAGGGCTTAAACTTAAAACCATATCGCTGTCCGAAGGGGTATTTAACCATCGGAGTAGGGCGTAATTTAGTGACTAATCCGTTAACCGCGGCGGAAAAGAAAGTAGTTGGCGACTGGAGCAAAGGCATAACTATGGAAACGGCGGAATATTTGCTGCGCAACGATATTCGCCGCGTGCTTAACGAGTGCCGCAACAATCTTAAATGCTGGAATATGTTAGACGCCGAGCGCAAGTACGCGCTTTTTGACATGGCGTTTAATTTAGGCATTAAAGGTTTGTTGCAGTTCAAAAAAATGCTGTCCGATTTAGAAATCGGCAATTATCGCGGCGCGGCAAAAGAGTGCCTAAACTCAAAGTATGCGCGCGATGTCGGCAAGCGGGCGGAGCGTATTGCCAAAACTATTGAAACGGGGAGGTTTGAAATATGATAAAACGTAAAAAGCACAGTTGTAAATATGAGGTTCACAAAGCGATTATTCACAAATTGAGCCGCAATCAGGTGTTTAGATTGTGCGTGTTGGCGCTGTTGGTGCTGGCGGTGGTTGCGGTGTGCGCGCCGTCGGCGTTGCTGGGGCTGATGTAATGACGGAGCTTAATAAATGGGCGGTGAGCATGGCGCTGATTGCCGCCCTTTGCGCCGCCTGTTATATGTTGGGACGTTCGCATAGTGAGGTCAAAATCATAAAAGAACAGGGTAAAGAGGTAATAAAACAAGTGGAGGTGATAAAATATGTTGAAAAAGAAAAAGCTAAAATTTGGGTTAAGCCTAATGCTGACCGCGCTGATTTGCTTAACCTCATGCGCGGAGGTGAATTATAACAACTGTCCGACTTATCCGGCGGCAGGTGCCAAAGTTGCCGCGGAGCTTGAAAACGCAAGTTATGCGGATTTTCCCAACACATGGGAATGGATAGGGCGAATTAACAAACTGAGGCAGGAGTTAGAACTGTGCAAAAGTGGCAATTAGCCTTACAAATTCATAAATAAATGTTCTAATCATCAGTGCAAATAAAATGCTTTACTTGGCTTTAACGCTTATTTAACAGTTTTAGCATATAAAAAACATAATGGGTAATCAAATTAAAGGAGGAACGATGAAACCATTTTTTAAAGAAGCACTGCTGTTAGGTGGCTTTTACTATTTTTTATCATACATAATTGCGTATTTTGTCGGTGAGAATGTATGGATTTGGAATGTAGGTTTTATTACCATAGTCTTGTTAGCCGTTATTGTTTTGGCATTCAAAGATTCTTTTGCGTTGCTTAGAGTGTTTTGGAAAAAGTTTCCTAAAATTTCTATCTATTTAGCGGCGTTCGGTTTTGTTAAATATTTCGGCATTATTTTTGGCGATGTTCCCGGAATTGTTGACGGTCATCTGTTTGCAACGGCCATCAATGCTGATTGGTATAAATGCTACTATGAAGCATATACTCAGGTGGTAATTGTCGTTTACTGGATTGTATTTTGGGTTGCTTTGTTCATCGCAACATACTTGGCATATTTCCCGGATATTAAGTTAGTTAAGTTTGTTGAAATCAAAGTGGTTGAAAAAGCTCAGAAAGCTGAAGGTAAATCTGCTAAAGCTGAAAAGAAACCGGCTAAAAAGACTGCTCCTAAAAAAGCAGGTCGCAAACCGGCTAAAAAGAAATAATTATTTCTAATACTAACAAAAAATCTCTCATCGCAAGGTGAGAGATTTTTTTGTTGGTGCTAAAAATTACTGTGGTCTAAATAAGTGAATAACGTGCAGTTATTGTTATTGGTGCACGATGAACAAAAATCATCAATTTCTTTAATGCCTGCGTTGCGCAAACAGTTTGAGCCATTACATCTTCTGTCGCCGTATAAATAGCTTGCTGATGTTTCCTCCGCTATTGAACGCATTTGTAAAAAAAATAAATTAGCAGAATTCTCTTTAGCGGCTAGCACCAAGTTGCGGCAAATTTCCACTGAATAATTTGACTTAGTCATGCGATATGACAAAGTATATTCAGCATAAGTGCCGGTGGCATAGCAATAAAATTGAATAGGGTTGTTGAAAGAGTCATATATCAGATGAGTGCTTAAATCATAGCTGAAGCCATCAGGAATAGAGCTGGTTTTAACTAAAATATTAACCAACTCGTTAGATAAACTTCCGCCATTTTTAAGCAAGCGGCTCCACATTTCTTCTTTTATTTTTATCGCTTCATTTAATAAAAAGCTAAATCCTTCCGCTTGCTTATTAAGCTTGTATTTAAACATTGCTTTGGAATATCCGCTTATCGCCCCAACGCTCAATACTCCTATTATCGCCAAGACACCCAACATTTCCACCATAGACCGACCATTTTCTGATTTCATAATAAAAACCTCCTCAAAAAGTTATTTTGAGAAGATTTTAGCTCGCGTTTTTTTTTTGCAATATTTACGAGTCTGCACTGTGCATAAGTTGCATTTTAAGCCGCGATAAAAAATTCCCATCCCGAGGAGGGGTGGCGGCGAACGCCGCCGGGGTGGTCACATATTCCTATCTAACAACGCAATAAATGTTTGTTTTTATTACAAAACCAAAATATAAATCAATTAATCCTCAATATTGTTACTTTGTATCCCAAGCTATGAGGAGTTGCGCATTGCCTCTTTTGGCAAATTCAACACAGTTGGCATAAATGGTATCTATGGATAATCTTTTCAAACAATGTGAGGAGTTCATATACTCGCCGCTACAAAGTTTATCACCCAATAACATGAATTCATAGCCGCCTGCTACGGTTAAGATTTCGTATATATTATCATGATTTTCTTTGGCGATAGTTAAAATATTTTGACATGTTGCCAGACTATCAGGAGAATTTGAAAATAAGAATGATGAGCCATCTTCACTATATGGGGCTAAATATATTAAATTGTAGTCCATAGCTATATACCATCCCTGTCCGAAAATATCATATACAAAGTTATTGTCATTTGATTTTACCATCTCTGTCGGAATTTCCCCCATTTTGATAAGATATGGGGTTAAAATGGTTCCGCGTTGCATATTGTTAAAGCTCTTAGCATTGCGGGCGATGGCATTAATCAGAGTGTTCATCTGTTCAGAGTGTTTGTTGAGTTTATATTTAAACATCGCTTTAGAATATCCACTTATCGCCCCGACACTCAGCACACCGATAATCGCGAGCACCCCAAGCATTTCCACCATAGACCGACCAGATTGTGTATACATGAGCTAAAATCCTTTCAAAATGTTAATTTGAAAAGATTTTAGCTCGCGTTTTTTTTTTGCAATATTTACGAGTCTGGGGTGTGTATAAGTTGTAGGCGAGGGGTTAAAATTCGCTTTTATCTTTTAGTTTGTCATAACGGTGGTGAATGCACTGTATTGCGGTTTTGTGCACGCCCTTGGTAATGCTGTAAATCACAAACTTTCCGTTGCGGCGGCATGACACAAATCCGTCATCGCGCAAACGCTTTAAGTATTGCGATGTTTTAAGCTGAGTGCAGCCGATACCATGCATAATTTCTGAAACATTTTGCTCGCCGTTAAGCTCTAAAAATTCCAAAATCCGCATTTTATCATAGTTTGCAAACAGTTTTATCTGATTCGCCGCCATTGCGGTATAGTCTTTGGGCAAAATCGCCTTATATCCATCCGCCAAATAATGAAAATCATTAGCCATATACCCGAACAATTTGCGCAAACATACAAACAGGCTTGCCGGATATTCTTCTTGAATGTTGTAATAAATAAAAATCCCGTGCCGCTCGGTTTTAACCAATCCGGCATCGCGCAATTTTCTTAAACTTTGCGATACAAATATTTGTTCGCCGCCGATTCCTTTGGTAATGGCTGAAACTGAAGACGATCCGTTCACGTCCAAAAATTCCAAAATTCTGAGCCTTAACGGGTGAGAAATATAGCCCAAGCCCTTAACGGCCTTTTTCATTATGTTTACCGGCAACTGTTCGGTCATAATTACCCTTTCAAACAAAGTTATCTATACTTATATATAGCAAAACTGTAATTTGTTGCAACAAAAAACAACACATTTGCTAATTGAATTTTAACAATATGCGTATAATATGCTTTAAAATCAAAAATTCAGCAGAAGGTATTAACAATGAAGATAAAGAATTTACTTGCCGGATTGCTTTGTTTGCTTGCTTTTCCGGCACACGCCGAACTTGAAATTGACGTAACCGGAGCAATGCGCGAGGCCATGCCGATAGCGTTTCCGCGTATGATTAATGACGGAAATTCTTTAGGCTTATTCGGTATCGGTATGTATGCCAACCGGATTCGCAATGTGGTAACCGCTGATTTAGACCGCAGCGGCTTATTCCGTATTATTGATGACGGCAGCTATATTGAAGATTTAACTTCAATCAATCAGCGCCCTAACTTTGTTGATTGGCGCGCAATTAAGGCTCATGCTTTGGTGCAAAGTGCCGTGCAGGAAACTGCTGACGGCAAGCTCAAAGTTGATTTCAGGTTGTGGGACGTTATGTCAGGCGAGCAACTGCAAGGGCAGTCATACACCACAACCAAAGACAACTGGCGCCGCATTGCGCACATAATTTCCGATTCTATTTATGAGCGCTTGACCGGTGAAAAAGGCTACTTTGACACCCGTATTGTTTATGTTTCAGAAAGCGGTCCCGCCACTCGCCGCGTTAAACGCCTGGCGATTATGGATCAAGACGGCGAAAATCACCGCTTTTTAACTTCAGGCGCAACCATGGCTTTAACTCCGCGCTTTTCACCGAATATGCAAAAAGTTACTTATTTGTCATTTTCGGGCACATCGCCGAAAGTTTACATTATGGATATTGAAAGCGGCAAACAAGAGCTGTTAGGGCACTTTCCCGGCATGACTTTTGCTCCGGTATTTTCACCTGATAGTTCTAAGGTTTTGCTCTCATTGGCGTCTAACGGCAATACCGAAATTTATGAAATGGACTTAAAGCGTAAAACCAGTAAACAGCTGACCAAGCATCCGGCTATTGATACTTCGCCGAGCTATTCGCCTGACGGCAAACAAATTGTGTTCAACTCTGACCGCGGTGGCAATCAGCAGCTTTATGTTATGGACGCCGACGGCTCTAATCCGCACCGTATCAGCTTTGGCAACGGTCGTTACGCTACTCCGGTTTGGTCGCCGCGCGGTGATTATATCGCCTTTACCAAAATGGCAGGCGGACAGTTTTATATCGGCGTTATGCACCCCGACGGGAGCGGCGAGCGCTTGCTTGCAAGCGGCTACTTGGTTGAAGGACCTACCTGGTCGCCGAATGGGCGTGTGCTGATGTACTTCCGTCAGGATCAAGGCACTTCCGCCAAAAATGCTCCGGTACACCTTTATACCATTGATTTAACCGGCTATAATGAGCGCATGGTGGTAACTCCGGCAGACGGTTCCGATCCGGCATGGTCGCCGCTGCTGCCTTAGTTTAATGCTGAAAACACAAAAACCTCTTTGCTTAAACCGGCAGAGAGGTTTTTTTATGGCGCTTGCTGTTTAATTTTCACAATCAGTGCTTATTTGCAAATAAGGAGAATGAAAAATGTCAGTGTTTTATTTGATATTAGCCGGAATTTTTGAAACAATGTGGCCGTTCGGGTTTAAGCTTGCGCAAGGCAGCCCGTATCGTGATTGGTGGATTGCAGGTTCTTTACTTGCCGTTGCGCTCAGCATTATCTTTTTTTATTTTTCGCAAAAAGATTTACCGATGCTGGTGGCGTATCCAATCTGGACGGCGCTTGGCGCAATCGGCACTTTTGTGGTCGGGGTAATGTATTTTCATGACCTGGCAACCTGGACAAGCTGGCTTGGCATTTGCCTGCTTGTTGCCGGTATCGTTTTAATCAAATGATTATTTTTTGTGCAAAGCCTGCCATTCAAACCATTTGGCAATTTTCAAAAAGCGGAAATAAGCGTATGAGGTTGCCATGTAAAAACCGCAGGTTCCGTATAAACAATAGCGGCGCATAAAATAGTAAATTAAAAACTGGCGCGGCATTTCGGTATAAAGGCGCAAGCGGGAATATTTTTTGTTCTTTTTTAAGGCGGTTCGCACCAGCTCATCAGTGTACATATTAAGCTTATACCAAAGCTGAGTGAGTGATACGTATGAATAGTGGTGAACTTTAGCTTTTAACTGTTCAACACTGCAGTTTTCGCCTAAAACCACGCGGTCATGGGTTAAATCATCGGGCATATTGGCTTTTTTGCGGTTGTAGAGCCGAACCTGATTATATGTTTTGGCAAAAAGACGGGGTTTGCTATCGCCGGGGAGCATATCGCAAATTTTCATTTTATAAGCGTCGGCGGTTGGGTTTTGCTTTATGCGCTTAATTTCCGCAATCAAGTCATCAGATAAAACCTCATCGGCGTCAAGCGACAAAACCCAGTCATTGGCGCATTTGTTTTGCGCAAAGTGCTTTTGCGAGGAAATATTTTTCCATTTATGAAACATAAATTTAGCATGATATTTTTCGGCAATTTCAGCGGTTTTATCGGTGCTGCCGCTGTCAACTACCACAATTTCATCGGCAACTTTGGCAGCCGCTTTTAAGGTTTTATCCAAACGTAATTCTTCATTTAAAGTAACCAAGTAAACCGATAATTTCATGTTATTTTCCCCAAAATAAAACAAAGACCCGACATTATATCGGGTCTTTTAAGTAAATTAATTAAAATTCAGCCAAAACTTCAGCCGATTCGTGAACGTTTTTAAGGCTCATCATGGCAATTTTGTTGTAACCGTTATCAACGTGAACAACTTCGCCGGTAATGGCAACGCCCAAAGGCGAGAGCAAAGCAAGCGCGGCTTTGCCGACTTCTTCTTGCGTAACGTTGCGGAGTAACGGAGCGTTTAATTCGTTCCAACGCAAAATTTTTCTGAAATCACCAATGCCGGAAGCTGCCAAAGTTTTAATCGGACCGGCTGAAATGGCGTTTACGCGAACGCCTTGCGCGCCCAAATCAACCGCGGCATAACGAACCGAGGCTTCCAAAGCGGCTTTGGCAACGCCCATAATGTTGTAGTTCGGCAAAACGCGTTCGGCGCCCAAATAGGTGAGGGTAACAATCGCGCCGCCTTCATTCATAATCGGGGCTGCGCAGCGGCAGGCTTCCAAAAATGAATAGCATGAAATGTGCATGGTGTTCAAAAAGTTATCCAAAGTGGTGTCAATAGTGCGGCCTTTAAGCTGATCTTTATCTGAAAAAGCAATTGCGTGAACCACAAAGTCAAGCTTGCCCCATTTTTCGCCGAGTTCCTTAAAACAAGCTTCAACAGAGGCAGAGTCGGAAACATCGCATTTAATCAAAAGCGGTTCATTATCAAGCTGTTCGGCCAAAGGTTTTACTCTTTTTTCCAAAGCTTCATTTTGGTATGAAATAGCAATTTGAGCGCCTTGCTCATTAAGCGCGCGGGCAATGCCCCAAGCAATGGAGTGGTCGTTAGCCAAACCCATAATCAAACCTTTTTTACCGGCCATAAGCGGAGTAGCGTTAGTCATTTGTAATTTTCCTTTGCGTTTTAAATTTTTTAATATAAACTGTCTTCTAGCTGTGATATTTATCCAATAATATCGCGTTTGTAAACTATTTTTTGAGATTTAAGAAAATGTGCTGGAAAAACAAAATTTTAGAAACGTTAAAAAAGATAAGGGAATTTATATATTTTGTTATGAAACGGGCGCAAAATGATACGGTTTTGCGGGTTGCTTCATCATTAAGTTACACTTCATTAATCGCGCTGGTTCCGGTTTTAGCCATTGCTTTGGCCATATTTTCGGCATTTCCGGTGTTTAACGAGGTGCGGCAGCAGGTTCAGGATATGATAATCCAAAACCTAATGCCTGATACCGGACAAGATATAAAGCTTTATTTTGCTCAATTCATTAATGCGACCGCCAAGCTCACCACCATCGGCGTGGTCGGTATTGCTTTAACCGCCATTTTGCTGCTTTCCACCATTGAAAACAGCTTTAACTTTATTTTTAAGGTAACCCGCCCGCGGCGCTTTACCACTAAAATCACTTTGTATTGGACTATTATTACCTTAGGTCCGCTGCTTTTGGGCACGGCTTTTTCACTCAAAGGCTACGCCGCTTTTAATGATGTTTTGCACACTGTTCCTGAATTGCAGGTTATAATGGGGAGCATTTTGCCGTTTTTATTAACATGGTTGGTATTAACCGGCGTTTATGTGTTTGTGCCAAATAAAAAGGTTGATTTTTTAAATGCCGGCGCCGGCGCGTTTGTTGCCATGTGCCTGTTTTGGATTTTACGTTTCGGCTTTTCAATGTTTATGGTTAAAAATAACACCTATAAAACCCTGTACGGCGCGGTTGCCGCGGTTCCTTTAACTTTGGTGTGGATGTATTTGTACTGGGCGGCGGTAATTTTCGGGGCGGTTGTAACTGCCGCATTGGAAGAGTTCCGCCAGCTTGACCGCCGCAACTTAAACAAAATTATTGCCGGAGGCAAGCCGAGCAAAAGATAAAAGTTTAATAACTTAAAAATAGTTCTTGCAAAAAGAACAAAAACAGAACATAACTTATAACAGAAGTTTTTAACAGAAAGTGAGAAAAATATGGAAAAAGATAAAGCCCTTGATGCGGCGTTAAGCCAAATTGAAAGAGCCTTCGGCAAAGGTTCAATTATGCGGTTGGGGCAAAGCACCAACATTGATATTGAAGCTGTTTCCACCGGTTCATTAGGTATTGATATTGCCCTTGGTATCGGCGGTTTGCCTAAAGGTCGTATTATTGAAATTTACGGTCCTGAAAGCTCCGGTAAAACCACCTTGGCGCTGAGTGTTATCGCTCAGGCGCAGAAAAAAGGCGGAACCTGCGCTTTTATTGACGCTGAACACGCTCTTGACCCGTCTTATGCCAAAAAAATCGGCGTTGATATTGAAAATTTGTTAATTTCACAGCCGGATGCCGGTGAACAAGCCTTGGAAATTGCCGACACCTTGGTTCGCTCTGGCGCTATTGATGTTCTGGTTGTTGACTCGGTTGCCGCATTGGTTCCGAAGGCCGAACTTGAAGGCGAAATGGGCGATTCGCACATGGGCTTGCAGGCTCGTTTAATGAGTCAGGCATTGCGTAAACTCACTTCAACCGTTTCGCGCTCTAACACGCTGATTATCTTTATTAACCAGATTCGTATGAAAATCGGCGTTATGTTCGGCAACCCTGAAACCACCACCGGCGGTAACGCGCTTAAATTTTACGCTTCCGTCCGTATGGATATCCGCCGTATTGGCGCCATTAAAGATAAAGACGATGTTATCGGCAGTCAAACCCGCGTTAAAATTGTTAAAAACAAGGTTGCGCCTCCGTTCAAAACCGTTGATTTTGACATTATGTACGGCGAGGGTATTTCCAAAACCGGTGAATTGATTGATTTGGGCGTTAAAGCCGGAATTGTTGAAAAATCAGGCGCTTGGTTCTCATACAAAGGTGAAAAGTTGGGGCAGGGACGTGAAAACGCCAAATTGTTCCTGCGCGATAATCCGACTATTGCCGATGAAATTGAAAACAAAATCCGCGCCGATGCCGGACATTTAACCACTGAATTAATCGGTGATGATGAACCGACAAGCGATGAAGATTAATTAATCTTGTTTGCAACTAAAACCCCGCCTGAATAATTTTCGGCGGGGTTTGGTTTTTATTAATATCGTATTTGGTTAAGATAAATCACAATCTCGCAGCCAACTTCAGAATCGCAAGATGCGCACATATCGTCAATTTGTTTGAGTGTAGCGTTTTGCAACAAATTATAATTAACTGCTGATAACCCGCCGTATAAAATATTTTCTGTATAGCTTGATTCAGTAGAAGAGCGCATTCTGAAAGAATATAAATTAGCGGCGTTTTCTTTGGCAGTTAATGCCATATTGCGGCAAATTTCGCGGCTTCGGTCGCTTATTTTAGTGCCGGATTGTTCCATATTAACACGCAATACATAGTCATATACTTTTACATTAGTGTTATTGTCATAATATAAAGAAATTTGATTATTAAAAACATCATAAATACGGTTATCGCTCGCATTATATCTCATGCCGTCAGGCAATAAGTTTGCTTTAGCAAAAAAGTCAGGACCGATATAAGAAGTTCTTTTGATGGTTTTGGTTAAATCGTCAGTCAGCTGTAAAGCATTATTTAGCAGCATAGTAAAGCTTTCAGCCTGCTTGTTGAGCTTGTACTTGAACATTGCTTTGGAATAACCGCTTATAGCGCCAACACTTAGCACGCCGATAATCGCGAGCACCCCAAGCATCTCCACCATGCTACGACCTGCACACAGGCTGTCATTATCGGGCTTGACCCGATAATCCAGGTTGGGCAAATTAGCAAATTCTTTTATAAACATTAAAAATCCTCCCAAATTGTTGCATTTGAGAAGATTTTAGCTCGCGTTTTTTTTTTGCAATATTTACGAGTCCGTGCTGTGTATAAGTTGTAAGACTACCCCGCCTTCAGCACCCCTCCATAGAGGGGAATTAATAAGACTGCGTATAAGTTGCATATTTCAACCACTCCGTCGGCTTCGCCGCCATCCCTCCTCAGGATGGGAATTATTTAGAGCCTCTGGCACTTTTCCATAAAGGGGAATTTATGAACATACACTTCCATAATAACAACAGCAGGTGCCTGTATCGCTTTGATATCCAGTATAGCAAGTGCCGGTACGTCCATTTTTAGTTATTTCTTCCTGAACATTAATTTCATAGTTTCCTGCAGTATAAGGAACAAATTTTTCACACCATTCATCACATGTTACAGGTGCAGTATTGTATCCATAAGTGCCACAGCTTTCACAATCTTCACATTCGCTATAAGTATCGCCAAGGTATTCTTTTTCTGTTTTGCATATTTGGGCATACGGATACTGATAATGTCCATAATCTCTACAAGTTTTGGCAATACATTTACCGCATACGCCAAAATTCATAGATAAAATCCACCCTTTATGTCCTGCTGTGCCGTTGCCGCAATCAGTGATATGCCTAATCTTATCGGAATACCCATCCGGACACCTGAAAACGTATTCCTCTTGCTCACATTCGGTGTCGGAGGAATTAAGCGTATATCCGCTTTCACAGCCGGTCAGTTTTTTATAGGAACTGTCATCCGGGCAATTTTTACAAATACCGTTGTCAGGGCACTCGGTTAATGGATAATCAGAGCAGTCAGAACTTTTTTTAAAAGTTGTGCATCTTTTGTAGCTGGTATCAAAAGGACAGTAAATGTAGTGTCCGCAATTTGCAACATTAGCGGTGCTATAACCTAAAGTTTCGCAGTTACCGGCAGGAGTCTTGTTATCGGCGCAACCTGATGTTCCGCTGTAATCATTGCGACAGGTAAGGGCAAAAGCAAAGTTTGCGGAAAACAAAAACAATGCCAAGTATGCAAAAAACTTAAAATTACGGCTCATAACACTACTCCTAAGCTGAAATTGACGAATTTTAGCTTATTGTACTCCGCGTTTTTTTTTTGCAATATTTACGAGTCTGGGGTGTGCATAAGTTGTATTAACCACCCCGCCTTCGGCACCCCTCCATAGAGGGGAATTAATAGAGCCGTATATAAGTTAAGTTGCTTGATTGTTGGACGTATTATTACATTCGGCTTAAAGTATCAAGGGCGCCTTGCAAAATGTAAGCGGCGGCGGAAGCGTCCAAAACTTTTTTGCGTTTGGCGCGCGACATATCGGCTTCTTTAATTAAAAAGTTTTCAACTGCCGATGACGAGAGGCGTTCGTCCCAAAAGGCAAACGGAAGATTGGTTTGAGCGTATACTTTATCGGCAAATTGACGAACCTGTTTGGCAATTTCGCCCTCTTGTCCGTTCATTTGCAGCGGAAGACCGTAAATTATGCCGCAAACTTCTTTTTCGGCGATAATTTTTTTAATTTCCGCAATATCTTGCTCAAAAGTGCGGCGGTAAATGATTTTTTGCGGAGTGGCAATGGTGCGCATTAAGTCAGATACGGCAACGCCTAAGCGTTTTTCACCGTAATCAAACCCTAAAAGCGCCTTGTAAGGCTTTAATTGCTGTTTAAAATTGCTAAAATCCATATTCGCCTTAAACAAAAAGGCTTTCCGTTTAACTGAAAGCCTTGGTTCTGATGGTAGCGAGGGGGAGATTCGAACTCTCGACACAAGGATTATGATTCCTCTGCTCTAACCAACTGAGCTACCCCGCCATTTAATTCGTGTTCTTTAATAACCGTAAACAAAGCGCTTGTCAATAAAAAAATCTCATAAAAAATATTTTTTTGCTTAAAAAAGGCAAAATGAGGTGGAAAGAGCGGCGGCAAATGTTGACAGATACATAAATACCTGTAACATACAAGCATATTTTGATATACGGAGATTGAAATGCTGAGTTATGTAAAAAAACACCCGCTGATTTGCTTTTTAACGCTTCATTTTTTGGTGTGGACTTTGTTGCCGCTATTGCGCCACAGTTTGCCGATGGATAGCATTGAGGCCGTGGTTTGGGGACAGTATTGCGATTTTGGCACCAATAAGCACCCTCCGCTTTCGGGCTTGTTAGCCTATTGGTTTTATACTTTGGGCGGCGGTCGGCATATTATGATTTATGCATTAAGCCAAGTTTGCGTGCTGCTTGGTTTTGTTTACATCTATAAACTTGCCTGCTGTTTTTTAAGCAAAGAAAAGGCCGTTTTTGCGGTTATGCTGTTGGAAGGCGTTATTTATTACGGGTTTAGCGCGCCGGAATATAACGTTAATGTGGTTTCGTTAGCGTTGTGGCCGATGACGGTTTACTATTTTTACCAAGCTTTGCAGAGCGGTAAAAGTTATGATTGGCTTTTAACCGGACTTTTTGCCGGATTAAATCTGCTTAACAAGTATGTGAGCGGGGTTTTGCTCCTTGCGATGCTGATTTATATGTTTGTTGATAAATCGGCGCGCCGCAAGTTTTTAACCTTTGGTCCGTATTTGACGGCGGCAGTTGCAATCGCAGTTGTCGCGCCGCATATTTATTGGCTTTGGCAGCATGACTTTTTTGTGATAAGCTACTTTTTAGGACGGGGCGAGAGCGCCGGATTTGCAAGCTTTCCTCTCTTAAAACATATTGTTTATCCGCTTAAATTTTTGGCGGCGCAAATGGTGTTCGGGCTCGGCGCATTGCTGATTTATTTTATAGCAACCCGCAAAGCTGAAAAAGAAGCGGTTGCCGTTTGGGCAGATGACAAACTCTTTTTACAAATTTTGGGTTTGGCGCCGCTCATTATTATGCTTGCGGTGAGTATGCTTGGCGGCATTAAATTTAAAAGTATGTGGGGATTTCCGCTTTGGTACATGGGCGGAATTATGCTGTTTGCGTTTTTTCCGCGGCAGATTACGGAAAATATCAGACACCGCTTAACAGTCGGCGTTTACGTAATTATGTTGTTAATGGCGGCGGCGCTTGCCGGTGTTTATACTTTTAACAAAAGCGACAAATTGCATTTAAACGCGCCGGAATATGCCTTGACAATTGAAAATTTATGGCGCCAAAATGCCGATGGCAAGCCGTTTAAATATGTTGCCGGCGATGTGTGGTGGACGGATAATGTCGCTTTATACGCGCCGTCGGCGCCAAAGCCGGTTATTTGGGGCGATATTGCTAAAAACCCGTGGTTTGATGCTGATGATTTTGCCGCTTCCGGCGCTTTGGTGCTGGCAACCGGCAAAGAAGAATATAACGGACTTAAAAAAGTGCTTGATAATTTGTCAGAGCCGCAAATAATTGAGGTTGACTGTAAAAATCCGATGGGTAAAATTAAGCGCAAGACTATTTATTACGGCTTTTATAATTTGTAACGGAAGAAAAATATGAAAAAGGTTAGTATTGTTATTTCAGCTTATAATGAAGAGGGAAATATTTCTGAGCTTTATAAACAGCTGAATAAAGAACTGAAAAAGGTTAAAAACGCAGAGTTTGAAATGCTGTTTGTTGATGACGGTAGCAAAGATAAAACCCTTGCGGAAGTTAAAAAACTTCAGAGTAAAGACGACAGAGTTAAAATTGTGCAGCTGAAGCGCAATTTTGGGCATGAAATTGCCATGACCGCCGGTATGGATTATGCCAAAGGCGACGCGGTAATTTTTATGGACGCCGATTTACAACATCCGCCGGTTTATATTCCGCAAATGATTAAAGCATGGCAAAACGGCTCTGAGATTGTGCTGACCAAACGGGTCGCGAATGTGGCAACTTCGCGCTTTTACAAGCTTTGCGCCAAAACTTTTTATTGGCTCTTAAACTGCCTTTCTGAAACCAAAATTCCGGAAAGTATGCCTGATTTCAGATTGATTGACCGCAAATATGTTGACTTTTTGAAGGGCTTTAATGAGCAAGACCGCTTGTTTAGAGGACTGCTCAGCTGGATTATGCCGAATGATAAAGTTACTGTGATAGATTTTGTGGCGCCGGAGCGCTTTAGCGGGCATACCAAGTATAACTTTATTAAAAGCATGCAGCTTGCCATTAACAGCATTACGCAATTTTCAGTGCGTCCGTTGCACCTTGCTACTTATTTGGGTTTGGCGGGCGGAACGCTTTCAATGCTGCTCGGAATTTATGTGATTATTGAGCGCTATATTCGCCACAACCCGACCCCCGGATACGCAACCATTGTGGCGGCGGTTGGTTTTATCGGAGCGGTGCAGTTGGTAACTTTGGGCATAATCGGCGAATATATCGGCAAAATTCATATGGAAGTTAAAAAACGTCCGTTGTATTTGGCTGATTTTATTGAAGAAAAGAACAAAGAGCAAAAGGCTGGCAAATAATGGAAAATAAAATTATTTTTAACGCTGATGATTTTGGCATCAGCCGTGGAGTTAATCAGGCTATTTTAGAAGCGGCGCGCGACGGAATTTTAAATTCGGCGAGCGTAATGGTTAATCAGAAATACGCGGCGGAAGCGGTAGCAATAAAGCAGGATTTACCCAATTTAGAGCTTGGCTTGCATGTGAACTTGACTAATGAATATCCGGCGGCTGACGCGCATGAAATTCCGCTGTTGGTCGGGCGCGATCACAAGTTTAAAAACGGATTTGTAAAATTAATGTTGCTATCGTTTTTTAAGCCGAAAGTGTTTAAGGAACAGGTTTATAAAGAAGTTGAAGCGCAAATTTTAAAAGCCAAAGCGTTAGGCATTGATATTAAGCATATTGACAGTCATCGTCATGTGCACATGATTCCGGCGGTTTTTTCAGTATTTAAGGAATTAATGCAAAAATATGATATTCCGCGGGTTCGCACTATTAAAGAATGCGGGCTGTTAACGGTTGCTGATAATAAGTCGCGCGGTTGGTTGTTTGACGGGGCGTTGATTAAATATTATCTGCTGCGCTTTTTTGATATAATTAACGGCTATCCGTCAAAAACTTATTTTTACACAATGCTTTATACCTGCAAGCTTTCGCGTGATAAATTTTTGCACGTGTCGGTGCCGGAAGGTTATGACAGCGTTGAAATTATGATTCACCCCGGATTGCCGGAAATAGATTACTCGTATCCGGAAGATGTGTTTGATGAAAACATACTCTCATCTTGGCGCAAGGCTGAGCTTGATACTTTAATGGATAAAAATATTTTGCATAATTTTAAGTTTAACGCCGAATATCCGCTGATTATTAAGTGGTATAAAATACTTGAAAATTGGTGGTTTAAGATTAACCAAAAAATCAGATTTTTACTGGTGGGCGGGTTTAATACCGTGTTTGCGTACGGTGTTTTTGCGTTTTTGTTTGCGCTTATCGGGCTGCCGTATTCTGTGGCGCTGATTGTGCAGTATATTATCACAGTTAATGTTTCAATCTTTACCATGCGCTACTATGTGTTCCGCAGCGTCGGTGATTTTTGGAGCGAATATTGCAAGGCATGGAGCGTTTACATCGGCATGTTTATTTTTAACTTTGCGGTGTTGGCGTTTTTGGTGGAAGTTTGCAAAATATATGAACTGTGGGCGCAGGGCATTTATTTGGTGGCTTCAACCATAATTACTTATTTGTTGCACAAATATTTTTCTTTTTATAAAAAAATTAAAGAAAAATAAAGCAATAAGAGTCTATTTTATAAGTTATAATGTGTAAATTGAATGCAGGGTAGTGATATGAAAATTATCAAACCGATTGTCGGTATTTCAAAAATAATTGATAATTATGACGTTGTGGTTTGCGGACTAAACGGTGTTTTGTATGATGGCGAGCATGTTAAGCAAGATGCGGTTGACGCTTTAATCAAATGCCATGTGAGCGGTAAAAAAGTTGTGGTTGTGACTAACGCGGCTTTAAGAGTTGCCGAGATATGCGATATTCTCTCGGGCGGTAAAATAGGCGAATTAAGTTATCTTTCAGCGGTGGTTTCAGCCGGAGAGGTTTTGCATTACTGCTTAAAAAATCCGCTACATTTCGGACTTGCCGGCAACAGATATTATAATCTTGGCAATCAGGCGGCGGAAGGTGTATTTGCCGGGCTTGATTATGTTAAAGCAGTTCGTCCTGACGATGCTGATTTTGCTTTTATCGGCATGGCTAATAATGCGGCTGATACGCTAGACGATTATGCCCGCGTGTTGGAGCATTGTTTTGCGCTTGGTTTGCCGTTGGTGACGGCCGGTAATGATGTTTCAACTTATTATAACGGGCAAATCAGCCTTGGCAGCGGCGCGGTTGCCGAGCAGTACGCGGTGATGGGTGGCGTTATTTACACGGTTGGCAAGCCTGCGCCTGATTTTGTTAAGTATGCGCTTGAAGGTGTGGCTAAGCCGGAATCAAAAATGTTGTTTATTGGCGATGGGTTTGCCACAGATATAAAATCAGCTAACCTGCATAATGCCGATGCGGTCTTGATTTCAAAGGGAATTCATGTTAATTATTTGGGCGAGGGGTATATTCCTGATGTTGAAAAAGCCCGTAATCTGGCAATGAATTTTGACGTTTATCCTGATTATGTTATTTCCGGTTTGCGGTGGTAATGGTGCGGAGTTAAAATATGCAAATTAAGCGCTATGTAATTTTGTGTTTGGCAGCGTTTTTGATAGTGAAAGTGCTTAATTTTCGGTTGATTGATTATACAACGCCTAATTTTAAAAAACAATGTGCGCCGATGCAAACGGAAGAGTTTTTAACCGCTCATGAACTTAAAACTTTTTTGCCGGTGTGGTCAGAATATGTTCGCTCCGGTGAAATAAATAAAGTTTCGGATAAGGTGTCATTGCTTTCGGGCGATGTTAATGAGAGTCTTCCGCTTAATGTAAAAATTTGGCTCAGCCGCCGTTGTTGGGAAGGCGGGCGCTTTTTTTATGTTGAGCAGCGTTTGCAGGCGATTATCAATACCGTGCGGTTAAAAAAACATACTGAGGGTGTTAAAAAGGTTTTAGCTGATTTGCTGCAATCAGAAACGGATGAAGCTAAAATAGCCGACTATGAAAATATGATCGCAATGCAAGATGAAATTGCCAAGGTTGAAAATGTGAGCGCTGATGAAGCGGCTCTGATAAGCGGACATGAAGATGAACTTGCGGATGTTTTAAGCGGTAAAATTCCGTATAAGTCTAAAAATCGGTAATATTTTAAAAGAGTCACAAAATTTTGGCAAAAAATTTTCAGTTTGTGAATCTTGTTAATAAAATTATAACTATCTTCATATACCCTGACACTGTTCATGCAAATTAAATAAAGGTAGAAACAATGGTTAAATTAGAAACTATAAAAATTAAAAGTATAATTAACACCATTATTAATGACGATAGCATAAAAATTATGAACGCTATGGAAGAAAATTCCGTAGATTTGATTTTTGCTGATCCTCCGTATAATTTGCAATTAGGTGACAGACTCACCAGACCGGATAATACTAATGTTTCCGGTGTTTATGAAGAATGGGACAGTTTTGAAAGCTTAACCGCGTATGATGATTATACTCGCGAGTGGCTTGAGGCGGCTAAGCGTGTTTTGAAAGATAATGGCAGCATTTGGGTTATTGGCTCATATCATAATATTTTCAGAGTGGGCTCAATTATGCAAGATTTAGGCTTTTGGATTTTAAATGATATTGTTTGGAATAAAGTTAATCCGATGCCTAATTTTAAGGGCACTCGCTTTACTAATGCTCATGAAACTTTAATTTGGGCGGTTAAAAATCCGAAGGCGAAATATACCTTTAACTATGAGGCGATGAAAGCGCTTAATGAAGATACGCAAATGCGCTCAACCTGGGAGATACCGCTATGCACCGGCAAAGAAAGATTAAAGGGTGAAGACGGTAATAAACTGCACCCGACGCAAAAACCGGAAGCCTTGCTTTACCGCGTGATTATGGCTTCATCTAAAGTTGGCGATGTGGTGCTTGATCCGTTTTTCGGAACCGGAACTACCGGCGCGGTTGCCAAGCGTTTAGGTCGTAATTTTATCGGAATTGAAAAAGATAAAATTTATGTGACCGGAGCGCAAAAGCGTATTGATGAAGTTACTCCGATTGAAGGCGACGGAGCTTTGGAATACAGCTGCAAACGCAAGCAGCCGCGTATTCCGTTCGGCACTGTGGTTGAAAGAGGGTTGCTTACCCCCGGAACCGTTTTGTATGACAGCGCCCGCAAACATAAAGCCATAATTCGTTCTGACGGAACGATTAAAGGCGATGATATTGAAGGATCAATTCATCAAGTCGGGGCGTCGGCGCAAAATACCGCGGCTTGTAACGGTTGGGTTTATTGGTATTATGAAGATGATAACCATGAACTGATTTGTATTGACGAGCTTCGGCGCGCGGTCAGAGATGAAATTTACGGGGCTGAATAATAAATGCGTAACGACAAGGCGATAACCGCAAAACACAATTACCTGCCGCAGCGTACTGATTATGCCGCGGCAGGTCATTATGCGGCGATTGATTTGGGAACAAACTCTTGCCGACTGGTTATTGCCACACCGACGCCGACCTCATTCCATGTGGTGGAAACTTTTTCAAAAATCACGCGATTGGGCGAGGGGATTATTAATGATAACGCGCTTTCGCGCGATGCTATCCGCCGCACGGTTACCGCGCTTAAAGTTTGCCGCGGGGTTATTGATGAATATTCGCCGATTATAAACTCGCGCTTTGTGGCAACGGCGGCGTGTCGGCGCGCTAAAAACTGTCAGGAATTTGTTGAGTTGGTTAAACGCGAGGCAGGAATTAATTTGGAAGTTATTTCCTCAAAAGAAGAGTCGCGTTTGGCGGTGGTGGGGTGTGTTCCGCTGCTTAACCGCAATATTAAACGTATGTTGGTGTTTGACATCGGCGGAGGCTCAACCGAAATCAGTTTGGCGCGCATTACCGAAAGCGGCAAAACTTTTATTGAAGGTTTTGTTTCATTGCCGTACGGCGTGGTTACCATTTCTGAGGCTTTTCCTAAGCAGGATATGACCAAACTTGCCTATAACACTATTATGGAGCGCACGCAGGGGCTGCTTAAAGATTTTGATGAAAAATTCGGCATTTTTGAAGGAATTAAAAACCAAGAAATACAGGTTATCGGAACTTCGGGCACGGTTACGGTGCTTGGCGCGGTTCATCTTAATTTAACCCGCTATAACCGCTCGGCGGTTGATGGAATTTCCATCTCGGGACCGGATATTATGAAAGTTATCACCAAAATTAAAAATATGGGTGATGAAGGGCGGCGCAAAAACCCGTGCATCGGTCCGCTAAAATCAGACTTGACAATTTCAGGCTGCGCGATTATTGAAGCCTTAATGACTTATTGGCCTATTTCAGAAATTACGGTTGCCGACCGCGGTATCCGCGAGGGTATTTTGCTTGATATGATGCATCACGAGCGCAAGCATAAAAACAGCAATTACAAACACCACGGCAGGCGTTTTTATCATAGAGGAAGAAAATATGGAAAAAAGAAATCTGGCGGCGATTGATTTAGGTACCAACTCTTGTCGTTTGATGATTGCCGACCCGCAAGGTAATGAATTGTTTGCTACTGCCATTGCTACCAAATTGGGCGAGGGCATGTATGAGAATATGCGCTTTACCGATGAGGCAATAGAGCGCGGGCTGAACGCTTTTGCGGAATATGCCGAGATAATGAAGCAATATAATGTGGGTAAGTATCGGGCGATTGCGACCGCCTCTTGCCGTATGGCAAGCAACGGAGCCGATTTTGTAGAACAGGTTGAACAAAATTGCGGCATAAAAATTGATGTTGTTGACGGCAAAGAAGAAGCGTTGCTTAACTTGAAAGGCGCGGTGTTAAACGCTCCGAAAAAGGCTGAATATGTGGTGGTTTATGACCTTGGCGGCGGCTCAACTGAAATAACGTTGGCAAAATTGAAACCGGAACTTGAAATTATGCATACCGTATCGGTTCCGTGGGGCGCGCGCAACTCATCTGAGGCTTTTAATCTGGCGGAATATAATGAGTCAAACGCGCAGAAATTGGCAGATGAAATTGCCGGATATGTTAAAGATTTTTATGCTGAGTCAGAGCTTGAAAAATATGCGGATAAAGCTTGCCTGATTGCAACTTCAAGCACGCCGCTCAGGCTGGTTTCAATGGCAAACGAATGGGGCAAACACGACCGTGTCAGAGCTGACGGGGAGCAAGTTACGGTAAAAGACCTTGATAAGCAAATTGCCAAAGTTTGGGCAATGAATTTGGCGGAAAAAGAGAACTCGCCGTATATCGGTAAAAACCGAGCTCCTATTTTTACCGCCGGATGCGTGATTTTTAAAACTATTTATGATAATTTGAAATTTGATAAGCTGACAGCGTCATTAAAAAGCGCTCGTCACGCAATTATTGAGGAGCTGGTAAACAATGGCAAAACTGACACACTCAGCAAAACTGGTGCGCGGACGTAAAACCTTAACCGTTCACGTTAAAACGGCAAAATATCATAAGCCTTCTTCAAATAGATGGTTGGAGAGGCAGCTTAACGATCCTTATGTGGCGGAATCTAAACGCTTGGGGTATCGCTCGCGGGCGGCATTTAAGCTTATTCAGCTTGATGAAAAATATCATTTTTTAGGCAAAGGCAAAACTATTGTAGACCTTGGCTGCGCTCCCGGAGGTTGGACGCAGGTGGCGGTTGAGCGCAACAAAGGCAGCGGGCAGGTGGTCGGTATTGATATTTTGGAAACGCAGCCGGTGGCGGGCGCAACGCTGATTTGTCAAGATTTTACCACGGAAGACGCGCCGGATAAGTTAAAAGCTCTTTTGAACGGACCGGCGGATATTGTAATGAGTGATATGGCGGCCAACACAACCGGACATCAACAAACTGACCATTTACGCACCATCGGCTTGGTGGAAGCGGCATATACGTTTGCCAAAGAAGTTTTGGCAGAGGACGGAATTTTTATTGCCAAAGTGTTTCAAGGCGGAGCGGAAGGCAATTTGCTTGCCGATATGAAGAAAAATTTTGCTAAAGTTTCACATTTTAAACCTGATGCAAGCCGTCAAGGTTCGCCGGAAACATACGTGATTGCTCAAAATTTTAAGAAAATCAGTTAAGTATAGAATAAACTTGACAAAAATGTCAAAAGATGTACAATGTGAGTGTTCAAAGAATTATTAACACTAAAAACACAATATTATGAAGAGAATTATCAGAATTGAGATTGACCAATGTTTTATGGAATGTTGGCCGGAAATTAAAGCGAAGTACATTGCAATGGCTTTTGCTAATTTGGAGGTAGATAAGGAGCACTGCGTTAAGATTATCGGGCACGGTACTTGGAGTCATCTTTATTGGCAATCGTCCTTGGAAGAGGCGAAGAGCAATGATCTTGTTAATCAAAATGCGTTCAGCTTTATTGCTGTTCTGCATAGGCGAGATGAGATTATAAACCTGTCGCTGCTGAAGTATCAGAGGCTATATCGTTTGATTTACGTGCCATTTAGGCAGTATGTCTATCTGGTTGATGAGCGATTAGTTCATGATGAGCCGGTGGCGAATTGGGCATATGCCTTAGGATTTTCCAAAGTAAAGACTGAAAGCTTTATAATTGAAAACAATTATATTGCCTCAGCGGTCAGGCACTTCAAAGTTACTCGTCGCGGTAGCTTGGTGGCACTCAAAGACGTTCTCTGCTATTCAGAAAACGGTACAACCCATAGCAAAGAGTTCCCTGCAATGTATTTTGCCGAAAACAGCATTATGGGAGCTTATTTGCAGGAAGAAAACAAGAAGTTAAACTCTGAGGAAGAGCATTCCTCATAAAACTAAAAAGCATGAAAAAGAAGTTTTGCGGCTTTTCTGTTGACGTACAGAAGCTTGATGGTATTGAACTTGTGACGCCTGTATTCCTGGCGCAGAACATGTTGGCAAACTGCCATTACACGACTGACGATGGTCAGGTGTTTAGGGTAAAGCCGAATGTTTATACCGCGAAGTTGCTAAGGGTAAAAACGTTACCTGCCTATCGCATTTTCATGGATGAGGTTGGGCTTGATAACGGTTCAGCCGCCATCGCGTTCAGTGTGGAACTGATTGGTAATGGAGACGCAAGAGCAGAAGCGGATAAACTGTTGATGCTCTATCAGCCGTTCAGGCAAGTGGCATTCGTGCTGCATAGGGATTTGGTTGCAACAACCGTAATCCTGGACTTCATGACCAAGGAATATTGCGTTCCGGAATATTTGATGTATTTCAAGCGTCCTGAGAGCGAGATGCCGAAACAGTCATGGCTGAGCAAGCTGTTCAAGCGTAAAACTGAAGAATGGGTCTACAAGGTAACGCCGGAAGGACTGAAGCTTGACATTATCACGCAAATGTAAGCTTGAATGTGGAAATTAAAGAGGAGAAATAAAAATCTCCTCTTTTTTTTGTTGCCTTATGATTAAAATTTTGTATAGTTCAAACAGAGAGGTTAATATGCAAATCAGTGCCAGATACCAAGCGGTTTACGAGCTGCTTGTTGAAATTTTTAATGATGAAAAACCAGCCGACAATATTATAAATGACTATTTGCGGCGGCGTAAATATATCGGCAGTAAAGACCGGCGTTTTATAACGGATACGGTGTGGAATATTATCAGGCGCCGTATGCGGCTTGAGTTTGAGGCGGGGAGCAAAAGCCCGCGAATGGTTTTGCTATGCTATTTACAAGATGAAGATTTGGATATTGCCGCTGATGGTTCGCAATATGGCTTGGCAGCGGTTACTAAAGCTGAAAAAACGCAGCTTAAAAACTTAAATAATGAAGTTTATCCTGATTACGTGGGGTTAGAATGTCCGGAATGGCTGTATCAAAAAATTAACAACCGCGCTTTGCTTGAGGCGATGCAACACTCGGCGCCGGTTGATTTGCGGGTTAATATGGTAGATAGGTGTGAGGTTAAAAATAGGCTCAAAAATGAGGGGCTGTTTTTTGCTAACACGCCGTATTCGCCGCTCGGGCTGCGCTCAGAAGAGAGGGTTAATTTGAATAATTGTATTGCTTATCAGGAAGGATTATGCGAGGTGCAAGACGAGGCGTCGCAGCTTGCGGCGATATTGTGCGATGTTTCGGCTGATGACAAGGTGATAGATTATTGTGCCGGCGCCGGAGGCAAAAGTTTGGCGATTGCCGCTATTAACCGCAATGAAGGGCAGATTTTGGCGCATGATTATGAGTGGAACCGTATGGACGCCATTAAAGACCGCGCGCAACGCCTTGGAATCCGCAATATAAAGCTAGTGCGTGAGGTTGAAGATGTTAACTTTGACCGCTTTATTATAGACGCGCCGTGCTCAGGTACCGGAACATGGCGGCGCTCTCCCGATGCTAAATTTAGACTTACGCCCAAACGGCTGGCATTTTTGAACCAAACGCAGGCAGAAATTTTGGAAACGGCTTATAAGCATACTAAAATCGGCGGTAAAATTATTTACATCACTTGCTCGGTTCTGCCTGATGAAAACGAAAATATTGTGCTTAATTTTGCGGCTAAACATTCTGATGTTAAGTTTATTGAGCATAATAAGCTGTGGCAGAAAAAACTTGATATGCCGTTTCCGTTTACTGAAAACAGGTTTATAAAATTGGCGCCGCATACAACCGGTACGGACGGATTTTTCTTTTGTATGATGCAAAAGGGCGAGTAAGCTATTGCGTATATAAAACATATAAATCGCAATTTTGGTTATCGCATATATTGCAGAGTTGCGAGATGTCATTTATGGTTAGCGCGCGAATACATTTTTTATCGTTTCCGCAATAGCGGTCGCCGTAGGCATGTCCATAATATGTAAAGTTGTCATTACCGTTATCTTTACGGCTTTCAATCAGCCATAAATCGGCGGCGTTTTCTTTGGCGGCAATTACAATGTTGCGGCATATTTCCGCCCCTAATGTGTTTTGCGGGCATATAAAATGTATTCCGCCATAACTGCGCGCATTATTATTGGAATGATAAACAGATATTACGGCTTTAAACCAAGTATCCTGTAGTGTGGCGTTTGCCACATATTCAATACCATCCGGAAGCATATTAAGCTTGTGTAACATAGTGCCGTAATAGGTGCTTTTGTCGGGCTCGGATTTAAGGTGGTCTTTAAGTTGCAGCACATTGTTTATCAACATACTAACCGCCTGAGCGTGCTGATTTAGTTTATATTTCATCATAGCCTTGGAATAGCCACTTATCGCCCCGACGCTCAGCACGCCAATAATTGCGAGCACGCCCAGCATTTCCACCATAGACCGACCAGATTGTGTATACATGAGCTAAAATCCTCTCAAATTGTTAATTTTGAGAAGATTTTAGCTCGCGTTTTTTTTTTGCAATATTTACGAGTCCGTGCTGTGTATAAGTTGTAATTTTCACCACCCCGTCGGCGTTCCGCCGCCACCCCTCCACGGGATGGGAATTTAAGGAGCGGGGTGTGTATAAGTTGCAATAAGCAAGTGTTTATTTTTTAATTTTCTTATAATGTGGTGATAAGGAGGACTGATTATGAAATTATCCGCTAAAATTACATCATGGCAAAATGCCGGTATTATCACACCTCAGCAAGGTTCTGATATTTTAGATTTTGAAAAAGGCAATACTAAGCCATACGCGTTATACGGTTTTGAGGCTTTGGCAATGTTTTGCCTAGGGTTGGGCTTTATCTCGGTTATTGCCGCGAACTGGGAGTATATTCCGGCAGCTCTGAAACTTATTGTTGATTTTGCTTTGCTTGCCGGAGTTGGCGGGCTGGTTTATTATGCCGATTATAAAAAATGGAGCATTCGTTTTGAGGCGTTTTTGTGTTTGTTTGTAATTTTGGTGTTAGCCTCCATCGGTTTAATTGCGCAGGTTTATCAGCTCCAATCTGAAACTCTGAGCGCATATTTGTTATGGTCGGCGCTTGTATTTCCGCTGTTGTTTATGACCAAAAAAATGCCGTTGCCGTTGGTGATGCTTCCGGTTTTTTACCATTCATTAGCCGATTGCGTTTTAGCCAATGAAGTAATTGACCATGCGGTTTATATTATGTCAAAAACTTGGAAATATTCAGTGCCGCTGTTAGTCACTTTTATAGGTTTAGTGCTTTGGCAAGTGCTTACTTTAACCCTTAAAGACAAGGCTGTTGCTTTTAAAAGAGCGCTAAAGTTTTGGCTGATTGTCAGCGTGGTAATTTTGGTAATTTGTCTTGATTTTGATAAATATTCGGCATTTATTATGTGTTCACTGGTAGCTAATGAAACTTTGTTGAATCTGTTGCTTTTAGTTGCGGTAGGTTTAACAGCATTATCAGCTTATTTAGGCTATATCGGCGGTAAAAGTTTTTTGATTCCGCTTATCATGCTGATATTAATGGATGGCGCGGTGTGTCATTTAGGAGCGTTGCTCAGCTTTTTGGTAATAGGCGTAACGGCTTTATATGCTCTGCGCAACAAAAATATTAAAGTTCTTAATGTTATGTTGGCGCTAACCGCGATTCGTATATTTGTTTTATATCTTAATGTGTTCGGCACATTGCTATTAAATGGCGTTGGGCTGATTTTAACCGGTTTGTTGATATTGGCGCTGATTAAAGTTTGCTTAAAATTAAGCAAATATCTGAAGGAGAAAAAATAAAATGATAAAATATAAGTTGGCTTTTTTTCTGGTTTTACCGATAGTTTGTTTGCTGATTTTAGTGGCAATATTGCAAGTACAGCTTAATACCGGCAATACGATTGTTGTCAGTATGCGCGGGTTTGATCCTTTTGATTTAATTTCAGGGCGCTATTTGTATTTAAGACCGGACTGGAGCAAGACCGATTGCTCGCAGTTTGCAAACAATGAGTGTCCAACCGGGCTATTTAGTTCCGGTTATCATTATTTTTTGCCGGAAGTGGTAGCTCCTGATGCGGAAAAGTATGTTAATTGCTCTGATACCAAAGTTGAAATGGTATTTGTATGGCGCGGCAACGCCAAGCCGATGGTTAAAACATTACTGATTAACGGTATGCCGTGGCAAGAGTGGCAGCATAGCGATAACAAGTGGCAAGGCTGCGATTAAGCAATTTGCAGAATCGCTTGTTTTTCAGAATAGGTTAGGGTGAGCTTGACCGGTGTGCCGTCTATTAAGCGCATCATGTAAATCAGCGGAGCGGATTGCGCCGGATTTTCTTGCGGCATTTTACCGTTTAATACCTCTTGCATAACCGCAAGTTTACCGGCAGAAAGCGCTGATTGCGAATCGGCGGTAAAAGTCAATCCGTTTGTAGTTTCGGCAATATTGAGTTCGCCGCCGCGGATAAACACGTCAGCCATTACCATAACCCCAAGCATAACAATTTTATACAGCGCCGGAGTGGAAAGATTAAAGTTTAACTTTATCGGTGCGGTGCGACTGCCGATAGTGGCAATATATTCTTCGGTTGAGTTAATAATGTCGGCGGTGGTTTTAACACCGGTATTATTTAAGCCGAACGCTAAACGGAAAAACTTTAAGCGCGCAGTTAAAACCTTTGAGCTTATGTTTAAAATCGGTTTAGCGTCATCTATGCCTTCAGGGTCTTCATCCATAAGTTCAACGGCATTGGCAACCGCGCCGATGTTGCCGATTAAGTCATGACTGATACGAGTGCAGATAAGCTCGGAAAGTTCTGCAAAAAAGTTTTGATTAAGCATGTTGGTTCCTAAAAAGTGTAAACGTCAGTATTTAAAAAGCGTTGGTCTTCGCGTGACATACGAGTGTAGTCAAGCTCGCGCAACATATTGTCTTCAAGCACTAAAAATCCGGTGGCGGCGCGCATGTACGGTTTGTTGCCGCCTAAGCCCCAAATTACATCGTCTTTGTTATCGGGAACGCCGTATTTTTGGTTGATTTTTTTCCAAAAGTCATAAACCTTAATGTTGCGCAAATAAACCGATTTTTGGCTGTTGCCGGTTAAGTTGGCGGCCTCAGAGCGATATGTAATGCGGTAAATTTTATTATTGGTAAAAGTGCTGGTTAAATAAATTTTGACGGTCTCTTTGGTGTCAAACTTATTAAACGAAGCCTCGGATATAAATTGATAATTTTCTTTTTGCGCAAGGCGGATTACGCAGCTTTCAATGCGCTCATAGCCGATAACGCCCTGATTGCGACATTTTTCTTCATTGCGCCAACGAATAAAGTTGGGAACATCCATTTTTTGCATGCTTTTTTTGTAGCCGCGTTTGAATAATGCATCTTCCGCTTGCTTGTATGACATGCGAAGCATTACGCCGGAAATATCAAAAATAGCGGCGTTGGAGCGTTTAACTTGTCCTTGCGCTTGTTCCATAGCGGAAGCGAGAGGATTGACGGCGGCGCCTTTGTTTTCAATATTATCTTTGGCGGAAGTTATCAGCTGATTTACCCAATTTTTGTTAACTTCGGGCATATTCATATCCTGAATATTATCAGGCGCGTTTTCTTTGATATTATCGGTCAGTGACTGGCTGGTATTTACTTTAATCGGAGTGTCATCAGCCGCGTTATTGCTTAAATTAACGGCATCGCCGAACGCGTCAACTTCAGGATTAAAGTTTAAATCAGCCGAATCCATAATCATGCCTTGATTGCCGCCCTCAGCCTGCGATTGCTGTTGCGCCATGTTTATCGGCACGGTCTTTGGCTCAGCCATGGCCGCGGTTGCGTATAAAATTCCGGATATGAACAAAAGTGTTTTTTTCATGTTTAGCCTTTGTTAGTTTAATGGCTTATTTTAACATTCATAGGCTTAAAAAAAGTTTAATAAAAAAGAGGAGTTTTTTGTTTACTTTTAAGCTCAAAAAAGCTACAAAGGTGCATATTTTTTAACATCAGAGGTAAAATATGAGCGATATTTGCGTTAAAATTATCGGCGCCGGATTAGCCGGAAGCGAGGCGGCGTGGCAGCTTGCGTGCCGCGGGGTTAAAGTTGAACTGATTGATATGAAACCGCAAAAGTTTTCACCGGCGCACAAAAATGCCGCTTTTTCAGAGTTGGTTTGCTCAAACTCGCTCCGTTCCGATGATTACGAACATAACGCCGTGGGGCTTTTGCACCAAGAAATGCGGCTTGCCGGTTCGTTGATTATGGAAGCTGCTGACGCAACCAAGGTTCCGGCAGGCGGGGCGTTGGCGGTTGACCGCGAGGGGTTTGCCGCTTTTGTTACGCAAAAACTTAAAAATCAGCCGAATATCAGCATTGTTTCAGCTGAAATTGAAAATTTGCCGATTGATGATAATCAGCCGGTGATTGTGGCAACCGGTCCGCTTACGTCCGATAAATTGGCGGCAAGCATTTTGCGGGTTATAGATAATCAGGCGCTTTCATTTTATGATGCTATTGCGCCGGTGGTTTATAAGGAAAGTGTTGATTTTTCAAAGGCGTGGTATCAGTCAAGATATGATAAGGGCGATGGGCGCGATTATATTAATTGTCCGCTCAGTAAAGAGCAATATTATAATTTTGTGCATGAGCTTTTAGCCGCTGATAAAGCGGAGTTTCATGATTTTGAAAAACCGCAATATTTTGACGGCTGTCTGCCGATTGAGGTTATGGCGGAGCGCGGTGAAGACACGCTTTTATTCGGACCGATGAAGCCGGTGGGGCTTTCAAACCCGAACGCGGACGAAAAACCTTATGCCGTGGTGCAGTTAAGGCAAGATAACAAAGAAGATACGCTGCGCAATATCGTCGGGTTTCAGACTAAATTAAAATATGGCGAGCAGGAACGTATTTTTAAGACTATTCCGGGGCTGGAGCATGCTGAATTTGCCCGGCTTGGCGGAATTCATAAAAATACGTTTATTAAGAGTCCGATTTTGCTTGATGAATTTTTGCGCCTTAAAAAATATCCGCATATTATGTTCGCGGGGCAGATTACCGGATGCGAAGGGTATGTTGAAAGCGCTTCGGTCGGCTTAATGGCGGGATATTTTGCAGCTATGTTATGCGGAGGACAAACTCCGGTTTTGCCGCCGAAAACAACGGCTTTGGGGTCGGTGCTGGCGCATTTAGCCGATGCAACGGATATTGAGCATTATCAACCGATGAATGTTAACTTTGGCTTGTTTCCTGAGCTGCCGCCTGAGCTTACGGCAAAAGGGAAATATCGTTACCTTAAAGGCGCGGAACGCAAAGAGGGATATTGCCGCCGCGCTCTTCAAGATATTCAGCCGTGGCTTGAAAAATTAAGGCTTAACTGTGGACGCAATGGCTAAGTAATTGACTAAGCCAAAACAATGGTATAATCTGCATTAAAGTTTTGCTCGTAAAAGGTTAGGAATGTAAATGAGTTTGGTAGGAAAATTGGTCAGAAAATCGCAAGCAACGCTGTTTTGGTGTATGCGGGGATTGCCTAAAGCGCAGCGCGAGGCGATTTATACTTTATACGCTTTTTGCCGCCATTTAGACGTTGTGGTTGACGGCAATATGCCGCAACAGGAAAAATCTGATTTACTCACCGCATGGCAGCGCGAACTTGAAAATATTTATGATAAAAAAGTTCCGGCAACGGATATCGGGCGCCGAATTTATAAAAACTGTATGCGGTTTAAAATTAAAAAAAGCGATTTTTCAGAAATTTTAAATTGTACGATGCTTGATTGTCCTAAACCTTTGCAAGCTCCGGATTTTAACACTTTTTATCACTACTGTTACGGAACGGCGGAAATGCCGACTTATATTATGCTCGCTATAATCGGCGAATTGTCGGAAACACAAAAACGCGAGTTGGCGCAAAGCTTCGGGCGGGCAATGATGATTACCAATATTTTGAAAGATGTTAAAGAAGACGCTATCGCCGGACATTTATATATGCCGGCTGAGCTTTTGCAAAAAGCGGGGATAAATATCAGCAATCCGATGGATGCCATCACCGATAAAAACTTAATCGCGGTGCGCGAGCAGTTAGCCCGTTTGGCTGCGGAAAATTTTGACAGAGCTTTTGCGCTGTTGGCTCAAGGCGATAAAAAGAAAATGCTGCCGCTAAAAGTGTTCTTAAATATTTTTCGGCGCTATTTTGATATTATGCAAAACCGCGGATGGGAGATTATGTCGCCCAAGCCGCATATCGGCAGGCTTGATCGGCTTGCTATTGCTTATAAAACCATGTTCGGAAAATAAGCAAAAGTATAATTGTTGTAACTTGAACTTTAGAGAGAACTTATATGAACTTTTTTACTAAATCTGTGTTGTTGGCAATTCCGGCATTATGGACAGCTGCGGCTTGTGCCGAACCTTTGGCAGAAACTGAAGCGGCTAAGCTTGAGCAAACCTCATCGCTTAAAGCTAACTTAAAGCGTTTGGCGTTAAAATATACGCAAAACAGCGTGACTAACCGTGATGAAGATGAAAATTATCCTGATTTCAGCTCTGATGAAGAGTCGGTCATTGCCGGTGTGTTTGACGGTAATTTAGAATATAATAACGCTAATTTGGTGTGGGTAAACCGCTTGTTTATGGAATACGGCAAAACCAAAACCACGGAAGGCGATGTCACTACAAGCAGTGAAAAAGATGACCAGATTTTGTTTACTTCCGATTATATCCATAAAATGTGGAATTTGGAACAAGGCGTGGTCGGTCCGTTTGCAAGCTTGGGTTATGAAACCGAGTTTACCACTTTTGAAGAAGACGGCAAAGACTATCGTACCAAAATTGTGCGCGCTAAAGCCGGTGTTAAACTCTATGACGGCACTTATTTTAAAGATTTATACCTTGCCGCGGTGGAAGAAGCTGATTTTACGTATGATGACAGCAATATGAAAACCGCCGCTGAAACCGGCTATACGTTTGAATATCCGGTGCGCGAGGGTGTAAACTTTGTTTCAGACGGGTACTACCGTCAATATTTTGTGTATGATATGTATAAAGCGACTGACTATAAGTATGAGCTTAAATTTAACAATCGTTTGAGCGTTGCTTTGGCAGGCGGGTTTGCGCTTGCTCCGTTTGCCGATTATCATTTGGCTAAAACCAAAGGCGCGCGTAAAAGCCGCTCAGATACCACAGTGGGGGTAGCGCTTGAATATCAGGGTGATTATTTGTTCTGGTAGAGGAATATAAACCGCGTATAAATAACTTGAGGAGGTTTTAACATGAAAACAAAATATCTTTCGGTTTTATTGGCTTTGAGCACGGCTTTGCCGCTTCAGGCTTTGGCGCAGGAAGGAGTTCTGTTTCAGCAAGATAAAGAATCATGGCGGCGGCAGGAGGCTCCTAAAGATACCTTAACGGTTACTCCGCGTATGAAAGGAACAATTTCAGCGCCGTCATTGCTTAATATTACCGAGGCGGAGCAGGCGTTTTGTTATACGGTTGAAATGCCGCAAGACGGTTATACCGGTTACAGTATTGACAGCATGGCGATTACCGGCTTTTGCGGAATTTTGACAAAGCCTGAAATTGATTTGTTTATCAAAGAATTTTTGACCAAAGATGAAAATGTTTCAAATGTGGTTGACCAGTGCGTTATTAAGCCGCGGGTGCTATTAAGGTTTGTGCGCGGGGTTGATTACAGCGATGTGTTGTTCTCAGTTCCGTGTTATTCATTTACGGTGTTTTATGCCGGTAATATCCGTTCATTTAACGCTTCTCCGGCGGCAAAAACTTTAACCGCTATTGTGGAAGCCTATGAAAAGAAAAAAATGCAATTTGTTTCGCCGGCGCTGTTAGGGCAGGTGCTGCCTATCGGAGTGCCGCAAAACGATGCGCACCGCGCTTTGATTAAATCTAAAATGCAACAAGGACCGGTACGGAATTGGGCTAAAAGCGAAACATCAGCAACTGAAACAACCTCGCAAGCGCAGCCGGTAAAACCCGTTCAGGGGGCGCCGAGCAAAGAGCCTAAAGGTTGGAACCGGTTAAAATTTAATAACGGAAAATAAATTTAAGCCCTGCAAAATGTTGTTGCAGGGCTTAATCTTTGAATTTAAAATCAGTGAAGTAATTAGCTTATTGATTTATTGAAAATTTTTGAATTAAATCATTTTCAACTTTATCACCGACTTTGATATTGTTTTTATCAATATCGCCGCCGTTCAATTCAACCACAGCGCTTAACGGTTCAGAAATTTCAGGGCGGATAAGCTCGGTTGAGAGTGGTTTGGCATTTTTATAAACGGCAACAATGCGTTTGTTTTGACCGATAAAGAGCATGTCAAGCGGAATGTAGGTGTCTTTCATCCACATGGCGATTTCACTTTGACCTTGCAGTAAAAAGAGCATGCCGGAATCGCTTTTGAGTTCTTTACGTTCCATTAAGCCGTGCTGTAACTGTTCTTTGGTAATGGCTTTTTCAAGGTAATAGGTTACTTGACCGTCAGAGGTTTGAATAACCATTTTGGAAAGGTTCGGATCTTCTTTGCCGCAAGCGGATAACAGCAAAACAACGGCAAATAATTTAACAATTTTAGATATCATGTGGTTCTCCTTGTAAAAAATTACCTGCTTTGCAGTCTATTATGTTTTTTTGGCTTTTGCAACTGAAAAAATATTACTGTTATCAAGTTATGTCCAGCTAATCTTAAATTCGTTATAATCTTTGCCGATATATTTGGTGCAAAAATTATAAATGTTGTCAAGCGTTAGGTTTTTAAGGCAAGGCGACCATCCATTGGCACAGTTTTTATCGCCCCAGAATACAGTGCTGTTATAACCGGTGTTCTCGTCGTTTCTGGTTACGCTGGAAACCGATGAAATGCTATCGGCGTTTTCTTTAGCGGTTATCAGCATGTTGCGGCAGATTTCCAAACTTTCGGCAGATTTGGTTTTAAGCGATGCGTCGGCTATAACCGATAAATTAATAGATTTATCACCATTGGTTGTGTCATTAATCAAGGCAATAATATATTCTTGATGAAAAATATCATAAACATAATTAGAGCTGTTGTTTTTTAGCATTTCTTGCGGTATTTCGCCCATTTTAATAAAGTATGCGGTTATGTTTTGAAAACCGCCGGTGTTAATATTGTCAAAGCTATGAGCGTTGCGAGCCACGGCGTTTATCAGAGTGTTGTATTGTTCGGCTTGCTTGTTTAGTTTGTATTTAAACATCGCTTTGCTGTATCCGCTAATCGCCCCAACGGATAAGACTCCAATAATAGCTAAAACTCCTAACATCTCAACCATAGATCTTCCAGCACAATAACTGTCACACTCCGACTTGATCGGAGTGTCCAGGTGGGGCAAATTAGCTACTTGGTTGGACCTGGACCATCGGGTCAAGCCCGATGGTGACAACATAGAGGTGGACTGTGGCTTTACGTCGGAGTGTGACAGAGTGTGGTGCAAAAAGCGGCTAAAATATGTATACATGAGCTAAAATCCTCTCAAAAAAGTTAATTTGAGAAGATTTTAGCTCGCGTTTTTTTTTTGCAATATTTACGAGTCTGGGGTGTGTATAAGTTGTATTACAATCAATTGACAATACAGATTAAAACATTTAATCTGCTTACAGATGTTAAATAAGGAGAATGGTATGACCCCTAAAGTTTCAGTTTTGATGCCGGTTTATAAAACCAATCCCGAATATTTGCGCGCGGCAATAAACAGCATTTTAGAACAAACATTTAAAGATTATGAATTTTTAATTGTTGATGATTGTTCTGAAGATGATAATTTAAAACATCTGCTCGCCGAATATGCCAAAACAGATGCCCGTATTAAATATTACGTCAATAAGCAAAATTTAGGAATATCGCAAACTCGCAACCATCTGCTTAGCTTAGCCAAAGGGCAATATATTGCGGTTATGGATCATGATGACGTTTCGTTGCCGGAACGCCTTGCCAAAGAGGTAAAGTTTTTAGATGATAATCCTGAAGTAGGGGTTGTGGGCTGTTGGTATGAAAAATTTCCTAAATACAAACTTAAAAAACGTTATATTGTTGACTGCCAAATTAAAAAGAGTTTGATGTCGGTATGCGCCGTTTTGCACCCTTCGGCGATGATTCGCAAAAGCGTGCTTGATACAAACAATATCCGTTATGAAGAAAAATTTTCACCGGCAGAAGATTATGCTTTATGGGTTCGGCTGATTAATAAAACTAAATTTGCCAATTTGCCTGAAGTTTTATTTAAATATCGTGATTATGATAGCAATACTTCTAAGCGGCAAGCCGATAAAATGAAGCAGGCGCAGCAAAAAATTTATGATGTGCTTAAAACAGATTATCCTGAATATTGGCAGGCGGCGCACTCTGAGCAGACTATCGGGTTTTGTAAAATACCGCTTTTAAGTAAAAGTATCTGCGGCTGTAAATCTGAATATAAACTGTTTAATTTATTCAAAATAAAGAACAATGAGCCGGTAGACGCTCACGATTGCACTCAGCTGCCGATTTATATTATTTCATTTAACAGGCTTTCTTATCTTAAAAGCATAATTGCTGTTTTGGAAAAATACGGGCTTAAAAATATTCATATTATTGATAACGTTTCAACCTATCCGCCAATGCTGCAATATTTAAAGCAAACGCCGTATACAGTGCATTATATGCCTAAAAACTATGGACATAAGGTGTTTTTTGAAGCTGAAGAATTTAAATCGGTGCGCGAGAATGAATATTATGTTTTAACCGATCCGGACGTAATTCCGGTTAAAGAATGTCCGGCTGATTTTATGAACTTGTTTTACCGTTTGCTGCAACAATATCCTAAGGTAAACAAAGTAGGCTTTTCACTTAAACTTGATGACTTGCCGGATTGTTATATGCTGAAAAAATTAACCATACGCTGGGAGCGGCAGTTTTATAAAAAGGCGCTTAATTGGTTTAAACCTGTTTTTTATAAATCCAGCCTTGATACAACTTTTGCAATGTATCGTCCGCAAAAAAAACGCCACAGTTACGATTTCTTCAGCGCTATCCGCGTCGGCGCGCCGTACGAGGCAAGACATTTGCCATGGTATAAAGATTTATCGCAATTAACTGAAGAAGATGAATTTTACAATCAACTTGATTGCGGCAGCGGTAATTGGAACAGTGCTGACGCCGCTAAAAAAATTGAAGAACAATTATTCAGCAAAGGCGTAGAGCATTGGTATGAGCATTTGTTTTCATATAAAGAGTCTTCTCAAAAACGAATATTACGCATTGCCGGAATAAAGCTTTCGCTGCATAAACGTTAAAATACATTGCCGGATTTAATAGTTTTACGGTGCGTTTTATGCAAAAGCCCCTGCAATATAGCAGGGGCCTTTATGCTTATTTTTTCTTTTTATGCGCTTTTTCAAATAAAGTTTGAACCAACACATACATCAGCGGAATAATAAACAAACCGATTGCAGTACCGGCAATCATGCCCCAAAATACCGGAACGCCGATAGCGCGGCGGCTTGCGGCGGCGGCACCGGAAGCAACCACCATCGGCCAAACGCCTAAAATAAAGGCAAATGCGGTCATCAGCACGGCTCTGAAACGTTCTTTTAAGCCTTTAATTGCCGCATTAACAATCGTTGATCCTTTAGCGCGTTCTTCTTTGGCAAATTCAACAATCAAAATAGCGTTTTTACTGGCCAGTCCGATTAACAGAATTAACCCGAGTTGCGCGTAAATACTAAGCGGCATTCCGCTGAAAAACAGCCCTAACAAAGCTCCGTTGACGGCAACCACCAATGAAAGCAGCACCGGAATCGGAACAATAAAGCTTTCATATTGCGCAACCAAGAATAAATAGGCGAATATAACGGCAAGAGCAATTAAGTAGCCGATTTGTCCGTGAGTGCTTTTTTCTTGAAAGCTCATGGTTGACCACTCAATATTAAATCCTTCCGGCAACGATTTTACCAACTTTTCAACCGCGTCCATTGCTTCACCGGTACTGAAAGCTCCGGTTTGAACGGCAGTAACGCTGGCGGCCGGATATTGATTGTAACGCTCTACCACGCGCGGCGCCAAAATTTTGCGTAATTCGGTCATGCCGCGCATCGGCACCATCTCACCGTTTAAGTTAGCGACATATAAATCATTAATACTGTCAATATCTTGCCGATATTTCCAGTCCGACTGCAACATAACTTTATTTACCTGCGTGCCGAGGTTAATATCGTTGACGTATGCCGAACCCAAATAGCTTTCCAACGTTGAAAAGATGTTAGACATCGGAACTTTCATACTTTCAGCTTTAGTTCTGTCCAGTTTTAAGAAAATATTCGGCGTTTTGGCATTATAGGTTGAATAAGCGTAAGCAATTTGCGGAAGCTGATTAAGGTTTTGCAAAAAGCTTTGCAATGCGGCGTCAAGCTTTTGATAATCAACCACTTTGCGCGATTCTAAGCGAATATCCAAACCGTTAGCCAACCCAAGCCCCGGAATAGCAGGCATTTCAAAGAGCTGAAAGTCTGCTTCCGGAAAAGCGGCCAACTTAATGCGCAAGCGATTAAGAATGGCGGTTGAATATTGATATGCCGATTTACGTTCTTCCCACGGTTTTAACACAATAAACGACATTGAAACATTTTCGCCGCGCCCGCCCATTAAACTGTAACCGACCACGTTTGAAACGTTTTCAACTCCAGATTCGGAAGATATAACTTCATTTACTTTGTTCATCAGCTCAAAGTTGCGGCGCTTGGAAGCGCCTTCCGGCAACTGCATGCTGAGCACAATCACGCCCTGATCTTCATCAGGAATAAATGAGGTGGCAGATGATGAAAACAGCCCCCACGCCAAAATTATCAGCAACGCAAATATCGTGATGATAACCGGAATTTTTTTAGCAATTACGGAAACGGAAATGCTGTATGAATGAATAATTTTTTCAATGGTGCTGTTTACCTTATGCCAAAAACCTTTGGTCGGCCTTTTAATTTTTTTAATTAACAACGAGCAAAGAGCAGGCGAGAGGGTTAAGGCGTTCAACAGCGAAAACATAATCGCGGTGGCGATAGTTACTGAAAATTGCTGATAAATTTTGCCGGTAATGCCGTCTAAGAACCCTACCGGAACAAAAATAGCAAGCAACACGCATGAGGTTGCAACAAGCGCTCCTGAAATTTCACTCATAGCTTTGAAAGTTGCGTCATAAGCGTTTAAGTTTTGGTGCTGCATCAAAAACACCACGCGCTCAACCACGATAATGGCGTCATCAACCACCAAACCGATTGCGAGCAACAGAGCAAACAGCGTAAACATATTAATGCTGTATCCCAAAGCTAAAATAACGGCAAACGTACCTAAAACCGAAACCGGAATGGTAAGCGACGGAATAAGCGTTGAATAAAAATCCTGCAGGAAAAAGTAACAAACGCCGATTACCAAAACAAGGGTTAAAATAAGCGTAAATACCACTTCTTCCACAGAGGCATCAATATATTTGGTGGCGTCATAACCAAAAGTGTAGGTTAAATCTTCAGGGAAAAATTCTGCCAACTCGGCTAATGAGGCTTTAATATTAGCCATGGTTTCAAGCGCGTTGGCGCCTGATGATAAGGTAACCGCCATGGTAATAGAATTTTTGCCGTTAAACAAACCGGATACAGCGTAATCTTCTTGTCCGATTTCAACTTTAGCAATGTCTTTCAAGCGAACCAGACCGCCTTGCTCCGCCGTGCGAACAATAATATTTTCAAATTGTTCGGCAGTTTGCATACGGCCGTCGGTTTGCAGGGCGTAAACCATCGGATTAAATGAAAGAGTAGGGACAGCGCCGACTTTACCGAGTGTCGGTTGGTAGTTTTGGCTTGAAACCGCGCTGTACACGTCATTAACGCTGATTTTCATCGCCGCCATTTTATCGGCGTTCAGCCAAACGCGCATACTTAGCTTTGAGCCGTACACATTAAGATTGCCGACGCCGTTAATTTTAGAAATAGTGCGCTGCACGTTGTTGTAAATATAATCGCTTATTTCTTGGTCAGACATAGTTCCTTTGGGCGACATAAATACAATAAAGCCCAAAATGTTAGACGATTCGCGATTAACGGAAATCCCTTGACGAGTAACTTCTTCCGGCAGTTTTGATGATGCCTGCTGCACGCGGTTTTGCACTTTAACCAAAGCAATATCGGGGTCAGTGCCGGTTTTGAAGGTAACTGTTAAAGTATAACTTGAATCTTCTGATGAAGAATCCATATACAACATATCTTCCACGCCGTTAATTTCATCTTCAAGCGGAATACCCACGGTTTTAGCAATAACTTCAGCGCTTGCTCCGGGGTACATTGCCCGCACGGCAATTTGCGGCGGAGTAACATCGGGATATAAGGCAATCGGCAGCTTAAACAGCGCGATAATTCCTACCAATACAATGATGATTGAAATTACAAACGAAAAGCGCGGACGCTTAATAAAAAATCCTGAAAACATAACAACCTCCGTTATTTATTAAGCGCGCCGGCATCAGCTGAGTTAGGAGTAACGGTTATGCCGTTTTTAACTTTTTGCAAGCCTTGTACAATCACTTTTTCAGAGCCGTCCAAACCTGAAATAACTACCTGATTGTCATCAATAACTTCGCCGAGCTGCAAATATTTTTGCTCAACGGTGTTATCATCTTTTACTATCATAACATAGCTGCCGTTAATATCGGCCGAAAGCGCGACTTGCGGAACCAACACGGCCTCTTTAGCCTGATTAAAGCGTACAAAAATATCAACGTAATTGCCGACAACCAGCAAATTATCGTTATTTTCAACATCAACATAAACCGGTATGGTTGCGGTTTCAGGATTTACCTCATTATCAAAAAACAAATTTTGCGCCGGCACGGTTTCAGTGCTTCCGTTTGGTAAAACCACGTCAATAGAAATATTTTTAACATCATTTATTTTTTGCATAAAGTCCGAGCGCTCTTTATCACTTACCGAAAAAGCGATTCGGATAGGCTTGGTTTGCACAATACGGGCTAATTTCGGAGTTTCAGGACTGACTAAATTGCCTTCCGTAACCAAAGCTTTGCCGATATAACCGGAAATCGGCGATTTTATATGCGTGTATTCCAGATTAAGTTTGGCTAAATCAAGCGCGGCTTCGGCTTGTTCCAAATTGCTTTCGGCAATATCGCGTTCTTTGTCTGAAACAAAACGCTTTTGGTGCAATGACTTAATACGGTTATAATCGGCTTTAAGCTGCTTAACTGCCGCTTCCGCCGATTTTAAATCCGCTTTATATTTGCGTTGTTCAATTAAAAATATTTCATCGCCTTTATTGATAAAAGAGCCGTCATTGAACATAATTTTTTCTAAGTAACCGGAAACTTGCGGAACAATATCAACGCTGTTTATCGGCTCAACTTGAGCAATATATTTCTTTTTGGCGGAAATATCCGCTTTGGTTAAACTCCGAACCAACACATGCGGCGGAGTGTTATCTTGCGTCATCGCCGCAAAGTCAGGGGTAAATTTTCCGTGCAAATACCACCCGAGAGCCACTAAAAGCGCAGCGTAAACAATATGATAAATTATATTAGTGCTTTTGATTTTTTTAACGTACATAACCTTAAAACCTCTGTAAAAATTAAAGTTAAGGCAATGTAAAAAATGCCAAATTCAAAAGCAAGCGAAAAAAATAAAGTGTAACTTTTTTAATGTTGTTCAGGGTTAGGCGGCAGCTGAATAACAATGTTAAATTTGGCGCCGGAAGGCAGTTCCATTGATGAAATCAATAACTTATCAGTTTTTTTAATATTAAGGCACTCCGCTAAATTTTCTTCAGTGGCATAATACAAGGTTTCGTGTTTCCCGACCTCAGATATGTACGCTTGATGCCATTTTTTTATCCAACGCGACACCGATTGCGCAGTAACGCCGGTTATACCTGCAATTTTACGCATAGACAAACCGGCAACAAACAGATGATGGACAATAAGCTTTAAAAATATAGGCTTTCCGGCGGGCGCCAGCTTAGTAAATTGATAGCCGCAGTTTTTGCATTTATAGCGTTGCCAGCCGGATACAATTCCGTTTTTGATAATATTCTCAGAATGACATTTAATACACTTAAAATTCATGATACACCTCTTTAATAAAGATGTATCATTATAAAAGTTACGCGTCAAGGCTTAAGTTTGGTTTTGTGTTTTAAGCTTGGCCGCAATATTGGTATAATTCCGGCAAAAATAATTGCTATGCCGATAAATTGCACCATGTCGGCTTTTTCATGCAAAAAGATGAAGGAAAAGAACATCGTAAAAATCGGCATGGTGTAATATAAGGCTCCGGCGGCAACGGTGCCGATTTTTTGAATAGCAATATCCCAAAATAAATATGCTAAAAAAGAGTTGACCACTCCCAAGGATAATAATACTCCCCACACCCTGTAAGACCAACTTTGAAATTGGCTGACTGAAAATTCGCCGATTACCGGCGGCAAAAAGGCGAGGGTGCATAAAATAACGGTGGCAAACAGCATTGATATGGTATGCACATTTGTCGGAATACGCTTTTGCAGCACGGCATAAAGCGCAAACAAAAAGGCTGAGCCCAACATATAAATATCGCCGTCAACAAATTTAAACGCGGCAAGCGACTTAAAATTACCGTTTAAGATTATCATCAGCACCCCGAAAACGGTAATGATGATTCCGGCAATTTGTGAAGCGGAAATTTTTTGCGCCGACATAAAAATTAAAAATATCGGTCCTAAAATGCTAATCAGTGACATATTGGTTGCTGATGCGGTGTATCCGGCGTGGTATACCAACAGATTAAGTCCGCCGGTTCCGGTTGCCGCCATTAAAACCAAAAGCTTCCAGTGCGCCAAAATTGCTTTGTATTCCGCCTTAAAATTTTTGTAGCAAAAAGGCAGCATAACAATCAGCGCAAAAAGCCAGCGGTAAAATGAAATTTCCACCGGCGTTACCACTCCGGCTAAATATTTGGAATAAATTAAGTTTAAGCTCCACATCATAACCGTAAAAAAGGCCAGAACATATCCGCTGATAAGGCTTTTCATGCTATTCTCCGTAAATTTTTTGCCGTCTGATTTTATGTATGCGCCAAAAAAATATTTTAAAGATGAACTTTATTTTAACTTAGTTCGTTATACCTTAATGTAAGGAGAAAATTATGGAAGAAATTTCAAAACTTATACGAGAGGCGCGTCCGTTATACTTTGCCCGCAAACGCCGCCGCAAGGTGATAAAAGCGGTTGCAGGCGGAGCGGCAGGCTTGGCGCTTTTGCTTACGGTGTTTGTGCGCCAAACTCCGCAGCCGTTGCTGTTTGATGCCTGGACGGAAGAATTGTATATGACTGAAAACGGTTCCGTAATTGAGGATATGGGACTTCCGGTTGATGAGTATGGTTTGTTGATGGTTAGCTGATGAAGGATATTATTGAGCAAAATAAAAAATACGTTCGCGCGGTTATCCGCAAGCTGACCGGCTCATCAAATGAAGATTTGGAGCAGGAAGTGTATATTAAAACATGGCAAAATATGCCCAAATACAGCGAGCAGGGCAAATTTAAGCAGTGGATATGCACTTTAACCGCCAATTTGTGCCGCGATTATTTTCGCTCCGGCGAATATCAGCGACAAATGCGTAGCGAAAGCGATGAGCATATTGATGAAATGCGCGCCGAAACTCGCCCGCCGGAAGAAGTTATAGACGCCAAAATGCGGCAAAAAATTATCTTAAAAGCAGTTGACGCCCTGCCGCGTCAGTTGCGCGAGGTGATTGTTTTGTTTGAGTTTGAAGACTGGTCGCAAGAGCAAATCGCCGCCAAATTGCGTATTCCGCTCGGAACGGTTAAATCGCGCCTGTTTAACGCCCGTAAACAACTTGCAGATAAGTTGAGTTTTTTAAAGGAGAATAAAGATGAATAAACAATTTTTTTGCGGTGCTTTGGCAATCGGCATATTGCTTGCCGGAACCGCCATGGCGCAAAAGCCGGTAGTGGTAGGTGAGGCGCCGCAGGTCGCGCAAATGCAAAAGCACAAATTTGACAAAGAACATCATGAAAAAATGGCTAAACGCTTGGCTGATAAGCTTAATCTGACCGCTGAACAGCAGAAAAAGGCTGAGCAAATCCGTAAATCCGGACAAGAAAAAATCAAGCCACTTCTTGATGAAATGATGCAGCTCCGTCAAAAAATAGATAAAGAGCGCCGCGCTAATATGGAAGAGTTTGAAAATATTTTAACTCCTGAGCAAAAAGCGGCGTTTGAAAAGCTTAAAGCGGAAGATAAGGCTAAATTTAACAAACAGATGCAAAAACGCGGGGATAAGCGCCGCGGCGACGATATGCTTCCGCCTCCTCCTGAAGGCGATATGCTTCCACCCCCGCCGATGGACGATTAAACTAAAAAGCGCCGAGTAGTTTCGGCGCTTTGCGTTTTTTAAATTGCTCTAAAAATTAAATCAGGCTGTCAAGAGCCGATAAAATTTCTTTAATATCAGAGTCGGTATTCAGGCGGTGATTGCTGCCTTTAAGCAGTTTTACCATAACATCTTGCCCCTGAATTTTTTCAGCGATTTTAAGCGCTTTCGGCCAATAAACCGAATCATCTTCCATGCCTTGAATTAAAACCGTTTTGCAATTTATGCCGATAAAGGGCTTGTCAAGCATTAGGTTTTGATTGCCGGTGTCAATAAGCCGCTGTGTGATTACAATTTTAAAGCCTTCGTCATCAATCACCAGCTTGCCGGTGTTTTCAAGCTCTTGCTTTTGCGCTTCGGTCACATAGTCGGCATTATCTTTGGTAAAATCAGGCGCGGCGGCTAAACCTAAAACTCCGCACACGCGCTCGGGGCGTAAAGTTGCGGCCTTTAAGCTGAGCCAACCGCCGAGCGAGGCTCCGGCTAAAATAATTTTGCCGGATAGGCTGTCAATAATTTCCAACAGTTGTTCTTTCCAGATATTAAAATCGGCTTTTTCAATATTGGCGGCGTCAGAACCGTGTCCGGCAAGCTCATACCGATAAAATGAAATATTGTGTTTTGCGCACCATTCTTTTATTTCATTAGGCTTGCGACCCCACGGGTCGGCGCAAAATCCGTGTGTATACACCAAAGTAATTTCTGCATTATTGGAAAAATCTGCTTGAATATACTCAAAATCGGTTGTAAAACCATTTGAAAAAGTGTGCTTTTGCATATAATATAACTCCGTTAATTAATTTTAAGAGGGATTGTATAATTAAAATGGAAAAAAATAAAGATAAAAAACCGGTTGTTCTGCAAGTTTTGCCGGAACTTAATCAGGGCGGTGTTGAAATCGGCACCATTGAAATCGCTACTGCCTTGCAGGAACAAGGTATTTCTAATTTTGTGGCTTCAGCCGGCGGACGCTTGGTCTATAACCTTGACCGCATCAAAGTTCCGCATTTTACATTGCCGCTTAAAACCAAAAATCCATTTAAATTATGGCTTAATTACCGCCGTTTGGTTAAAATAATTAAAGAAAACGGGGTTAATATTGTGCATGCGCGCTCGCGTGCTCCGGCATGGAGCGCTTATTGGGCGGCTAAAAAGACCGGCGCCAAGTTTTTAACTACCTTTCACGGCACATATGGTTTAAGCCCGAGGTGGATTAAAAAATATTATAACCGCGTTATGACTTACGGCGATTTGGTTATTGCCGTTTCCAACCACATCAAAAACCATATTCTTAAAAATTATGACTGCGATGAAAAGAAAATCCGTATGATTCACCGCTGCGTTAATATGGAAAAATTTGATGTCAACAAAATGACGGCCGAGCGCATGATTAAGCTTATGGACGAGTATGATCTGCCTGAAGATAAGCCGATTATTTTGCTCATCGGGCGTTTAACCCGTTGGAAAGGGCAGCGCTTGATGATTGACGCTTTGGCAAAAATTAAAGACATGGATTATTTTTGCGTGTTTGTCGGCGATGACCAGGGGCGCGATTATTATACCCAAGAGTTAAAAGAAGCCATCAGCGCGCAAGGGCTTGACGGTCGTTTTGCCTTTATTCGTAATGTTACCGACGTTCCGGCGATGATGATGGTTTCAGACGTTGTGGTTTCCGCCTCAACCGAGCCGGAAGCATTCGGGCGTATTGCCGCGGAAGGCGAGGCGATGGGTCGTATCGTGATTGCCTCCAACATCGGCGGTTCGCTTGAAAATATTAAAGACGGCGTCACCGGTCGTCTTTTTGCCAGCGGCGATTCTGACGCTCTGGCAGCAGCCTTAAAATGGGCTTTAAATCTCACTACCGAAGAACGTGAGAAAATCGGTGCGGAAGCAATAGGGTTTATTAAACGTAATTTCACCAAAGAAATTATGTGCAATAAAACTATTGCAGTTTATCAAGAATTGATTAATATGGACTAGTTACAAACTTTTAAAGAAAAGAGGAAAATAATGGTTAATATCAAGTTGCCTGACGGCAGTGTGATGAAAATGGAAGATGGCGCTAACGGTTATGATGTTGCCGCCAAAATCAGCGCGGGCTTGGCAAAAGCCGCATTGGCAGTTAAAGTTAATGACAAATTGCAAGATTTAACAACCCCTATCACAACCGACGCAACCGTAACCGTTATTACCGCCAAAGATAAAGACGGATTGCACATTTTACGCCACTCGGCTTCACACATTATGGCGGAAGCAGTTAAAGAATTATGGCCTGATGTTCAGGTTACAATCGGTCCTGCCATTGATAACGGTTTTTACTATGACTTTGCGCGTAAAGAACCGTTCACTACTGAAGATTTTGCTAAAATTGAAGCCAAAATGCATGAGATTGTTAAACGCGATGAAAAAATTGAGCGTTTTGTGCTGCCTCGCAATGAAGCGGTTAAGTTCTTTACCGATAAAGGCGAACATTATAAAGCTGAAATTATTAATGATTTACCTGAAGATGAGGTTATATCGCTTTATAAACAGGGCGATTTTACTGACTTGTGCCGCGGACCGCACGTTCCGTCAACCGGCAAAGTAGGCGATGCCTTTAAGTTAATGAAAGTTGCTGGTGCTTATTGGCGCGGCGATTCTAACAATGAAATGCTGCAGCGTATTTACGCCACGGCTTGGGCGGATAAAAAAGACCTTAAAGCTTATTTGGATATGCTTGAAGAGGCAGCTAAGCGCGATCACCGTAAATTGGGGCGCGAAATGGATTTATTCCACTTTGAACCTGAATATGCCCCCGGCGCGGTTTTCTGGCACGATAAAGGCTACAAAATTTATCGCAAGCTGATTGAATATATGCGCAACCGGCAAGAAAACAACGGCTATACCGAAGTTTCAACTCCGCGCGTTATGGACAGATGCTTATGGGAAATTTCCGGTCACTGGGATAAATACGGCGCGCACAACTATTCAGGACAAACTGAAGATAAAAAATGGTTCTGCATTAAACCGATGAACTGCCCCGGCGGATTGCTGATTTACAAACAAGGCATTAAGTCATACCGCGATTTGCCGCTGCGTATTGCCGAATTTGGTAAAGTAAACCGTTATGAGGCTTCCGGCGCCTTAATGGGCTTGATGCGCGTACGCGAATTTACGCAAGACGATGCGCACATTTTCTGCACTCCGGAACAAATGGAAGAAGAATGCATCACCACCTTAAAGCTTATTTTAGATATTTACAAAGATTTCGGCTTTAACGAGGTTAAAATTTATCTTTCAACCCGTCCGGATAGCATTTATCGTATCGGTTCAGATGAAATTTGGGATTTGTGCGAAAACTCATTGGCAAATGCCTTAACCTCGCATGGTTACAAATATGAAATCAACCCGGGTGAGGGGGCTTTTTACGGTCCTAAACTTGAATTTATTTTGAAGGATGCAATCGGTCGTGAATGGCAATGCGGCACTATTCAGGTTGATATGAACCTGCCGGAACGCTTTGATATTTCATACATCGGCGAAGATGGTGAAAAACATCGTCCGGTAATGTTGCACCGCGCTTTGTTCGGTTCTATAGAGCGCTTTTTGGGCATCTTGATTGAAAATCACGCCGGACACTTGCCGTTGTGGCTCTCGCCGGAACAAGTTGTGGTTATGCCGATTGTCAGCGAATTTGATGATTACGCAACTGAGGTTGCCAAAGAACTCCGCAAAGCCGGATTGAGCGCTAAAACTGATTTGCGCAATGAAAAAATCAATTACAAGATTCGCGAACATTCTTTGGCTAAAATACCGGTAATTGCCGTTGTCGGCGCCAAAGAAAAAGAAAACCGCACGGTTACGGTTCGCCGCCTTGGCTCTGAAAAGCAAGAAGTTGTTAAACTTGCTGATTTTGTTAAGGCTTTGGCAGCAGAAGCAACTATGCCGCATCTTGGCGAATAAGCTAAAACCAACAATAAAACCGCCGTTTATGAAAATAAGCGGCGGTTTTGCTTTAAGTTTGCACGATTAGGTATTAACTGAATAAATATAAATCATAAGCGAGCAGTTGGTTTCCGAGGTGCACGAAGAGCAAAAATCGTCTATGTCCTTAACGCTCATATTGCGTAAGCATTTTTTGCCTTGCCGACATTCTTTATCGCCCATCACCCTGCCGTAAGGAACATCGTATCCGCCCTCATTTTTTCCGGCGCGCATTTGTAAAAACTTTAAATCAGCGGCGTTTGCTTTGGCGGTACTGACTATATTGCGGCAAATTTCCACCCCGCGGGCAGAAGCCGATGTGCCGGAATGTTCCAGATTATATTGCATCAGATACTCAGTATAAGGTCCTAAATCGGGTAGGGTGTCTGAGTAATACATAATGCTAACATGGTTATTGAACACATCATAAATATAGCTGTTTTTATAAGTCATGCCGGAAGGAACCAGACCGAGTTTATAAAAAATCTCAGCGCTAAAACGTCCGCCTGCTTTAACTGTACGGTCTAAATCAGGCTGTAACTGAATAGCGCTGTTGAGCAGCATATTAAAACCTTCTGCCTGTCTGTTAAGCTTATATTTCATCATTGCCTTGGAATAACCGGCAATGGCCCCGACGCTTAAAACGCCGATAATTGCTAAAACACCAAGCATCTCCACCATTGATCTTCCCGATTGTGTATTCATGAGCTAAAATCCTCTCAAAATGATTAATTTGAGAAGATTTTAGCTCGCGTTTTTTTTTTGCAATATTTACGAGTCTACGCTGTGTATAAGTTGTAAAAGACCAC
>CAVBCV010000008.1:0-50188 GCA_963594125.1 Lachnospiraceae bacterium
CCTTGTTTATTTTCTTTAACAAATCTATTCTCAGTATTATGTAAACAATCTGTCCTGAGGAGGGGTGGCGGCGAAGCCGACGGGGTGGTCACTGTTGCTATTTGGATGCACATTAAATGTTTGTTTTTATTATAAACTCAAAGGCACAAAGAACATACAAGTCTAATTTTCTTCCTCGTATTTTCACCACCCCGTCGGCTATCGCCGCCACCCCTCCTCAGGATGGGAATTTTATATAGGAGCTGGAAATTAAAAAAGGGGGTGGAAAACCACCCCTTGTGATGTGACAGGCTAAAGCGATTAATTGTCTACGCATTCGCCAAATTCCACGTTGTTATAATCGCGGCAGTGCGCAACAAAGCTTTGGTTTTCAGCGCAATCGCTCGCTTGTAGTTCATAGTTGCAAGTGGCGGCGCAGTCTGAACCATAAAGATTGCCGCCACATTTAACTATGGTTCCCACCGCATAGTATCCGGTTTCACATGTTTTAAGTCCATAAGCAGGTCCTTTATTACCTTTACAATCTGTGCCTGTACAGTAGCCATACCAGTATATTTTAGTACCAATACTAGTGGTACATTTGTCACCGACTAAATATTGCCCTTTATCAGTATAGCCGGGAATAAATTGGTAGTCTTTATATGCACGGCAATATCCGCCATTTTCAAAACTGCTTTCTGTATCACAAGTTTCTTTCTTCTCGCACTTTTCATAAAACGTGACGCGACCACATGTAACAGATTTACCACTTCCAACTTCTTTATAATAATCACATTCTTTAAGTCCATAAGCGGCACCTTGATTGCCTTCACAATCTTTTGCAGTAGTGCAGTTAGCATACCAGTATACTTTGGTATTATCAAGTTTGGTACATTTATCACCGATTAAATAATATCCTTTAGTATAGTTATTGATAACCTGTGTGTTAGTAAATGCAGAGCAATATCCTCCATTTTCATATTTACTGCTTGTATCGCACGTTTCGTCGCAACTTTCAAAGTATTTATAGTCGCCGCATGTAACAGTTTTACCGCTTCCTTGATTATACTGACATGTTTTAAGCCCATAAGCAGGTCCAGGATTACCTTCGCAATCTTTTGCAGTAGTGCAGTCAGCATACAAGTATACTTTGCTAAGATTAATTGTGGTGCATTTATCACCGACTAAATATTGTCCTTTCGTATACGTGCCAATATTAACCTGAACTTGAGTAAATGCAGAGCAGCTTCCTCCATTTTCATATTTACCGCTTGTATCGCAGGTTTCAACAACTTGACATCTGTTATAGTAGTTGACATTGCCGCAGGTGCATTTTACATCGCCAATAGGAGTGCGCCCGTCACCGCTGCAAGTGTAAAATCCTTTGCATTTTATGTCGCAGGCAGAGGCTTTAGTGCATCTTTTGTAGTTAGTATCAAAAGGGCAGTAAATGTAGTGTCCGCAATTTTCAACGTCATCCGTGTAATAACCTAAGGTTTCGCAGGTTCCGGCGGGAGTTTTGTTATCGGCGCAACTGCCTGAGCCGCTGTAATCATTGCGGCAGGTGAGGGCAAAAGCAAAGTTTGCGGCAAACAAAAACAATGCCAGGCTTGCAAAAAACTTAAAATTACGGCTCATAACACTACTCCATAGCTGAAATTGACGAATTTTAGCTTATTGTACTCCGCGTTTTTTTTTTGCAATATTTACGAGTCCGTGCTGTGTATAAGTTGTATCTGGCGGCAATATTTTTTGCCTTTGGCGATTGTAAAACGGTTTTTGCTGATTAGTTATATAGCATCTTAGTGTTTAAGGAGATGTTCTATGGATGAAAAAAATAAAATCGGCTTAATTCCGGCAACTTTAATGGTCGCCGGTAATATGATGGGCTCCGGCGTGTTTATGCTGCCTGCCAACTTGGCGGCTATCGGCAGTATCGCTATTTTCGGTTGGCTTATTACCATTGTCGGCGCCATAGCTTTAGCGTTGGTGTTTTCAAAATTAACCCAAATTTATCCGGCATCGGGCGGACCGTATGCTTATGCCAAAAAGGCTTTCGGCAGTTATATGGGCTATCAGACCAATTTGGTTTATTGGCTTGCCAACGTGGTGGGCAATGTGGGCTTGGCGGTTGCCGGACTCGGCTATTTAACCACCTTTTTTCCAACCTTAAAAGATCCGCTGGTCATGGCGATGGCGCAAATTGCCGTAATTTGGTTTTTTACTTATGCCAATATTTTAGGTCCGAACGTGGTCGGCAAAATTCAGAGTATGACCACCAGCGTGGCATTAATCCCGATTATCGGCATGGCGGTTTTGGGTTGGTTTTGGTTTAGCGCCGATACGTATATGGGCGGTTGGAATGTCACCGGCAAAAGCGACATCAGCGCCGTTGGTATGACCTTAAACTTTACCTTATGGGCGTTTATCGGGGTGGAGAGCGCTTCCGTTTCAACCGCGGTTGTTAAAAACCCGACTAAAAACGTGCCGATAGCAACCGTTGCCGGCGTGATTATTGCCGCTGTGTGCTATGTTTTAAGCTCCAGCGCGGTAATGGGTATTGTGCCTAGCTCAGAATTAATTTCATCTTCCGCGCCGTTTTCAACCGCGGTCAGCGCCGCGCTCGGACCCACTGCGGGCAATATTGTTGCCGCGTGCGCCGCTATCGGCTGTTTAGGCTCGCTCGGCGGATGGACGTTATTGGTTGGGCAAACTGCTAAAGCCGCCGCCGATGACGGCTTGTTTGGCAAAGTTTTTTCTTGTACCAACAAAAAAGGCGTTCCGGCTTCCGGTTTGGCGATTGTTGCCGGTATTATGACGGTGCAGGTGCTCGCCACGATGTCGCCGACCGCCTCGCAACAGTTTGGCAAAATTGCCTCTATTGCCGTGATTATGACGCTGCTGCCGTATATTTACTCATCGGTTGCTATCAAAATTATCGGGCGCGATAAAATGAACGCTAATCAAGGCATTTTTTATACAGTGGTCGGGCTTATCGGGGCGTTTTACAGCATGGCGGCGATGATAGGCTCAAATGCCGAGCAAACCAGATGGGCGCTGATGTTTGTGATTGCCACCGTAATCTTTTATGAACTGGCTGAAAACCGCCAGTGGGAAATGCAGCAGCATGATAAGCAAATTCAGTGCGTAGTGCCGCGTTGGGTGCGTTATTTAACCCTTGTGGTAACCGTTGCCGCATTGGTCTTGATGTTTTGGATTTCATTTGCCGATAAAAGCAATTTAGTTTCGCGCTATAAAAGCCATTTCCCGGTGGTTGAAATGATAGAATCCGAACTGTAACAACATTTTTAAGGAGAAAAGTATGATAGATGTTAAAAACCCGTTTCAGGTTAAAATTTTGCTCATGTATGAAAATTTAGCCGATAATACCGCGGCGGCGAGGGCGGTACGCAGGTTGCAGGCTGATTTGGAAAAAGAAGGTTCGCAAGTAATTGTCGCTGAAAATTTAGATGACGCTAAAGCTATTTTCAGCTCTGATGCCGGTATACAGTGCGCGCTGATGGGCGTTGAGTGTAGCCGCTGCGCCAACACGTATGAGGCGTTGAGTTTTATCCGCGAGCAAAATAAAGAAATTCCGATTTTTGTGATGTCAAGCCGCAATATGGCGTCGCAAATTCCGACCGATGTGCTAGACAAAGTAAGCGATTTTATTTGGCTGTTGGAAGATACTATTGAATTTATCAGCGGGCGCGTTCAGGCGGCGGTGCGGCGTTATCGGCAGTTTATTTTACCGCCGATGTTCAAAGCTTTGGCTAAGTTTGCCAAAGTGCACGAATATTCATGGCACACCCCCGGACACACCGGCGGCACGGCGTTTTTGAAATCAGCGGTCGGACGTGACTTTTTTAACTTTTTCGGCGAGCAGATATTCCGCTCTGATTTATCCATTTCTGTCGGCGAACTTGGTTCTATGCTTGACCATAGCGGACCTATCGGCGAAAGCGAGCGCTATATTTCCAAAGTTTTTAATTCATCGCGGAGTTATCACATCACCAACGGCTCTTCCACCTCTAACCGTATTATTTTAATGGCGAGCGTAACCCGCAACGACGTTTGCCTATGCGACCGCAACTGCCACAAATCGGTTGAACACGCCATGACCTTGTCGGGCGCTGTTCCTACTTATTTAATTCCGTCGCGCAACCGTTACGGCATTATCGGCCCCATTTTTCCGGAGCGCTTAACTAAAGAGGCGGTTGCCGAGAGTATTAAGCAAAATCCATTAGTGCATGGCAAAATAAATCCGCAGCCTATGCATGCCATTGTTACCAACTCTACTTATGACGGCTTGTGTTATAATGTTGCCAAAGTGCGCGAGCTTTTGGGACAAAGTTCTGACCGTTTGCATTTTGATGAGGCGTGGTACGGCTATGCGCGCTTTAATCCGCTTTATGAAAAACGCTATGCCATGTGCTGCGACCCTAAAACCTATGATAAAAATCAACCGACCGTGTTTGCCACCCAATCAACTCACAAATTGTTGGCGGCATTCTCACAGGCTTCCATGATTCATATTTTGGAAGGGCGTAATCCGATAAGCCACCAGCGGTTTAACGAGTCGTTGATGATGCACTCTTCAACTTCGCCGTTTTATCCGATTATTGCCTCTAACGACATCAGCGCCGCAATGATGGATAACGGCGGCGGCAAAACTTTAACCGATATTGCTATCCGCGAGGCGATAACCTTCCGTAAAACGATTGCCCGTATTCATGCTGAAAAAAGCAAAGAAAATGATTGGTTCTTTGATGTTTGGCAGCCCGATACGGTTAAAAATCAAAACGGCGAGAGTATTTCGTTTTATAAAGCCGATGATGAGTTGTTGGCAACTACGCCCGATTGTTGGGTTTTGCACCCCAATGAAGAATGGCACGGCTTCGGCAATATTGAAGACGGCTATTGCATGCTTGACCCGATTAAAGTTTCGGTTATTACTCCGGGGGTTATGCCAAACGGCAGTTTGGCTGAAAACGGTATTCCGGCGGCAATCCTTACCGCTTATCTTGATACCAAAGGCATTGTGGTTGAAAAAACTGCTGATTTTACCATTTTGTTCTTGTTCTCAATGGGCGTTACCAAGGGCAAATGGGGCACGCTGCTTAATGCGATGTTTGAGTTTAAAACAGATTATGAAAACAATACGCCGCTTGAGCGCATTCTGCCCAAAATTTATAATGCCGATACTGAGCGATATAAAGATATGGGCTTAAAAGATTTAGCCGATAAAATGTTTGCCGCCATGAAGCGCTTGGGCATCACCCAAAAATTATCCGCCGGATTTTCAGTGCTGCCGCATCCTGATATGACGCCGGTTGAAGCCTATGAAAAACTGGTTAAAAATGAGGTTGAATCCTTAACTTTAAAACAAATGGCGGGCAGAACGGTTGCCACCGGCGTGGTTCCGTATCCTCCGGGGATTCCGCTTTTAATGCCGGGTGAAAACGCCGGTGAGGCGGATGGCCCGTTGCTTGCATACTTGCAGTCGCTTGAAGATTTTGACCGCGAATTTGCAGGCTTTGAGCATGATACGCACGGTGTCAGCGTTCAAAACGGCGAATATCACATCTTATGTATTAAGCAATAATATTAAAACCCCCGCTATTTTAACAATAACGGGGGTTTTGCTTGCAAGAATGATTATTTACGTCTTAAAAAAGCCGGAATATCTAAATTTTCAGGTTCATCTGAATTAGCGGCTTCCATATCGTCTTGCTCATTACCAAAACGCGGAGAAGACGACTCATTGTATGAGTATTGGTCTTTACGGTTTTTCCGCGCGCGGGAAATGCCTAAAATTTTATCAATAAAATTCGGCTTATCGCTTATCGGTAAAGGAGCTTCTTCCCTTTTTTCTACCTTAGGAACAAATGAAGGTTCCTCCGGCTCTGAGAACAACTCCGGCACATCGTCTACGGTATTGATACTGTTTTTTGCAACAAAAATATCGTCATCAGCAGGCATATAGTCTTCCAGGCTTTTTTCAGTCTTTTCTTCTGATTCTGGACGCGGAGCGGCTGATTTGTTCATAATAGCGTTAAACAAGTCAGAAGCTTTGGGCGCGTCTGCAATCTCGGCTGATTTTTCCAACATGTCAAAATCTTCAAACTTGGCAAAATCAGGTGCGGACACAGCTTCTTCTTGGGATGAAACAGCGTCTTCCTCAGCGGGAGATTCCTCATTGCTAACTGCAACTTCTTCAATTTCCGTAATAACTTCATCACTTGCGTCCGGAGCTGACTCTTCAACCTCAGTAACTTCATCAATTACGGCTACCGGTTGTGAGTTAGCGGCAAAGCGCTCTAAATTAGCGGCCAGATTCTGGTTCTCATTTTCAGTCTTTTTATCGGTTGTCGGAATATAGCTGTCGTTTATATATGAGGTCGGTTCAATAACTTTTTTTGGGGCTTTAACGCCGGTTTGGTCATTAATGCCGGTAACCACGATTGAAACTCTGATTTTTCCGGCTAAAGCGTCATCATAGCTGGAGCCGAAAATAATTTCAGTATCATCGTCAACTTCTTTTTTGATAATATCGGCGGCGCCCTGAACTTCCATCAAGGTTAAATCTTTGCCGCCGGTAATATTAATCAACACGCTTTTAGCGCCGTTTATAGTGCAATCATCTAACAACGGGTTAGATAAAGCCTGTTTAGCGGCAATAGTGGCGCGGTCTTCGCCTTCAGCCTCGCCGGTGCCCATAATCGCTTTGCCTTTGCCTTCCATAGTGGTTCTGATGTCGGCAAAGTCCAAGTTCATTAATCCCGGCATTAACATCAGGTCGGTAATGGAACGAACGCCAGAATACAATACGTTATCAGCTAATATAAATGCCTCTTCCAAAGTGGTATTCGGGTTAGCAATGCGGAATAAGTTTTGGTTAGGAATAATGATAATGCTGTCAACCTGCTCGGTAAACTCAGCGATAGCTGTTTCAGCGGTTGACATACGTTTTTTACCCTCAAAGTCAAACGGTTTGGTAACAACGCCAACTGTTAAGATTCCTTTTTCTTTGGCGATTTTCGCCACTAACGGAGCAGCGCCGGAACCTGTTCCGCCGCCCATACCGGCAGTAATAAACACCATGTTGGCGCCGTCAAGAGCTTCTGCAATTTCGTCTTTGGCTTCTTCCGCCGCCATTCTGCCCACATCAGGGCGAGCGCCTGCGCCCAAGCCTTGCGTAATTTCAGCTCCTAACTGAATTTTACGACCGGCTTCTGAATGAGCCAAAGCTTGCGCATCGGTATTGGCAACAATAAAATCAACGCCTTCTAAGTTTTTGTTAATCATGTTATTAACGGCATTTCCGCCGCCGCCGCCGACGCCGATAACAATAATGCGCGGTTTCAAAAGACTGAGTTGTTTATCTGCTACGGATAAGTTAATAGGCATATTTTAACGCTCCCATATAAATTCTTTTTCATTATGCCACAGCATAAAGAAAATAAATTAAGTTTTGGTTACCAAAAAAAGTTTTTAACAATAAAACACAAGATGTCGGAAAATTAAAAATTTTGTTTAATCCAACTGAAAATTTTACCGAAACTGCCTATGTCGGCAGAGGCTTTTCCTATGGTTTTGCTTGGCTTGCTCTCATTATAGTTAATAGCAAACAAAAGCATGCCTAAAGCGGTTGAAAAAATCGGCGAATACATTTCGCGCGGAATGTTCGGAATATTGTGCGGAACGCCGATTCGTATTTGTTTTTTTAAGATGGTGCTTGCCATTTTGCCGATTCCCGGCAAAAGACTGGTTCCGCCGGTTAACACAATGCGGTGATTTTGTAAATCTTTAAGCCCTTGTTCATCAAGCTTTTGATTAATCATCTCAAACATTTCTTCAACGCGGGCGGCAATAACTTCGTTCAATTCTGATTTTTTAATGGTTCTGATTGAGCTGTCGTCTTCTTCTCCGACCGGATAAATTTTAATGCTTTGCGTCTCGTCAGTGCTAATCGGGAAGGCGCAGCCCTCGCGGATTTTAAGCGCTTCGGCATGGGCAAAAGAGGTGGTAAATACCCAGGCAATATCCGTTGTGATGTTCATTCCGCCCAAAGGAATGGTGGCAAATTTAACCGGAAAACCGTCTTTGAAAGTTACCATACTGGTTAAGCCGCCGCCGATGTCAATAACGGTGGCGCCGAGTTTTTTCTCGTCATCAACCAAGCAGGCTAAAGCTGAGGCATAAGCTGAAAAAGCTTTTTCAGCAATTTCCAAATGCGCGTTTTCAATCACGCCGTAAAGGTTTTTGCACAAAATGGTGGGATAAATCCCGTACATCATGTCTAAGCTTAAATTTTCGCCGTAAATATTGCGGGGATCGGTAGTCCGCTCGCCTTTATCAACTCTGAAATGGGTCGGCAGACAATGGATTAACTCATAATCTGTAACGTTAGCTTTTAAATTGATTTTGGCTATCAGTTTTTCAATATCCGATTCGTTAATCGGGCGGTTTTTACGCAATGTAAGCGAGCCGTTGTTAATAAAAGCCGCGGTTTTTTCTCCCGAAACGTTAACAATAACGCGGCTGATACGCTCATTTGCCGCTTGTTCCGCCGTTTCTACCGCATTGCAAACTGAAAGTGTGGCGTCATTAATGTCGGTAATAATGCCGTTTTTAATGCCTTTAGAAGCATAATATCCGTTGCCGACAATTTCAATTTTGTTACCGCGTCCGATATGCGCTATCAAACAACAAACTTTAGACGAGCCTATGTCTAAAGTTGCCAATGTCTGAGTTGACGTTCGGGTAAAAGAATTCACGGTACTGTCCTTATAAAACTATACCCTGCTACATAGCAGGAGAATCATTAACGCTCACAATTACTTTATTATCATATCTTAAGTCTATGAAGGTTAATTTACGTTTAAGAATGCCGTGCCGATTTTCAATTTTTACAAATTTTTTCCAAGCTTCTTCCGTTTGCTTTTCAGGAAGTTTCAAAACCGTGCCGTTTTCAATGTTGTCAAACACAATGTCCCAACGGCGCCCCGAATGTAATATGGCCGCTTTAATACGGTTGTTGATTTCAGGGTTCTCTGAAGTGATTTTTAACAACTCGCCGATTTTTTCCGGAGCATTACGCCCCACAATAACCAAAAGCGGCTTATGCGGCGTAAATTCAGCCTCAATTAAATTACCGTCGTTATCAACCGGATAAAATTTATTGCCATACTGCCACAGGGCGGACACATCTTTCTCAGTTAATTTAATTTGTAAAATGTTCGGGAAAAAACTGCGCTTGATTTCAGCTTTTTGCACCCAAGGCAGAGTTTGTATGTTGTTTTGCAGGTTGTTTAAGTCAACTTCCAGTATGCTGTTGCCGCGGTTTAGCCCGATAGCCTGTTGCAGGTCGTTAAAATCGGTTTTGTTGCGCCCTTTAATCAAAATATCATCAATCGCCCAGCCGTGGTTAACCGAGTTTTTAAAAAACATGCTCATGATGTTGTCAAATTTTTTATTGATTAAATCATCGCGAATGGTGACAATTCCGCAAGCTATGGCAAAAATTGCGCCCAAAAACAGCATATTCCCCAAAAAGCGATACGGACTTTCATACGGGAGCGATACGCGGTTTTTATTCTGAGGCGCTTTTTTGCTTTCAGCCGCAAAAATATGTTTAATCCATTCTTTAGAGAGCTTCATTTTTTATTTGCCGATTCCTATTTTTTTTACTTCCCATTCCAAAGTGATGGAAGTTTTTTGCTTAACTTTTTCAACAATCATATTGCCAAGGTTTTCAATATCAGCCGCCGTGGCTTTGCCGGTATTGATTAAAAAGTTGCAGTGCTTTTCCGATACTTTGGCGCCGCCGACCTGCAATTCGGCGCAACCTGATTTTTTAATCAGCTCCCATGCGCGTAATCCTTCCGGATTCTTAAATGTAGAACCGGCTGTTTTTTCATTGTACGGCTGATGTAAAAGGCGGTATTCGCGCTGTTCGTTTAATGTTTTGTTTATCTGCTCGCTAGTGCTTTTTTCGGTTTTCAGCGTGATTGAGATAATAATCCAGTCATCAGGAAATAGGCTGTTGCGGTATGATAATTTTAAGTCAGCCGGGTAAACGGTTTTAACCTCGCCGGTATCATCAATAATATCGGCTGAAATTAAAACATCGCTGATACATCTTCCAAAGCAGCCGGCATTGGTTTTTATTGAGCCGCCGATACGTCCGGGAATGGAACATAAAAACTCAAGTCCGCCGATGCTGTTGGCTAAAAAATGTTTTTTCAAATCGGCATTATTTAAACCGGCAAAGCAGGTTATGGAATCTTCATTGATTTTAACTTGCTTAAAATAAGGGCTGTCAAGTTTTATAACCACTCCGGGGATTCCGCCGTCGCGTACCAACAGATTAGAGCCGCCGCCAATAACGCTTAACGGTAAATTATGCGGACGATTAATTAAAAAATGGCGTAAGTCATCAATATCAGCCGGTATATACATAACCTCAGCCGGACCGCCCACGCCGAACCAGGTGTGTTTACTAAGCGGCACATGCTTTAAATATTTTCCGCGAACTTCCGGTAAAATATCCGTAATTGATTTATGAAATAAGCCTTCAAACATTGTAAATTCCTTTTTAGTTAAAATGGTCCGTCTTTATCCTCAGCCGATGAGTTGCGGCGGGTTATGGCAAGCAACATGCCGATACCGACCGCAGAGGCAAACAGTGATGAGCCGCCGTATGAAATAAACGGCAGGGTCATGCCTTTGGTCGGCATCAGGTGTAATGTGGATGCCATATTAATAATTCCTTGCAATCCGAATGATGCCGCTAATCCGGCGGAGGCGTACACAATAAACAAGTTGTTGTCTTTTAATGATAGCCACAATGAGCGGATTACTATAACGGCAAAAATCGCTACGATTATCAGACAGAGCCAAACGCCGAACTCTTCACCGGCAACGGCAAAAATAAAGTCAGTATGGGCATCGGGCAGGTTGAGTTTTACCACGCCTTCACCAGGACCGCGTCCCAATAAGTTTCCGCTTGAAAACGCGTCCAAAGACTTTTTAACCTGATAACCTAAGTCATTGCCCGAGGCTAAAAATTGTTGCACGCGGCTGTGAACGTGATCAAAGGTAAAATACGCGCCGATAGCGCCCGCTACGGCAAGCAAACCTAAAATTGCCACCAATAACAACGGTAATCCCGCCAAAAACAGCTGAAATCCCCAAATAAATGAAACTACAATCGTCATGCCGACATCAGGCTGCATTAGCAACATGCCGGCGGTAAGGGCGAATAATCCGGCTGATAAAATTCCACCCGGAAATTCTTCAAATTTTTTACTGCCGTCTAACAGCCATGCTGATACAACCACAAAGGTCGGTTTAATAAATTCCGAAGGTTGCAATGAAAAACCTAAAATACGAATCCAGCGGGAAGCGCCTTTGGTTTCATATCCCATAAATAAGGTTAAAACCATAAGGCATAAGGTTAAAACATAGCCGACAATCGCAATGCGCCGAATAGTTTTAAGGCGTTGCATTGACAAAGCCACAATGATAAACAATGAAACAAAAATAAAAACTATCTGCCTTTTAATAAAGTGATAATCGGCATATCCGATTCTTCTTGCAACTGACGGGCTTGCTGAAAACACTAAAAATGCGCCGATAAAAATTAAAATCAGCACCAAGCTTAAAGTAATTTTATCAACTGTCCACCACCAGTTGGCTATGCGGCTTTTGCTTAATCGGGAAATGGCAAACATAGTTTTTATTCCTCCGTCTAAAACTTAATTAACGCGCACAAACCGATTAATGCGAGGACTAATCCCGCGAGCCAAAAACGGAACACAACGGTCGTTTCCTTCCAACCGAGTTGTTCAAAGTGATGATGAATCGGAGCCATACGGAAAAAGCGTTTGCCGGTTCTTTTATACCAAAATACCTGAATCATAACTGAAACGGTTTCAAGCACAAACACACCGCCGACAATCGCAAGCAAAATTTCTTGCTTGACAATAACGGCAACCGTGCCGAGCAGGGCGCCTAATGCCAAAGAGCCGGTGTCGCCCATAAATACTTTGGCTTTTGGGGCGTTAAACCACAAGAACCCTAAGCATGAACCGACAATCGCGGCGCATACTACAGTCATTTCCGCGCTGCGCGGAATATAAGTCATAGACACGGCGTTAGCAATCGGAGTGCCGACAATGTAGGCAACAACCGCAAAGAATGAAAAAGCCAAAATCAGTAATCCGGTTGCGAGTCCATCAAGCCCATCGCTTAAATTAACCCCGTTAGAAGCGCCTGAAATTACGATTACGGCAAACGGAATATACAGCCATGAAATATTAAACACTGCCTTAAAATACGGAACCGATAAAATATGATCGCTGGCGTTCGGAGTCGCCGCGGTAATAATAGTAACGGCGATAACCGCGGTCATAAATTGAAAAAATAACTTGGCTTTGGCGGTTAAAGCATTCGGTGTTTCTTTGCTGACTTTAATGTAGTCATCAACAAAGCCGGTCGCGCCGTAAATCAGCAAAACCAACAAACTTACCCATACAAAGTGATAGTGCACGTTGGCAAAGCACAAAATTGAAATTACGGCGGTGCCTAAAATAAGTAATCCGCCCATAGTCGGAGTGCCTTGCTTGGTTGCCAAATGGCTTTGCGGTCCGTCAGTGCGGATAGGCTGTCCGTGATGTTGCTTGTGATGTAAAAAACTAATCAGCGGAGAGCCGAGAACCAGTGCCAAAACTAATGATAAAGCAAAAGCAAAACCGGCTCTTAATAACACGGAAGCATCTATATTAAGCCATGACAACAACATTTTATAAATCCCTTTAAAATTAAATTTATAATACCATACCCGTAATATCTAAAATAAGTCTTAATAGCGGCAGATTTTTTGATGTATATAACAACTTAAAAATGTTTGTGTTTTCGTAAAGCTTCTGTATGATTTTTACCAAAGGAGAAATATAATGACAAAAGTTGCCGTTTGGTGCCGACATGAGGGAGATAACGTAATCGGAATCGGTCCCAACATACCATGGCGGATTTCATCTGATTTTAAGCGGTTTCGCCGCATTACCGAAGGGCAAAACGTGCTTGCCGGTGAAAAAACTTATGAGAGCTTTCCAAACCGCACGCTTCCTAACCGTAAAATTTATGTTTTAACCTTTAATCCTGAGTATGAGGTGTCAGATTCGCAAAACCATTTTGCCGTTACTGATATAAAAGCATTTAAAGATTTTGAGGGCGATTTGTATATTGCCGGTGGCGCCAGCGTTTATAAACTGTTTATGACCGGCGAAGAGTGGCTCAAGCCTGATGTTGTGGTTGATTGCGCTTATCAGGGCGAACTTAACCCTGACTTAAAAGGCGAGAAGGTTGATATAACTCCTTGCATAGAGGAGCTGAATAAAAAATATCACCGCATAACTATGCCGTTTGAACTTGATAACATTATTACCACAGTATGGGTAAAAAAAGGTGATTTTGTTGAGCAATCGGTGATTAAACGAATTTTAAAAGCTATTGAAGCAGACGGAGAAAACAAATGAGACAATATCTGGATTTATTGCAAGATATTATGGATAACGGTGTTGACAAAACCGACCGCACCGGCGTGGGCACGCGCTCAGTTTTCGGGCGGCAGATGCGCTTTGATTTAAGCAAAGGCTTTCCGCTTGTCACCACTAAAAAAGTTCATCTCAAAAGTATTATCTATGAACTTTTATGGTTCATTAAAGGCGATACCAATGTTAAGTATCTGCAAGATAACGGGGTGCGTATTTGGAATGAATGGGCTGATGAAAACGGCAACTTAGGTCCGGTTTACGGCTCGCAATGGCGTAATTGGAACGGCGAGGGGATTGATCAGCTTGCGGAGGTTATTGAACGGATTAAAAACAACCCTAATGACCGCCGTATGATTGTTACGGCTTGGAATCCCTCCAAAATCGGACAGATGAAGTTGCCCCCGTGCCACATGATGTTTCAGTTTTATGTGGCAAACGGCAAGCTTTCATGTATGCTTTATCAGCGCTCGTGCGATATGTTTTTGGGCGTGCCGTTTAATATTGCCTCTTATGCGCTGCTTACTATGATGATTGCGCAGGTTTGCGGTCTTAAAGCCGGTGAATTTATTCATACGCTTGGCGATACGCATATTTACCATAATCACTTTGAACAGGTAAAAGAGCAGCTTTCGCGTACGCCGTTGCCGCTGCCGACCATGAAAATTAATCCGCTGATTAAAGATATTAATGACTTTAAGTATGAAGATTTTGAGCTTGTCGGCTATGAAAGTTACGGAGTCTTAAAGGGTAAAGTCGCGGTTTAATTAAGGCTTTTAAAGCGCTGACAGCCTCGTATGAAAAATACGGGGCTGTTTTGCTTAAAACCTCTGAACAAAGCTCAAAAAAAACTTGCAATTTGTACGCAATATGTTAATAAATCAGGCAGAATTAATTTCTAAAACGAAAAAAGCCGGCAGATAAGGCGCTAAAACGTCTGATGCGCGGCTTTTTTTAACTTGTTAACTTCTATTTTAAGGATGCTTACATGTCAGATGTAAAAATGAAAATGATGGATGCCAACGAGGCCGCTGCTTCCGTTGCGCACCGCATGAATGAAGTTTGCGTCATTTATCCTATCACCCCGTCTTCACCGATGGGCGAATGGGCTGACGCATGGTCTGCCGCCAAGCAGAAAAACCTTTGGGGCGTTATTCCTGAAGTACAGGAAATGCAGTCAGAGGCTGGTGCCGCCGGCGCTTGCCACGGTTCGTTGCAGGCCGGTGCTTTAACCACCACCTTTACCGCCTCGCAAGGCTTATTGTTGATGATTCCGAATATGTATAAAATCGCCGGTGAATTAACCCCGTTTGTTATGCATGTTGCCGCTCGTTCGCTTGCTTATCACGCTTTGTCTATTTTCGGCGATCACTCCGATGTTATGGGCTGCCGTCAAACCGGTTTTGCAATGCTTTGCTCTAACTCGGTTCAGGAAGCTCATGATATGGCCGCTATTGCCCAAACTTCAACTTTGCGTTCACGCGTTCCGTTTATGCACTTCTTTGACGGTTTCAGAACCTCGCATGAAATTAAAAAAATTAAATTGCTTTCTGATGACGATTTACGCGCTATGCTTGAAGGTGTTGACTCTTCCTTTAACGCCAAACACGCTCTGCGTCCTGAAAAGCCGGTTATCCGCGGCACTGCGCAGAACCCTGATGTGTTCTTCCAAGGTCGTGAAGCCTGCAATCCGTATTACAAAAAGGTTGAAGGCATTGTTCAGGAAGAAATGGATAAATTTGCTAAAATTTCCGGTCGTCAATATCATGTAGTTGATTATGTAGGCGCTCCTGATGCTGAAGAAGTTATCGTTATTATGGGCTCCGGCGGCGAGACCGTTGAAGAAACCATTGCTTACTTAAATGCTAACGGCGCCAAATTGGGTGTTCTTAAAGTTCACTTGTATCGTCCGTTCCCTGAAGAGTCTTTCTTAAAAGCTTTGCCCAAATCGGTTAAAGTTATTTCAGTTCTTGACAGAACCAAAGAATCTGGCTCAGCCGGCGAACCTTTGTACTTAGACGTTGTTGCTACCGTAAGCCAAGCTTTTGTAAACGGCAAAATTGCCGCTATGCCGAAAATTGTCGGCGGTCGTTACGGCTTGTCTTCAAAAGAATTTACTCCGGGAATGGTTAAAGCCGTATTTGATAACGGCTTGTCAGCTAACCCGATTAACAGCTTTTCAGTAGGTATTACTGATGATGTTAGCAAAACTTCATTGCCGTTTGACGATTCTATTGATACCGAACCTAAAGACGTTGTTCGCGCCGTATTTTACGGCTTGGGTGCGGACGGTACGGTCGGCGCTAACAAAAACTCCATTAAAATTATTGCTGAAGACGCCGGTAAATATGGTCAGGGCTACTTTGTATACGATTCTCGTAAATCAGGCTCAATGACCACTTCACACTTGCGCTTTTCCGATAACCCGATTAAATCGGCTTATTTAATCAGCAAAGCAGACTTTGTTGCCTGCCACCAGTTCCCGTTCATGAATAAGGTTGATATTTTGAAAATCGCCAAAGAAGGCGCAACTTTCTTATTGAACGCTCCGTATGCGGCAGAAGAAGTTTGGGATCATTTGCCGATTGAAGTTCAGGAAGAAATTATTGCTAAAAAGCTTAAATTTTACACCATTAACGCGGTTGAAGTTGCTCGCGCTACCGGCATGGGTCAACGCATTAACACCGTTATGCAAACCTGCTTCTTTGCAATTTCAAACATTTTGCCGAAAGACGAGGCTATTGCTCAAATTAAGGCTGCTATTAAAAAGACTTACAGCAAAAAAGGTGATGCCATTGTTCAAAAGAACTATGAAGCGGTTGACGCCTCATTGGAACACTTGCATGAAGTTAAGTACCCGATGACCGTTACTTCCAAATTCCGCCGCTTGCCTCCGGTTCCGGCAGATGCTCCTGAGTTTGTTAAAAAGCTCACCGGCGAAATTATTGCCGATCGCGGCGATAAGCTTCCGGTTTCAGCTTTTGCTGAAGTCGTTGACGGTACCTGGCCGACAGCCACCACTCAATATGAAAAACGCTGCATTGCAACTGAAGTTCCGGTTTGGGATCCGCAAACCTGTATTCAATGCGGTAAATGCTCTTTGGTTTGTCCGCACGGCGTTATCCGTATGAAAGTTGCTTCTGAAGAACAGCTCAAAAATGCTCCGGCAACCTTAAAATCAGCCGATTATAAAGGTAAAGAATTTGCCGGTAAAAAGTTCATTCTGCAAATTTCTCCGGAAGATTGTACCGGTTGCGGTCTTTGTGTTTCGGTATGTCCGGCTAAAAACAAAGCCGACGCTGCTAAAAAAGCTATCAATATGGATCACATTGAAAACCATCTTGAAGCTGAAAAGGCAAACTGGAAGTTCTTTGAAACTCTGCCTTATGTTAAGAGAACCGAAGTTGTTAAAAACTTGCCGAAGACCACTCAGCTTATTCAGCCGTTGTTTGAATACTCCGGCGCATGCGCAGGCTGCGGCGAAACTCCGTATATTAAATTGTTGACTCAGTTGTTCGGCGACCGCATGGTTGTTGCCAATGCAACCGGTTGTTCTTCAATTTACTCCGGTAACTTGCCGACCACCCCGTATGCTAAAGATGAAAAAGGACATGGTCCGGCTTGGGCAAACTCATTGTTTGAAGACAATGCTGAATTTGGTTTAGGTATGCGCTTCTCTATTGATCAGCAAACCTCATTCTCAAAAGCATTGCTTGAAGGCTTAAAAGATAAAATCGGCGCTGATTTAGCTGATAAAATTTTGAGCAACCCGCAGGCTACCGATGCTGAAATTGACGCTCAGCGCGATAATGTTGCCGCATTGCGTGCCAAACTTTCCGGCATTAACACTCCGGAAGCTAAGTACTTAAATGAACTGGCCGATTACCTGATTAAAAAATCAGTATGGATTATCGGCGGCGACGGTTGGGCTTATGATATCGGCTTTGGCGGTTTAGACCACGCTATTGCATCTGGTAAAAACATCAACATTTTGGTTATTGATACCGGCGTATATTCAAACACCGGCGGTCAACAGTCAAAAGCTACCCCGATGGGCGCTTCTGCCAAATTTGCAACAGCCGGTAAGGCTTTGCCGAAAAAAGATTTGGGCATGATTGCAATGTCATATGGCAATGTATATGTTGCTCAGGTTTCATTTGGCGCTAACGATATGCAGCTTATTAAAGCTTTGAACGAAGCTGAAGCTTACAATGGTCCGTCTATTGTAATTGCATACTCACACTGTATCGCTCAAGGTTTCAACCTTGCCGATGGTGTTGAACATCAAAAGAACGCTGTTGAAACTGGTTCATGGCCGTTGTATCGTTACAATCCTGAAAACATCAAAGAAGGCAAAGCTCCGTTGATGTTGGATTCTAAAGCTCCGACCAAACCTTTGTCTGAATACATGGCAAACGAAACTCGTTTCCAAATTGTATGCAAGGCAAACCCGCAGCGGTATGAAACCTTACTGAACCGCGCTCAAGAAAACGTAAAAGAAAAACGTGAACTCTTAGAGCACATGGCTCAGTTAAAAATTGAAGAATAAGCCTAATCGCTTATGAAAAAAAGGCTCCGAGCAATCGGAGCCTTTTTAATGTAGATTACTTGCTACATTTTCCATAAGACGGTGATGGCGCCATTAACCTTGTTGCCAAAGTGAAGCGAACATTCTTCCGATAATTTTTCAACCGTGAGGTCTTTAAGGCAATTTCTGTCGGAGTTACAATCTTTATTGCCCCATAACACACTTCTTCTGGCGTCATCGGTACCATAACCGCTTGAAGAATACACATAATAAATATTGCCGCTGTTTTCTTTAATGATGTTGAAAATATTTTGACACATTAACATATTTTCAGTGCTCTTGGTTGTAATAGGCGTCGTTATAAATAAAGCTATTACATCTTTTATAGAGTTTTCATCGGAACTTGAAGGTGGTTGAATATAAGCGTCTAAGGTATTGTTAAATACATCATAAACCGCAACAGAAGTGTTTTTAATCATTTCTTGCGGAATTTCATTCATTTTAATAAGATATGGAAATAAGCGCGTATTGTCTTTTATGTTATTAAAGCTGTGAGCAAGACGGGTAATGCTGTTTAAAACCTGCGTTAGTTGTTCCGATTGCTTGTTAAGCTTATACTTAAACATTGCTTTGCTATAACCGCTTATCGCCCCGACGGATAACACTCCGATAATAGCCAGCACGCCGAGCATTTCTACCATAGATCTTCCAGATTGTGTATACATGAGCTAAAATCCTTTCAAAATGTTAATTTTGAGAAGATTTTAGCTCGCGTTTTTTTTTTGCAATATTTACGAGTCCGTGCTGTGTATAAGTTGTAATTTTAACCACCCCGTTGGCGTTCCGCCGCCACTCCTCCTCAGGATGGGAATTTTATATAAGCTGTATAGCAAAAAGGCTTGGAATAAATACATCCAAGCCTTTTTTGTATTTACGGATTGTTAATCAGCGCAACCAAAGTTTTCAGTGCCATCCTCAACAGGTTTAGCAAGATTTCCTCTGTCAACAACACTACCGCATTGAACGCCTGAAGATACAATATTACTTATTTTATAATTCGGACATTTAGTGTTAAAGTCTGTTATTGTATCCGCAATATCATCTATTGATTTTATACAATTAGCCTTAAATCCGGCATAATCATCATATATTGCTGCGTATGTTGGAATACATCCGTCATTCCAAGAACCTTTATATACACTGCTGCAAGTTGTTCTGTCACGACATGAGCTAGCCACTCCGCCACTGCAACAATTCAGATATGAGTTATTTGCTTTATCATTAAGAGCTTTCATTGTTTTGTAGGCATCGGCACAGCTTAAACATGTGGTGCCGCTCATATAATAATTAGTGTCGCAGCTGGTAAGGTCATACCTGGTGCCACTACTGTCAGTGCATTTGTCGCAAGTTCCATGATCAGGACACTTGGTCAATGTGTAGAAACATTGTGGGGTTGCCGGTTCCCAACATCCTGTGCTGTTCTGAATACATTTCAATACTTTTGCGGTGTTTATACATTTTTCTTTAGTCGTATAAGTACCTCTCAAGCATATCAATGTGGAATCAGGTGACCAACAACCAAAGCGGTTTTCAGTGCAACTCAAAACTTTTTCTGTATTTATACACTCTTCTTCAGTATCATAGGTACCTTTAAGGCATCCTGAAATTAAAGTCCTTGGTTTCCAACAGCCGGTATCGGTATTAAATTGACAGCCAAGTGGATCAGCTTCTTTACAAAGTGCGAGAGTGGCGTAAGATCCGCTTGGACATGATTGTGTACACTTGCTGCAAATATCATCACCGGATTTGATGGTGGGGTGAATATCAAGTGTCCAAGAAGAGCCGGTGCCGCAATCTGCAGCGTCGCTGCGACCGGTTATATATCCGCTTGGGCAACTTTTGCGCTGGCATACATAGCAAGCGTCATCACCTGAGTACATACCGGAAACAATCACACGCTCCCAACCGGCAGAACCACCGCACTTTTCAACACTACTACCGGTGGTAGCCTTAACATATTCTGAGCCGCTGCTCTCGCTGCCGCTTGAATAATCAGGTTTGTATACCCAAACTGAGCCGCAAGGCTTTACATCGCACTTGCCACAGAGCGGGTTGCTATCATCTTTAACGAAAGTATAGCCGGCAGAGCAAGATGTAACATCTTTAGAATAACCGGTAGAGCAATCTTTTTCAACGCATTTGTTGCAGGGTTTTTCTCCGGATTGACCCTTGGTTTCAATCTGATAACCGTCCTCGCAAGTGGTGACGTCGGTTGAGTATCCGGTCTCGCAAGGTTTTACATTGCACTTACCACAAAGCGGATTATCTTTTTCTTGCTCAAAGGTGTAACCTTCGGAGCAATCAGCATCTGAAGTAATACTCTTAGAATAACCGGTAGAGCAATCTTTTTCAACGCACTTTTTACACTCATCATCACCGGAGTATCCTTTGGCTTCAATCTGATAACCGTCCTCGCAAGTGGTGACGTCGGTTGAGTATCCGGTCTCGCAAGCAAGTTTTTCACAAGTATAACACTTGTCATCACCTGAGTAGACACCAGGTTTTTCAACAACAGACCAGCCGGAAGAACCTATGCCGATACTGCCACATTGGCTGACAACTAAATCAGTATAACCGGAAGCGCAATCATCAGGCTTGCAGGCATAGCAGTCAGAGCTTTGATACCTGTCATCCATATCCAAATACCAAGTGTTAGAGCCGATTTTACTGCATTCAGAAGAAGCTTTGGCGTATCCGTCCGGACAGGTTGACGGTATACATCCGTCTTTATCAGAGTTTATGACATAACCGTCATCGCATTCCCAGTGATCATTAATTTCAGAGCTTTCATCGCATGCTGTGCAAATAACCGTAACAAAGTGAGAATTATCCGGTTTGGTAGTTATTTTATCTTCGCACGGGGCGGTACATTCGCATTTGCCGCATGCATTATCGCCTGAATAACCTGAGGTGCTGAAGGTGTAGCCGGCAGAGCTGTTAATACCGCATTTGGTGACTGATATTGAGTAGCCGGTTGGGCAAGATTTAGCTATACACTTATAGCAGTCAGAGCTGTCGTATCTATCAGTTGAATCCAAGTCCCAACCTGCAGAGCCTTTGTTGTAACAGCTAGCAGCGCTTTTAGCGTATCCATCTGGACAAGATGACAGAATACATCCATTTCCGGCAGAGTTTACTTGGTAGCCGCTTTCGCAGCCCGTGAATTTAAGATAGGTATTATCATCAGGGCATTCATCGCAATCGCCGTGTTCAGGGCATTCGGTTAACGGATAATCGGAGCAGTCAGATTCCGGTTCGCTGTCATCAAAAGCAACGCAGGTTTTGTAGTTAGTGTTAAACGGGCATAACAAATAATGTTTGCAGTTGCTGACACCGGACGAGCTATAACCTAAGTTAGTGCAGTCAGAGGCGCTGGATGTTGAGCATGAAGAGCTACCGCTTTTGCATTGCAAAGCATGGGCAAGACCCGCGCCGGTTAAAAACAACAGTATAACTGCTAAAAACTTAAAATTACGCTTCATAACGCTACTCCTAATTTAAACCTATTATATAACTTATATTATTTCCCGTTTTTTTTGCAAGGTTTGCGAGTCCGTGCTGTGCATAAGTTGTATAGTTTTGTCGGTATTGGGGCAAATGGCGAGGAAACTTGACTTTTGGGTATAAACTGTTATACCTTTTTAGGTGAAAATTTATCCTGTTATAATGTCAGCTTCAGGGGAGATTGCCGATGTATAAAATCAATTTTATTACTTCCAACCAAGGAAAAATAAAATCATTAGAACAAAGTTTGAAATTGCGTAAGGCAGACGCGTTTGTAAACGCGCAAAATTTGGATATTGTGGAGCCGCAATTTGATACGGTGCAGGAAGTGTCAAAGTTTAAGGCGTTAAAAGCGTTTGAAATCTTAAAAGAGCCGGTTTTGGTTGAAGACGGCGGGTTCTCAGTGTTTGCATTGAAAGGATTTCCGGGGGTTTATACAAAATATGTGCTTAAAACATTGGGAGCCGATGGTATTTTAAAGTTAATGCAAAGCATTGAAAATAGGGCGGCAAAATTTATCAGCGTTGCCTCGTTTGTAAATGAGAGGGGCGAACTTGTGCAATTTGAGCGGGAAGGCGGCGAATTTGAAATTTCCAAAGAAAAAGTTGATATTCAATCCCCGTTCGCTTGGTCAGAACTTTGGAAAATTATATACTTAAAAGAATATAACAAAAATTTGTGCGAACTTTCAGAACAGGAAGTGGCTGATTTTTATACTCGCGCCGGTACAAACGGAAGCATCCAAAAATTTGTTAAGTGGTTTGTAAATGAGTATGAAAGGTAAACTGAATCTCTTTATTTGTTTTTCGGTTAGTAAAAAAAGCGGTTAATTTTATCCGCCGCATACTTTGCAGGCTCTGGCGCCTTTGGCAATGGCGTCAGATTTAGTGGTTTGAACGCAGCTTTTTGTGCAGCGTATTGCCCAAGTGCAGGTTGGTTTATGGTAAATATATGTTTTAATATTCATGACAACAGCGGCGCTGTCTGAAGCTAAAACCGGAACGGCGAACAGTAGTAAAAATAACACAATTAAAGCTTTTTTCATGAGGTGGCACCTTATATGCGGTTGATAAATAAGCAGATTAAATGTATGTTACGTAAAATCCCATAAATTTTCAAGCAAATAAAATTATGATGAGGTGGTAATGCCTAGCGATGCAAGAGTGTTGATGATTAATTCTTTTTCTCCGCTTCCATCTGTGGGCAATGGCAATAGCTCTACTTGAATTTTATCCATTATTCCTTTTTTGATTTCGTCTCGGTGAATTTGAGCGCTATTTTCTTTATGCTGTCTGCCGTTTACTTCAATGGCGAGTATCGGGTGTTTGTTGATTTTATTATAAATTAAAAAATCCAGGTGCGAATCTCTTGATATAAATTGGATTTCTTCGTTGCTGAAAGAGTTGTCAATGTGTATCAAGCGTTTGAGCGGTAATCCGTATATTACATCTAAGGCATTGTTACCAATTTGCTTTAAGCATGATTGAATACAAGTATAAGCGATATTTTCAGAAGCGTATTGTGAAACACGCGGGTGTTTGCTTAAAAATTTGATTCGTTCTTCGGTGTATCGTTTATATAATAGATCAAAAATTGAATATACCTTGCTTTGTATAACTTCAAAATTGTTGTATTTAATATAGTTAATTAAATCAACCAAATTGGAGCTTAATAAATCGGTTTCATTAGAATAAATTATCCAAAATTTTTTTATGGCACGCGATACGGCAACATTAATTAGATTGGGGTTATCTATAAAAGAAGTGATGTTATTGTCAACAGTAGATAGAATGATAATGTCTTTTTCTCTTCCTTGAAATTTATGAATTGTATCTATTTCAATGTTGTTAAAATTTTGTCGTAACGCATTAACCTGATCGCGATATGGAGTAATAATTCCGATGGAAAGGTTTTTATCTAAATAAGGTAAAATTTCTTTTTTTATAATATCAATTTGTCTTTGATTTATATGTCCTCGGGCATGGTTTCCGGGACTGGTTTTAATGGCTTTTAAGGTATCTTGTTCATTATTGTTTTGGGTATACAATATTAATTCATTTTGATAATATTTGTTATTGCAGAAGCCTATAATTTTAGGATGGCACCTGTAATGTTCACGCAATAACACATTAGGAGCATCTGGATATAGTGTCAAAATTGATGATAATAAGCTGTGTTTATATAATTTGTACACATCAGCAACTTTGTAATGCTGTAAAATTTTTTCTGAATTTTCTTGTACTTCTTTGGTAATAACATTGGGCAGTTGTTTGATGTCGCCAACAATAATAATATTTTTGGCGCAAGACATTGCTATTACACTGGTTAATAAATCAGCTTGAGAAGCTTCATCAACCACTAAGTAATCATATACAAAGCCGTTTTGACAACTGTTTTTTAGTGAAAATAAGGTGCTCAAAATTACGGGGTACTCTTTAATGAAATTTTCAGAGATGTTAGATGTGTCGCGTATAGAAAAGTTTGTTCTTTTTTTGCCGTGTAGCTTTTTATATAAAAAAGATTTTAAGAATTTGAGCGAACAATTATTGAGCTTAGCGATTTTAGTGTTTAAATCTTTGTTATCAAGGTAAGAAGTTAAATTGGTAATTTTAGTTTTAAGTTCTTCTAATTTTTTTTGGTAATATGCTTTTTGCAGCAAGTTAACTTGTTTGAATATATTTTTATCTTTTAACCATAGAAATGATAATCTGAATTTAAATAAAAAATAAATATAATCTGAAAATTGTTGAGATAAACCATCTTTATTAAGGCAATAAGACCATATATCAAATATTTTATCGGAATTTAATTTTAATAACATTCTTTCAAGTTGTTGGCAGGTCTCAGATGAATGATAATTTTTTAAGAAATGTTTTTGCTCAGTTAAAAAATCGTCTTTTGATTGTTTGAGTATTAATAAATCATTTTGTTTTTGGAGAATTTCTTTAATCTCATTTAAACAAGCTGTAATTTGGTTGTGCAAATCAAACATATTTTCATCAGATTTAAAGTTATTAAATTCTGGATAATCTTCTTTTTGATTTATAATAAAAGTTTCACGATTTTGCTTAGAGCCTAACATGGCTAACAGAAAATCTAAGTTATATTTTTTGAATTTTTCAATAATGTTGACAACAGCTGAATTGTTATTTGAAACAACGGCAATGGATTTATTTTGTATCAGCGCATTAGCAATAATATTTAATATGGTTTGAGTTTTGCCGGTGCCGGGAGGTCCTTGTATGATGCTTAACGGATATAAAAAGGCATTCTCAACTGCCTGTTTTTGACTTAGATTAATACCAAAAGGATAAATCAATGAGCTTGTGTTAAATTTATTTGCCTGAATGCTTTTTTTATTAATGTAATAACTTAAAATAATATCGTCAGTGATTTGTGTAATTCTGTTGATATATTCTTTTAGTATTGAAGTGTCGCTTCCTTCAATTTTAATAGGCGAACAGCTTGCCTCTGCGACAAAATACTTCATTATATTTTGAGTTTCGGGATTGGCGTAATAGTTGGTTTTAATAATAACCCTTGCCGCATTGTAGATGTATATTTTGGCAATACGTAAAAATTTTATTTTAATGCAAGAGTGTAAAATTTCAATTTTTTCAATTTCTTTTGTCTTATCTTTTCCATCAATGATAACAATTTGATAAGGCAATAAATTCATCAGCATCAGTAAATCTCAACAATATGAAATTATAAACATTTTTATAATGTGGCAATAATACACTAAATGTTATATGTTGCAACTGAAAATCTAAGGGAATATTTGTTTTTATAGAAGCGATGCCCAGTTATCTGAATATATCCGTGCGGGTTATAAACTATGGGAAGTCTTGACATTTGTTGCAGAATGTAATATCTTGTCTTTAGTTAAAGAGCCTTGTTGGTTATTCCAGCTTTGCAATGAGAGCAAAGAAACGTCGGTAACTTTCAAGGCTCTCTGCGAACCGCAAAATATCCTTAAAAAACAAGAGGTTAGACCTCAAAATCTAACCTCTGTCCAGCGTGGCTGGAGTGAATTCGCAATCCGCGGACTATTTTTTTGATAAATTTAAATTTGATATGTTATGAATATAGAGTTGATTTAAAATCAGTTAAACACTTGCATCTTGAAAAATGAATTCCTATATAACCGATACTAGTTAACTATATAACTTTAGGATATAAAATGAAACTTAAAAACTTAGAAAAAAGTATTATTTTAAGAAAATTTTATGTAGAAGATATGAATTTATCTGAACTATATTCCATCTTGGGAGAGTGTGAATATATGGAAGACTTACATATTGAAACAGGTGAAAGAAAATATATTATTGGCACAATAAGAAAACCCTACCTATACGATGCGAAAAGAACCATCGGAGCATATGATGTTACAGGTATGAATGAGTGTAAGTTTTTTAAATTCTTGATAAAAGAAGAAGCTGAATATTTTCTGATAGCTTGCCATTATGAAGGAAGTTTTGGAGGCTTTAGTATTATTCGTGATTATTTGGCTCAAAAAATTAAGGATTCAAGATTTGAGATTATTTATAAAGTGTTTGAAAATATAAAAATTTCTGATTTAAAGAAAATTCAGCTAATATCATCAACATACGAAAAAAAACAAAAGTATTTTGGTATATTTAAGAAAACCAAACAAGAAGTCAGTGAAGTCGATATAGATTACAAAGATAATCAAGAAATTGTTACTAAAGATAATATTGCAAAATATTTGGATTTACCTGATACGACCAGCATAGATGAAGATAGCAGTATATTATATTTGATTCTTAGAAATAACCGTAAAATAAATATATTACAACCTCAGAATACACATTTTGAATTGGAAAATTTAAAATATAAAGATAATCTTCCCGAAAAAAATGATTTTGTAAATAAAGTCTATAAAATATGGGAGAATATTTAAAGTGTATTTAGTTTTGGGATTCATAATATCTCTATTGTTATCATTCTTTTTTGATATTAAAATTGATAATTTAATATCATTTTATTCTATGGTCTTACCTTTTGTTTTTGGCTTAATTATTGGAATTAAATCGTTAATGTTTGTTATCAATAAGGATGACTATAAAGATGAAAGAAACATAAAAAATAACTTAAATACAATGGCGGAGGATATTTTTAAACGTCTATACTTCTTCTTTATAATCTCTTTAGTTGTCTTTTTTATGCTAGTGTTAAAGATTGATGTTAATAATATTTTGATACAAAAAATTTTACAGCATTTTTGTGTTAACTCTTATATTGGGATTGCGGATTATATATCAAACTTTGTAATAGAAGTTGTAATATTTTTATCCTTTTATTATTTTATTTTAGTTCTTGTTGATATTTTTACAATAATGAAGGAAACTATAAATCTTAATACGTTGAAGAACAAAATAAATAAAAAATCTTAATTAAATTATAAAAACACCCACAAGTTAAGAACTAACCAAAACATGTTGCTTAACCATTTTGACTTCATCGGCAATGTTGGCATATATATCTAAATCTTGAGTAGGATTTTTAAACCATTGCGTTGGGCTATCGCATTGAATAAACTTGTCAAATGGTGCTCTAACAGTATATTTCAATTCTTTATCATGCAATGAGCAATCTTTTATAAGAAGTCTCAGAAGTTTGTTTTGTTTATCTGCAGAAGCATTATGCATTATATCAGATATATTACCGGTAATATCAAGCAAGTTCTCAACGGTTGTTTTTATGTCTTTTGTAATTTCCTTATATTTGGCGATTGAGTCTTGCAAGCGTGTTCTTTCGGTATCAATCTCGTTGATTTGACGGTTATAAATTGTTTCTTTGATTTTGCCGGATACATACAAATCAGTTAAATTATCTTCCTTATTCTCTAAAATTCTAAGTTCTGTTTGCAAATTACCTTTAATATTAGCATTTAGGACGGCTGTATCTTCCATATTTTTTAAGACATTTGTCTTTAATGCTTCCAAAACTCTTGTAGGTATTTGTATTTTACTAAACAATTCATTATCCAACTGTTCAAACAATGTATTTTCATTAACCAGACCTTGTTTGCAGTTTCCTCGTAAATGACTGCATTTAAGATACACATATCTTTTGCCGTTTTTCTTGATTTTATGTTCTGATGTGATAGCACAACCACAAGTATCGCATTTAATCAAACCTCTGAATGCAAAAGGAATGGCTTTATATTCTTGTTGATGGCTGAAAACTTCGCGGCTTTTGGATTGAAACACCTCTTGGACTTTATCAAATAAAGCTTTTGAAATAATAGGCTCGTATATGTGAGGAATAAGTTTACCCTTAACCTTCATCATTCCATAGTAAAATGGATTCTTAAGAATATCTTCAATTTTATTGCGGCTGATAAAAGTGCGTTTACCAAATTTGGGTGATTCTTTATAATGATTTTTTTCTTTAGATGTTAAACCTAACTCTTTTGCCTTATACCAAAGACTTTGCAAAGAATGCAGACCGGTTGCATATTCTTCAAACAATATTTTAATGATTGGTGCGCGTTCAGGATCAATAATGATTGTTGCTTTTCTATCATCATCTTTGGCGTTTAAATATCCGATAGGTGCCAAACCTTGCCATTTGCCAGCTGCCCAGTTTTGTGTTTGGCTAGCTTTTACTTTATCTATCATTGTATTAACTTGGAAGTTAGCCATTAAGACATGCATATTCCAGAAGGTTAAATCCATAGCTGCAGAATCTTTGGTAATAATTAAGCTTTCTTTCAGAAAGTGAATTTCAATTTTACCTTCTTTGCGCAATTTGTTTAATTCGTAAGTATCATCATAAGACCGTTGCAATCTGTCAACATAATTAACAATAATAGCAATTTTACCAGCACAAGTTTTAGCGAAGTCAAGCATTTCATGATACTGTTTACGTTCGCCTCTGGTTGAACTTTCATCAATACTCAAGTCTTTTACAATTTTTAATCCATTATCAATACAGTATTGAGTAATTGTTTCCATCTGAACATCAAGAGAAACGCCTTTGTCTTTTTGTTTTTTACTGGATACACGGGCAAAGACGATTGCTTGTTTACATTTTTCATTTGGATCGTAGTTTAATTTTTTAGCCATCTTTAATAATCCTCATCTTCATCATCATCAAAATAGTCATCATCAAAACCTTCTGATTCTGCATAAAAATCATCTGCATTCATAGTTTCTATAAAGTTTCCGGTTTTGTTGTCATGAATTTTTATAACAGTCCAAGAAGGAGTAGACACATCAAAATTAACGTTAATATCGTCAGAGCCTTCAAAAACCGCTGCACAGTGTGAATAAATATCTGAGTATTCTTCTGCAAAATGTTTTTCAATTTCAGGTGTTAGCCTACAAACGCAAACCATACCGGAATCAGCACAAAAATCTTTATGGACGATATAACTTCCGTAGATTTTATTATTCCAATCGCCAAAACCGGTATCGCAAGCAAAGGCTGGAAAACCGCTTAAATCCGTCAAAGCCTTAGAAACTACCTCATTAAATGATTTTGGACTGTCATCTAAAAATTTGCAACATTCGTCCCATTTGTCATTTGAAAGAATATAACAAGGGTCAGTTACGACATATTTTATAAGTGTATTCATATTTATTACTCCTTTGTTTTTGCACTATATTTATTATGTCGTGTTATTTTGGGAATGTACGCAAAAAAAATGCGCCCGTTTGTAACTTTTTTTGCTAATATTTTGCTGATTTTTCAAACAATTAACCTAATTTGCAAAATAAATGAGGTTATGAAGAAGAGTTTTTGCCATCAATGGCAAATTCTTTTGTATCATCTTCCAAAACAGCTTTTACAGCCGTTGTATAAAAATCAATCAGATTGCTTGTCATTTCGTTTAATTCAATATCCGTAACACCGGGATAGAGAATTGATAACTCATTTTTGAGTTGGATATATGCGTTACTCATATTTTATAGAATATGAATCCCGTGGATTTCTACTAAAGTTTTTGAGATTATTTTTCCAAATAGTAAATACTTTAACTTTTGACATGCGGATGTTAAAGGTTGAAAGGATATTTAGCGTATCTTTTCAATATAAATTACGTTAAATTAGTAAGAAATGCTGCAAATTTGTTATTTTTTTACTTTTTTTATTGCATTTTTGCAGCAATGATGATATTGAAAAAATAATGATAATGGAATTTTGTATTATGGAAAACATTGGCGCATATTTAAAAAAAATTAGGAAAGATGCTGGAATTAGCTTAAAAAAAGTATACCAAACGACAGGAGTGTCTGATTCTATTCTTAGCCGAATCGAAAATGGGACTGCAAAAGAACCTTCTCCTTTTGACTTAAGGAAATTGGCTAATTTCTATAATGTTAGTTTAATCGGACTTTATAAAAAAGCCGGGTATCTGACTGATACAGACCTTAATTCATATCAGCATTTTTTTTCGGGAATTGATGCATTATCTGAGGAAGAAAAAGCATATATACAAAATGGGATTAATTTATTAAATAAAAAATAGTGGAGTTTGTTATGATATTTAAGTTAGGAGAATTGTTTTGCGGTCCAGGGGGATTGGCGTGGGGGGCAACAAATGCCAAAGTTGAAGGCACAGACTTTTCTATTATTCATCAATGGGCCAATGATTATGATGCCAATACTTGCGATACTTATAGATTGAATATATGCCCGCAACATCCAGAAACTGTTTATCATGAAGATATTCGTAAATTTAATTTAGAAAAATTGGCTCCAATTGATGCATTAGCTTTTGGTTTTCCTTGTAATGATTATAGTGTAGTAGGAGAACAAAAAGGTATGGATGGTATATATGGTCCTTTATATTCCTATGGAATTAAAGCTTTAAATATCTACAAACCGCAATGGTTTCTTGCAGAAAATGTAGGAGGATTGAGAAATGCTAATGATGGCAAAGCTTTTTCAAAAATTTTAAAAGAAATGCAAGATGCAGGTTATATAATTACTCCGCATTTGTATAAATTTGAAGAATATGGTATACCGCAAGCTCGACATAGAATTATTATTGTAGGAATTCGCAAAGATATAAAAGTCACTTATCGAGTTCCTTCACCTGCTCCATTTAAAAATATTGATAATACATGTCGAACAGCAATTGAGAATCCTCCAATACCTAAAGATGCTTATAACAATGAATTAACAAACCAATCACCAACAGTGATTCAGCGCTTAAAATATATAAAACCAGGACAAAATGCGTTTACCGCAAATTTACCTCGCGAGCTTAGTCTAAATGTTTCAGGGGCTAAGATTAGTCAAATATATAAACGTCTTGATCCAGATAAACCTGCTTATACAGTTACCGGTAGCGGTGGCGGCGGCACTCATATATATCATTGGCTTGAGCCCAGAGCTTTAACTAATAGAGAACGAGCAAGATTACAAACTTTTCCTGATGATTATAAATTCATTGGAAGTAAAGAAAGTGTTCGTAAGCAAATTGGAATGGCTGTTCCATGCAAAGGAGCTAAAATTATTTTTGAAGCTATTCTAAAATCTTTTGCAGGCATTGACTATGAGACAATAGATCCAAACATTAATGAATAGGGATTACACAGAAAAATCCATATAATACTGCTCATCATCTAATTTATAAAAAGTGATATCACTTCTGCCATACTTTTCTAAATCAGATTTAGAAATAAATGCTCCATTAGCTAAATTTAATCTATTCCTAAAATACTCACCCAGTTGAGCATTACTTAAAGGTGTTGTTATTGCTTTATCTCCTGCTTGTTCAACACGCAAAATTAATTGATGATGGTCATCTGTTATAACCGTAAAATGTTGTTTATTTAATGGAAAAAAGCCACTTCTAGCTATTTTTGCAGGCAAGGGAATGTATGCTTGATTTGGATTACGCCCCTTCCTTTGCCCCCAATTAATCCCTGACTTAAGCCCGACATCTCCAACCCTTGATAATAAAGAAAGGGTCTGAGTTTCTAGTCCTTCACCTTGTAATGTTCTTGTTGGTATATTTTCTGAATCTAAAACAGGATGAGACGGGTGCAAAATTATATGTTCTTCAACTTCTGAATGATTACAATAAATACTATCTTGCTCTATGGATTGAAAATAGCAATAGGCATCAACAGGATTACATTCTACAAAACTTTCTCTTCTATTGGGACTAAAAGCGCTTTGGGTAAAATTTGCAGATCCACAAAAAGCACATAAAGGATTTTCATCTTTTAACCATATATAAATTTTACTATGAACAGGAGGTAACTCACAAATATAACTACAGCTAAAATTAATATTACTCCCCTGAAAAACGTTTCTATGGAGACTTTTAAAACCTTCATGGACGGATACAGTCAGTCCATCAAACGGAACCATTCCTATAATCAACGAAACATCTATAGATTTTATAGAATGATTACGGGCATTTTTTATAAACCACGAAGCCATATTGGGTGTAGCATAAGCAGAAATTATAAACAGTTTGTTTCCACCATTTTCTAATGGGTCCCAAAATATTTTTTGAGGTAGGTTAGTTGTAAACATTTTAGATTACTCATCCTCATCATTATCAACTATATCATAATATATTATATTGTTGGGGAATTTTATGTTAGGCACCCATAGTTTTTGATTGTTCCAACCTTTCGTTCCTGTCATTTTATACATAGTAAGAACGACCCTGTCTGTTATTGTAGCTCCCAGTTTCCAATCATTAGGTGATAACATTGCGCCTGTACCTTTTGCAATATCCCTGTTTCTTCGCACAATTAATGTGCCTTGTTTGGTAGGATTTTCGGCTATCATCATATTAATTATGGAAATAATTGAAGATAGTCTGAAATCATTATCAGAAGTAATATTTTGTAAAAGCTCTTTAATTAACTTTAGATTTACCATATAACAAGGTTGTTCATCATGAAACTCTTGAAGAAGATTATCTAACGCTTTTATAGATACATTTCCAGGATTGAAAGGATAATAATTTGTTCCGCCAGACAGCACATACACTTTTTCTTTATCTAAAACATTTTTCCTTGTTGGATTCAAACCTTCAGGATAATAAAGTTTAATTTGATCGGAATTTTTTTCTATTTGTGCAATAATGGAATTATTCGTGGAATTGATATCTGCAAAAAGTTTATATAAATGTTCATCAATGTATATCATTACCAATCCAGGATCTCTATCGTATCCAAACATACGGCTATGTTGCCACATTGTATCTGCTTGAGGATTTTTCGCGGTTCTTGTGTAATAAATTGTTTGCAAACCAGGAAAAGTTACGCCTCTACCTAAGGTGTTCCCACCAATAATTATATTGCTTCCTGTAGCATACTCATCACTTGAAACAGCGTTATTTCCATTCATTACAATAACTTTTGTTTCCTCAATAATCTTTGGAAGTTTACTGTATAAAACATCAAAACTCATTAAATCTGATTGTATGGGAGTTAATTCAGTATAAAGATTCTTAAATTTTTCTTTGATTAATAGGTTATCTAAATTATTTTTTATATAAATCAATGTATTTTTTACATCACTTTCAAATTTTGTATGGACAGCTTTCCTCACGCTTGGATGAATTAAAAAATTACAAACATTTTTATGGGGTAATACTTGAGAAGCAACCAACAAATGATGCTGAATAGAAACAAGCAATGGATTTTTTATATTATCAATAATTGATATGCATTTCGCTTTTGGCACTTGGAAAAAGAAATCTCCGCCAAGATAGCTACTCCCTGGTGTGAAATAACATGAGAAATAAGGATGCCATCCTGAAGCTAAAGATTGTAAAAACAGTGCTTGAGGCGTTCCTGTAACTTGTAAATAAATACTGCTAGACGACTTATTTTTTATTTCCTCTAAATATTTATTAATTGATGATTGTTTATTATAATTTACAAGCGTATTTAATGATGCCGCATCAGCTTCATCATCAACAATGAACAAAGGATTTCCTTTCATAAACCCAGTAGAAGAAAAAATATTTGCCCATTGTTTTAATGTTCTAACATTCTTTTTTAAAACAATTATAACCGGTTTCATAAGTTGGTTTTCTGTAAAAATTTCAGTATCATATTCATCACAAATACAAAAATCTGAAAGATCTGTTTTCACCCGATTAATAGTTTGTTGCTGTAGTGCCACATTATCTGTTGTTAGTATTAAGAACACAGGAAAACCAAGATCTGTAGCGGCACAAATGATTCCAAACATTTGCCCCGTTTTCCCAGATTGAACATTTCCAAAGAGTAGTCCTACCTTATGATCGCAAAATGAAAAATTTTCTAAATATTGAGGTGCTACATCACTAACTGTTTTTTGAATTGATGTTGCTAATTGAGAATTTCCTTTGTTTCTAATATATTCTAAATAGTTTGTTAAATATCCCATATTTACCTCTTTTGACTTTCAGGAAGGAATGATAACATCCATATATCTAGTTCTCTGCCGTTTATAGTTGTTTTTAGGTCTGTTTTAGTTAATGAAATTGTATCTCGTCCATATTTTTGAAGCATATCTTTCGTAATAACGCCATCTTGATTAATATCATGGTCAATATTATTAACAGGTTCAACCAAACCAGAAGCAACCAATCGTCCTTTAATCCATCGTCCCATAATCTTTAAATCATCTTTAGAATATAAATTCTTATTATTTTGCCCACATGTCCATACTTGAAACTTCCATCCATCATCAGTAACCGCAAGAAAAGGTTTTTGGTATTCAGGATAACCAACCATATCCCTAATTTCTTTGGCTACGACAATTTCAATTTCCCACCAAACTCGTTTACGACCACTTGCATAACAGACATTGATATTAGATCCCTTCATTTTAGAATCATCTTTATTTGCAGGGACTTTTAATGGAATTTCAAACGATATAGGGGTTAAATGATTTTTATAGGCCACAACATCTTCTGGAGTAATCTTTTCAACAAATTCTTGATCTATTAAAGCTCTGTTTTCTTCACGAATAATTTCCATATCAGTTATAGCTGTAATAGGAAGGGAGCATTTTGCTGTTTTTAAAATGTCAAAAAAATTAGCTAATTCCTGTATTTCTTCTTGTTTTTCAGTTAGTGCTGATATTTCATACTGTCTAAGGTTTGATGCTTCAGCCTTTATTGCACCCAAATTATGAGATCCTATGTAAGCAACTTTGTAATTTTGATTTTGTGAAAAAATATAAATTTTACCATGATATTTAAGAGGTCTAATTAAACGAACTTCGCCCGTATTGTGTTCTTGTAAGAGATTATGTAATTTTATGGCTTCATGATACAATCCTTCTGGAATCCCCTCAATATAATACATGCCTAAAATTAAGCATATCTTTTTGGTTGGATATTTACTTACAAGCCCTATCAGTTCCTTTATTGAAGCTTTAGACGCATATCCTACTGCAATATTGATTTCATCAGAATCTTTAAATGACATAGCGAAATGATCCTGAAATTTATCCTTTCCTTCAGGAAGTTTTATAGGTAAAATGTCTGAATATAGAAATCTCATATTTATCCCAGCCTGTTATTTTCAAAAACTATTTTTAGTTTATAAGGTTAACTTTCTAAAATCAAGTAATTCCTTGTTTTTTTGCCAAAGATTATAAAAATTTTAGGAACCAATATTTTTATATAAACACTTTTCGCAAAATTAGATTTTTGTTATTATCTTAAAATATCTCAATCGTAGCAAAATGTTACTAACGGAGTGAGTTTTAGGGGCTCGCGGATGGGAAAATTCACGGCATAATATACATAGTTAATAACCCAAAGGAGATTGATTATGTATCAAATTAAAGTGAATGGAATCTTGATGCCGACGATTTATTGGTATCTGTGTGATGCAATGAATGCCTGCGATGTCGAAAAGGCTCGCGGCTGTGCTGTAATAACCGAAATTGTTAGTTTATAAGGAGAGCCGAGATGTTGAAACAATTTGAAAACTGGCTCTTGGAGCAAAATTATAAACCGACAACCGCTGTTGATTATCATGGACGGATAGAAAGACTTTGTAGAAAAGAAGAATTTACACTTGCTTATCTTATGGAAAATATCGCATCTATTTTGCCTGAATATGAGAGCTCCGGTAAAAAATCAAGCTACGGTAAAAGAAGCCATACATCAGTCAGACAGGCGTTAAGAAGATTTAAGATGTTTTTATCGGCGGAAAAGTTAGCAGGAAGTGCCAACTAATGACTGATATTAAGACATTAAACGATAATTTCCGTAAAACATTTACCGGCGGCCAAGTTTTATTGACTGCCGGTATAAATGCCAAACCTACTGATGATGTTGCCAATATCTTATCAATGGTCAGAGATTTTAATAAATTTACACCTGATAATGATCCGTATGGAGAGCATGATTTTGGTAGCTTTGATTATAAATGTGATAAAATCTTTTGGAAAATAGACTATTATGACCTCAACAATCAGTATCTATCCGCAAATCCGGCTGATCCAGATATCACAAACCGAGTTTTGACAATTATGTTGGCAGAAGAATATTAAACTGTTCCAAAGATAAAGTTTATAATTCAGCCCGATTTAAGCGAATTGCTGTTTGGCTTATAGTTTATCAGATTCAAAGAATCCGGCTATCCACGGGTCATTTATGGATCGATGGACGGCGTTTTAGGTCTGAAAATACAAATCATACTGTCAAACATTCCGCATTTGTTACAAACAAGCTCGCCAAAAGAGTTAATTCCTTCAAATTTTACTCTGCCTCTCAAGAATCTTATTTCACTGTTGGGATATATAATCTCATGAAATATCTTAGTAGAGGTAGAAACGGGAAGTAACATAACAACCGTTTTATTTTTGAGGTATTCTTGATAAGCCTTCTGTATAAATGCTTCTTTTAATGCTCTGCTATATGGAGGATTAACAAAATTGCTGTTTTTCCAATCAATCTCTAAGCCATTCCATAAATTTGTATCATGCTTAAATGGGCAAGGATCAAAGTCAAAATGAAACTCACTATCAAGACTATCATATAAGTATTTAGGAGTTTTCCAGTCATCATTTAATGTGAGGTTACGTTTTTTCATACCTTTTAGAACATAACCTTGCAAGCGAAACAACCTCATTAAAATTGTAAATGAGGTTCAACACTCAAACTTCTGACATAGCGATGTTAAAAGTTAAACATAATAATACCTATTCACAATGTGCTATAACTATCAAATTGTCTTGATAGTCGTTGTAATGTCGTAGTTATTTTGAATTGTAAAACCGTTTTTTTTAAATTTTTCAATAATTTTAAATATCTTGTTTTTTGATCGCAGGACTCAGTAGATTTTTTCAAAGCAGCTTGTTATAGGCTGATTTTGGCTTGTTTATAGAAGTGTTTTGTTTAATTTAAGACATTTGGAGATAAAACGGTATCATTCGTATAGTTTATAATTATTATGTATCCGGTTTTGTGTATTTTATTTTGAAACCTCTCTCTTTTAACATTTTGATGTTATCACTATATTCTTTATAAAACTGATTATAATCCTCACGTATTTTTTCTAAAAGAGGTTGGGATATGTAAAGTCCATTATTTGAACATGCGCCTTTATTCATATACCGCAACCAACCTTTTGCTCCGTATTTGGTATTGTTATATTCTTCTTTGGTTTGCAGCATATTGCTGTATTCAGACTGATTATATTCTTTCTTCCTATTACAAACAGATGTTTTTAAGACTAATCTAACTTTGGCATCTGTTTCTTCATCAAATACTTCTCTGATACCGTGTATATGTGTTTCTTTATCGGTTATATCTTTTCTTTTGTTTGTTGTCTTGTTTTCAAGAATAAATAACATCATCGGTTTAGGCTTTGATTGTAATTGATAATCTAAATTACCGTTGATTCGTTTGATGATAACAGCTTTTAACTGTTTGTATGTTAGCTTCTTGTATCTATCTCTAAACTCTTTACTCAAATCCAATGTAAAAGGTTTAAGATTTATAAATTCATTTGTTTCTGCCATGAAATAAAAGAAGTATGCCTGTTTTTGTGTTATGGTTACATCTCTCCACAATGGTAATCTATAAACACTAACTTCTTTTTTATCACCATTTTCATATATATTACTAATATACGGCATGATATCAAATTTATTTTTGTGCCATTTAACTATGGAAACAAAGCCTTTGTAGGCACGTTGACTTTGTTTTTTCTTATTTATTTTCTGTTTTTTTCGCATGGACAATCCTTCAACTTTTTATTTCTAGAATTGTCTGCCAGTTCAAATTTGATAAAATAATTTTCCAAATAGTGTATTTTTTTTGCGTACTTTTAATATTTTTTAATGTATAAACAAGTCACTAACCTCATTAAAATTTTTAATTAGGTTCAATGTTTTATTTTTATTCTTTACTTGAAACTGATTTTTATTCTAGAAACAAGTTGGAGAAAAGGCGCATGAGTGGTGATGATGTAAAAATACAATTTCAAACTTGGTTATCTACACAAGAGGCTGGATGTAAAACTCTTAAAACTAGAAATGAGTATGTACAGCGCATTAATCGAATTTGTGAAAGATTATATTCAGGCAGAAGTGAAAAAGAATGGGATAGATTACTTCATAATATGTATTCAGTACTTTTTATTTATGTTTTATGTGCAAAGAATTGGAATAGTCCCGAAAAAATAAAAATAGAAAGCTCTTATGATTATTTGCTTAATGGAAGTTTTGTCACATTAGAAGATAAAAAAACATTAAAAAGCAAAAAGTTCCGAGAATATTTAAGATATGTTTGGGATAATAAAAAGGAACGGTTTAAGAACCATACGGCTATATATGCGTTGTGTGATTTTGTTAGAAAAACAGATTATGCTTCCTTAAAAACTAAATTTCACGATATGATAACATCTAAAATAAAACATATTGAGACCATTAGCACGACGATTTTATCATTTGATTTCATTCCCGCAACAAAAACAAAATCTATGCGGATAATTTCAAGAAATGGGTGTGATGATTTAAATTCATTTGATTTAGTATATTTTTTCAAATGCAGCAGAAATACCATACAAAATCTGTTGAAAAGAAAAGCGTTGTGTTATTCGGATGTAAATAATAAGATGTATTCAATTCAATATATAAATGAATACTTAGCTAAAAAACATTCTGAATATATCAAAAATAAAAATACCAAATTGCTACCAAGAACAAATAATAACTCTGGTAAATATACTAATAAACTACTACTTTTATATGGTTTCTATAAAGATTTTGTCAATGGCGGCAGTAATTTTGAGAAATTCTTGATAAACAAAGATGGGAATATTCAAACGGATTTAATTGTTAGAAATGATATAATCAGCGTATTTAAATTTTTCAAACGTAATAAAAAAGTACTCAACAGTTTGGATAATGATTTTATATCTTTATCATCATTTTTTTATAATAAAGACATTGACTTACCAATTTTTAATGAAGATTGGTTACCTAAATTTATAAGATTATTACATGAATATATTGATTCCGTAAAAGATAATACCTCTGATAATATGCAAGAAAGACTTTTTTTATATTTAGAAGCCATACAAGTGTATATTAATTCCGCCAAAGAACAGCTAAAAGAAGATAATTGGTGTACCCTTGATGAAGCTGTAGAAGATGAACAATTAACCAAAAAGACCATACAAGGATTAAGGGAACGTAATAAGATTACATACACACAATATTCAAACAAGGTTATAAAATATCTTAAAAGCGATATAGAAAGTATAAAGAAAATGCGCAAATAAAACATCCAGCAAAGCAAAATTTACAATAGACAGCTTTTTCGAAGGCTGTTTTTTTGTGTTCAAGCCAAGTTATCTTGGTATGACGATTGTTTGTATTTGTGTTAAGTTTGAGGCATAATGAAAGAGTAGTTCGGGCGCCCGTTCTGCAAAAATTTCCATCATTTTTGCGGCAAAGGAGAAGAACTATGAATGCGCAAAACAATTTAGATAAAAATATTATTGATGAAAAATTATTAGAAAATTCGGCTGAAGCCACTCAATCTTTGCAAACTGAAGATGCTTCAGTTCTGAAAGATAATGAAGATAAAGAAAAATCTTTAGAGAAAGAAATTAAGCAAGCGTTGGAATTGCTTAAATGTAAGAAACTTTCTCCGGTGGAATATAAAGAACTGTATGAAAAAGCATTTAGTACAGCAGAAAGCTTGCTGAAGGCAAATGTGGAATTAGCCAAAAAGTTCAAAAATCTTCCAACGGCTGATGGTTTCAGAAGCGACAAATACAAATTAAAAGGTAATGAGACCGAAGCAAAGACCAAGACCAGAATTCTCGAAATTGAATATGGTATAGAATATCATCGAGCTTGGGAAATTCAGCAAATAGATGAAGAATTGGTTCGAGAAACTATTGAAGAGGCTAAGAAGAAAGGCAAATTACCAACTCTTGATTTGGCTATAAGATTGTTTCGCAAAAAACGCTCTGCTGAAAACGAGGCAAAAAAACTTGAGGAAAAACGCAAGTCATTTGCAGCAGTCCACAGCACGGATGCTATTTCATCTGATGTAAAACGGTACAATGTAATTTATGCCAACCCCATCTATGAAAGTGAATGCTCAGACAAGTCTTTAGCATGGTCTATTGATGATATGAAAAAGCTCAAAATTCCTTCTGAGGATGATGCAATTTTGTTCTTGTGGACAAATTCGACTGACTTAGTTGCTTCTTTGGAGATTGTTACAGCTTGGGGTTTTAGCTATCGCGAACATGCTGTTTGGGATTTTGCTAAGGCCAAATCTTCAGGACTTTGCTTCAAGAGTAGGCACAAGATTTTACTGGTAGCAACCAAAGGTGAAAACTATCCAGAGGTAAAACTTCAAAAAGAATCTGTCTATCTGTCAAGGAGCGAAGCAACAGAGGTTAAGCCGACATATTACTATGAAACCATTGAGCGGATGTTTCCTGAGGAGAGTTACTTGGATGTCTTTTCAGTCAAACAGTGCAACTCTAAATGGAAAACACTTTTTAATCAGGATGAAGAGGAGAAAGACAATGAAGAAAATTAATGCCGCAGTAATGTTTGCTAATGCTGGTATAGGTGAGTTCTACGCTCACCTTGCCAATGTTACAAATGTAGTCGCCGTAGAATATGATCCAGACCGTGCTGATATATATAAGTGTATGTACAAGCACTGCCATGTTATTCCTCAAGATGTAAATTTGCCAGAAACTATGGAGGAATTCATTTCTAAATCAAAAGAGTTGAACGCCAAGCTTTTGATGGCATCCCCGCCATGTCAGGGGCACTCCAAAGCCAACCAGAGTGAAAATAAAGACGAAGATATTCGTAATTGTCTGATTTTGAAGGTTACAGAGGCTGTTGAAAAAGGAAATTTTGACACGGTTATGATCGAAAATGTCCCCGAATTTTTAGATTATTCGTCGGACACAATCCTGCCAGAGCTTGAAGGAAAAAACATCCGTCAATATTTGGAAGAATTTTTTCGGACACATGGATATATGGTTAATTTTTATCAGCGTGTTGATGCGCGTAAATATAGTTCGACCCCACAGCAACGTGTTCGTGCGATTGTTTTGGCCTCCAGAATAGGCGAATGGAAATTACCAGAGATGCTACCAAAAGAGCACTGGCGGACATTGGAAGATGCTATTGGTGATTTGCCCAGCCTTGAAGCAGGAGAACGCGGAACCGAAAAATATGAAAATGATCCGGTTTGGGGTAAAAAATTAAATATATTAAAGTATTATAACGCCCCTTATTGGCCGGAAAAAGATATTGAGATTATGAAACACACCGCAACAGGTTGTACAGCCTTTGATAATCCGCCAGAGTATAGACCTGTCCGTAAAGATGGAACGCCGAAGGAATATTATCGTACAGCATATCGCAGGCCGAAATGGGGAGATGCCTTTCCGTGTATCCTTAGAGAATCTGATAGCATGGGAGGGATGATTACCTGTCACCCAGGAAGACCTCAAGAAGATGGTACATATAGCGATGCTCGGGCTTATACTGTTTTGGAGCTACTACGAGGCTATGATTTGCCTGATGACTTTCCATTTCCGGCTTGGGCGCTTGATGAAGATGATTTACTAAGAGCGGTTTTGGGCGAGGCTTTTGCTCCACGGTTAGTTCAACGGATTTTGGAAAACATGCCAAGATAAACATCATCAAAACAAGATAGACAGGGAGACTGCAGTTTCCCTGTTTTTTTGACCTCATTTATAATTTAAATTAGGTTACTCAAAACGCCAAAGACATTTTTAAGCCTCGCACGTAAAGACCTCTTTCAATTTTGACTAGTCATTTTTAAGCCTAATCGGTGTGGGCTGGTGGGTAGGTGTATCCCAGCCGGAGAATATGGGAGCGGCAGCCGGCAGTTCCGAGCCCGTAGGTCAATAGCCGTTGGGACCTGGTCTTTTGAGAAAAAATAACTTGTCGTCAACCTCAAGAACTTTTCTTTTATATTGGTTTCAAATCTGACTTTTGATAAATGATAATCCCAAAAGGCTATGAGGTGTCTGTTTTGTTTAATTCATTGAAAAATAAAGAAACTTATAAAAAGTAGTCCGAAGATGATTCATATTTAAGCCTATAACAACATAAATTTTCGGACTCGGTTAAGTTGTTGATTTATAAAGAAAAAATCGCCATTTCTGACGATTTTTGAACTGTGGCTGGGGTGGCAGGATTCGAACCTACGAATGTCGGCACCAAAAGCCGATGCCTTACCACTTGGCGACACCCCAACAATAATATAAAGTTCTCATCACTGCCACTCGGTGGCAGGATGGTGCGCCCGCTAACGCACTGCGCATCTTTCGCTTGCGCTCAAGACCTCGGACAGCAGATCTGCCTCGTCCAGCGGCGAACCACTTGCGCGGTTCTTGCTAGTCGCCCCCAACGATGTCGGCACCAAAAGCCGATGCCTTACCACTTGGCGACACCCCAACAATAATACAAAGTTCTCATCACTGCCACCCGGTGGCAAAATCTCAAGAACTTGGCGATGGGTTATATGTAAAATAAAAAAAATATAAATGCAAGAGTTTTTTTGTAATCTTTGCAGAAAATTTTTACTATTTCTTTTTATGCTTACGTATAGCCTCTGTAACTTGCTCACTCATATCATTAACATCAATGCCTGACATTCTGATACTACCGTTGCCAATTAATTGATACCTTACAGTAATTTCTTCAATATTATTATCAGCAGCTTTAAGATTTTTGTTATTTGTGGATATGGGGGAAAAATCAACATACACTGTTGCTTTGCAGACTGTGCTATCTTTGAAATCATCATATAATTGCTGAGGAATAGTATTGTATTCTGCAAAATTATCTATGTCTGTGACTTCTAATTTATTTGTTTTCAAAAATGAGTTAGGTATTCCTTGCACTATCCAATCTTGAATGGTATTTGCGATATATTGAGAATCATTATCGCATGCCGGATGTTTAGGGTTGTTTACTTTATAATATGTATAAGATGTAAATACTGTGGCAGATAAAGCAATTATGGTGGCAACTTTGTAAAAATTCATTAACTTGTATCCTTATTATGTTTTTTGTAATAGTATGTTATTGTTTGCTAATATTCAATACAAATTTTGAAATTTGCTTTATCTTTATCGGAAATAAAATTGTAATTGTGAAGGGCGCAACCCATAATTCCGGTTGGCAGGGTGTATCTCAGCACTTTGGGCGGAAAAATAAAACCCCGCCATGCGCGCTGTTCCTGAAATGGGACGGCTCATTGTGCATAGCGGGGAAAACGAGGGATTAACCGTTTATTTATTGTGTTCTTTTTCCGCAGAAACTGATTTTTCAGGTTTTACGGTTGAAGAATTGTTTTCTTTTGAAGACGGTTTAGCACCGCTGCATCCGCATGTCATTTATTTTCTCCTAAATAATGGTTAAATGTTGTATGTTACAGCGTTTACAGATATATGGCGCCAAAGCCGATTTACAATCTGAACTTTGGTTGAGGGCGTTTTTATTTACCAAAAATAAACGATAGTTTTTTATAATCATACAATATTATGCCATTTAACGGAGGCTTTTATGCTTAACTTAAAATATGTTCCTATTCGTTCGTTTAATGAAAATATTGCTTATGTGCACACTGATTGCGAGGCGTATAAGACTGATGATATACGAGCTATGACGCGGGTTGAAATTCATGGCGGGGCGGTGACGCTTAATGCCTTTTTGCAGGTTACCGATGACAGCTCGTTGGTACAGCCTGATGAGGTGGGATTAAATGAGGAAGCGTTTGATATGCTCGGGCTGCCGGAAGGCGCTAGAGTTACGATGGTGCTTGCGGAAGCGCCGCAAAGCATGAAAGCGGTTAAGCGCAAAATGCAAGGGAATATTTTAACTGCCGGAGAATATAAATCCATCATCGGCGATATTATGCAGCGCAAATATGCCAACATGGATATTGCGGCGTTTTTAAGCGCATTTAGCTCTTTTTCAACCGCGCCGGAAATAGTTTCATTTGTTCAGGCTCTGTTGTTTGATAAAAATTTGTTCTGGGACGAGGAAGATATTGTTGCTGACTGTTATAGTTTAGGCGATATTCCGGGGAATAATACCGATTTGTTGGTAACGGCGATTGCCGCGGCTTATGGTATGCCGATGCCGAAAGTGGTGGTACCGGAAGTTTCTTCATGCTTTGGGTCGGCGCACACCATGCGGATTTTTGCCGATATTGATAAAAATCCGGTGGAGTTGGCGCGCTTGGTTAAAGAAAACCGCGGGGCGGTGGTTAGTTATAAGGTTTTATCGGTTTACAAAGTTTTGTCGGCTTTGCAATCGGTGGCGTCATATTTGAATATTAAAGATGAGGCTTATGCTATTGTGCGGTTGTTGGCGCTTAAAGCCGCAGCCGGAATTACGCATTTGGTGGTTGATATTCCGGTTGGACCGAAAACCTTAATCAAAACGCCGCAGCAGGCGATTCATGCCCGCAAGTTGATAGAATATGCCGGTGATGCTTTGGGGCTTAAAACCGACGTGGTGATAACCGACGGGCGCGAACCGGTCGGCGCCGGTGTTGGCGCGCTGCTTGAGGCTCGCGACATCAGGCGTATTTTGCGCAATAAAGATACCGCGCCGAAAGGCTTACTTGAAAAAGCTCTGTTTTTGGCAGGGCGTGTGCTGGAGTTTGATCCGGCTATGCGGGGCGGACAAGGTTATAATGCCGCCAAAGAAATTTTAACTTCAGGTCGGGCGTTGGAAGCCTTTGATAAAATTATTACCGCGCAGGGCAGGGCGGAACAATCTGATTTTGGTACTCTGATACGCGATGTAACGGCGGAAAACAGCGGCAAAATTATGGCGATTGATAATAAAATTATTCGTAAAATTGCCATGCTTGCCGGCGCAATACAATATTCCGGCGCCGGTGTTTATCTTTTGAAAAAAGTTGGCGATGAAGTTGCCAAAGGCGATGTTTTATACCGAATCATTTCATGTGACTCAGCTGATTTTGCCGTGGTAAACTCGTTTGCCGATGCTGATGGTGGGTATGATATTGTAAGAGATTAACTTTCGCTCGCGTCTAGTAAGCTTGCGTCTAGCGGGCACCTACTTGTAACTTTTTTTCTTATGTAACTATTTGTACACCACGTTCCAAAACCCCATCGCATCTGCCTCACTATCCGCAAGCTTAGATTATGTGTGTTTGTACACCGCAGAAAAAACTTGCGGCGCATTAGCCGCATTCTCCGCAGACCTATCCATATAGTGGTTTTGTACACCACGCTCCAAAATTCCGTCGTATCTGACTCATTCTCCGCAGGCTTAAATTATATGTATGTGTACAAGTCGCTCCAAAATTCTGTCGTATCTGCCTCATTCTCCGCAGAGTTTTTTGTATGTATGGATTTATCGTTTCCATACAATCGCGAGTTCTGTCCCGCTTGCGGAGTTTATACCATAGTGCTTGGTGCAAAAATCGTAAATATCATCAAGCTTTAAGTTTTTTAGGCATGTATTGTCATTATTGCAATTTTTATCTCCGTATAAAAATCCGGCTTTGTTTTCTGTGCTGCTGTGATTACTTGCAGAAGACATATAACTCAGATTATCGGAATTTTCTTTGGCGGCAATCAGAATGTTTTTGCAAATTTCTAAATTGTCAGCAGATTTAGTGGTGAGTGATGATGCTCCGTATTGTGAATAAGACGACAAAAACATAAATTTTCCGGAACCATCAAGAAAAATTTGCCATGGTTGTCCAAAAATATCATATATTAAGTCAGTATTGTTTGTTTTTAACATTTCAGTTGGGATTTCCCCCATTTTAATAAAAGTTTCAGTTAAATAAGTTCCACCGTTAAGGTTGTTGAAATTATGTACGTTACGCGCTACGGCGTTAATCAGAGTGTTCATTTGTTCAGCATGCTTATTGAGTTTATATTTAAACATAGCTTTGGAATAACCGGCAATCGCCCCGACGGATAGCACTCCAATAATCGCTAAGACTCCTAACATCTCCACCATAGATCTTCCAGATTGTGTATTCATGAGCTAAAATCCTTTCAAAATGTTAATTTGAAAAGATTTTAGCTCGCGTTTTTTTTTTGCAATATTTACGAGTCTGGGGTGTGTATAAGTTGTAAAACCACCCCGCCTACGGCACCCCTCCTTAGAGGGGAATTAATGGCGCTACACATAAGTTGTATTCTGAGAAGAAAATTTGACTTGCATACAGCGCGAGTTTTTGCTATTGTTCCCCTAAATAAAAATTATTATATTATGACAATTGTATATATTTTAGGCGCCTTTATGGCCGTTGGAGCAGTATTATTTTGTTTCATCTATCAGGTTGAGGCAAATAAGCAAAAAGCGCGCAAGCCTGAACAGAAATCAGAATCTGAGGTGAAAAATGCCGTTACTGAAGTATTGCGACTAAGCGACCATTTAAGGATTGTGGAACAGCTGCAATATGAGGAAACCTGCAAAGAAGAACTTATGCAGCTTATTCATGATTTGTTCTTTTTTCAGGAGCTTAAAAATCCGGAGTGGCTTAAAAACACGCTGCGGCAAAATTATGAGCGTTATGTTCAGTATGATGATGCTGAAAACCAAGCGCTTGCCCGCATGTTCAAAAAAATTATGGACGATTTGCCGCAAAACAGCCGCTAGCATTATTAATGATGAAAAAAGACTTCTGAGCAAAAACTCAGAAGTCTTTTTGTATTTAAGCGGAATTTAATTACAGTATGCGGGAGGTGATTAAAGCCAAGCACAATGCGGCGAAAATACCGGCAAAAACGTCATCAAGCATAACGCCCCATGCATTTTTAAGCCTGGTATCTGCCCATTTTACCGGTCCGGCTTTGCAAATATCAAACAAGCGGAATAATCCGAATCCGCACAAGTACACCAATATAACTTCAGCCGATAAATTGTGATATAACTGCGGAGCAACTAACACAAAGCTCATCAGTTGGCCGGCGGTTTCATCAATAACCACCTTGGAAGGGTCTTTTTCATCACTATTTTTAATCAACTGATGGGTTGCCCATACGCCGATAAAAAAGCTGATGGCGGCGGCAAGCAAAATTCCGTTGCGACCAAAAAAGTAAGCCATAACAAAAGCAAGCGGCAATGTTGCCAAAGAACCGGCAGTTCCGGGGGCTTTGGGCGATAATCCGGCGCCGAAAAAAGTGGCGATTATTAAAGCAATTTTTTGCATTTTGATAAACCTTTCATAACAAATAGAATTTCTGCTGATTATAAAAGCTTAAAATTAAATTGCAAACAGAAAATTTTACCTTTATATTGCGGTTATTGCAAAGGAGTTAAAATGGTAGAAGTTGTTACCTTCGGGTGTAGAATTAACAGTTTTGAATCGGAAGTGTTAAAAGAAAAATTTAAGGATAGCAATAATTTGATTATTGTTAATACCTGCGCGGTAACCGGCGAGGCAGAGCGCCAATGTCGGCAGGCGATTCGCAAGCTGCGCAAAGAAAATCCTGATGCCAAAATTGTGGTAACGGGCTGCGCGGCGCAGGTTAATCCGCAAAAATTTGCCGAAATGCCTGAAGTTGACTTGATTGTCGGCAATAAAGAAAAGACCGAAATTGAAAAATATCTTAACTCCGAAATTAATGAAAAAACTATTGTCGGCGATATTTTCAGCTATGATGATTATGACAAATATTTAATTACCGGCTTTGAGGGGCGGCAGCGCGCGTTTGTGCAAATTCAGCAGGGGTGCAATCATCGCTGCACATATTGTATTGTGCCGTTTGCCCGCGGTAACAACCGCTCGGTTCCGGAACAAGAAATTATCCGCCAAATTAAAACGCTGCTTGCCAACGGATTTAAAGAAATTTGCTTAACCGGCGTTGACGCGTGCTCTTATCAGCCATCGTTCAGCGGGTTAGTTAAGCATATTTTGGAGCAGATTCCCGAGCTGCCGTCGTTGCAGTTCGGTTCGCTTGATCCGGCGGCGGTTGATGATGGATTTATCGCGCTGGTCGGGAAGTATAAAAATATTTATCCGCATTTTCATTTGTCGGTGCAGTCTGGCGATAATTTAATATTAAAACGTATGCGTCGGCGCCATACCCGCGAAGACGTAATTAATTTGTGCAATAAAATAAGAGCGCTGCGTCCGGAGGCTACTTTCGGGGCTGATTTTATCTGCGGTTTTCCGACCGAAACGGAAGAGGCTTTTAACAACACTTGCAAGCTGGTTGATGAGGCCGGAATTGATAAGCTCCATGTTTTTCCGTATTCAGAACGCAAAGGAACGCCGGCGGCTTTAATGCCTCAGGTTGATATGGAAGAACGTCGCCGCCGCGCAAAGGTTTTACGCTCATTAAGAGAGGAATGTTATGACTAGTTTTTTACAAAAATTAAGCGACGGCTTGAAAAAAACGTCGTCTAAAATCGGCGGTGGAATCAGCGATATATTTACCAAGCGTAAAGTTGACGCCGCCACTTTGGAAGAGCTTGAAGAGTTGCTGATTTCTTCTGACTTGGGGGTTAAAGCAACCATGCGGATTATCAATCGGTTTGCGGAAAAGCGCTTAAACAAAGAAATATCGCTGCCGGAAATTAAAACCGCTTTGGCGGAAGACGTTGCCGCGATTTTAAAACCATGCGAGGCGGAGTTTACAGTTGATGAGGCTTGCAAGCCCTATGTGGTGTTAATGGTCGGGGTCAACGGCGCCGGAAAAACCACCACTATAGGCAAGTTGGCGGCTAAATTAAAGCAAGCCGGTAAGCAAGTTTCCCTGATTGCGGCCGATACGTTCAGAGCCGCGGCAGTGGAACAACTTCGGGTTTGGGGCGAGCGCGCCGGAGTGCGGGTTTATTCGGGGGCTAACGGCTGCGACAGCGCCGGATTGTGTTATGACGGATTAAACGCCGCCATTAAAGCCGGCGATGATGTGGTGTTTATTGATACCGCCGGTCGTTTGCAAAACAAAAACGACTTAATGGACGAGCTTAAAAAAATTGTAAAGGTGATTAAAAAGGTTTTGCCGGCAGCGCCGCATAAAACTATGCTTACCATAGACGCAACCACCGGTCAAAACGCGCTTTCACAAGTGCAGGCATTTAAGCAAATGGTGGCGGTTGACGGCTTAATTGTAACAAAGCTTGACGGTTCCGCCAAAGGCGGCATTTTGGTGGCGATTGCTGAAGAATGTCCAACGCCGGTATATTTTATCGGAGTTGGCGAAAAAACTGAAGATTTGGACGTATTTGACAGCAAAAATTATGCCGGTTTAATTATCGGAGCATAAATTTTGTGAGCAAGTCGCTCCAAAATCCCGTCGCATCTGCCTCATTTTTTGTAGCCGAGGTTGGTTTGCAGATATAAATCATACTTAGTTAATCGGTATTGAGTAAATAATATTACACCGATTGTCATCATTCCGGCAATAGCGGCAAAGTTCGTAAATTTGTTCTTGAGTTATGTCCCGAATACAACGTTTGTTATTGGTACAGAATTTTGTTCCTTTATAAGCTTCGGCATATTCAGTATCGGCACCGGTTTTGTGGCGCGCAACACTAAATGCGCGTAATTCATCATGAAATTCTTTAGCAATATTGGTTAGATTTTGGCATAACTCAAAAGAGGCGGAAGAAGTTGTTTGATAGGTCAGCATTATGCTCTGGCAGATTCCGGCATCTGAACATCCGTTAATATCTATACTAATTGCAGAGCCAAAAATATCGTAAATATAACGAGAATTATCTTTAATCATATTTTCAGGAATCTCACCAAGTTTAACAAAGTAAGGTACCACACTTATGAACCTTTTTCCGAAATTGTTTCTATACCGGTACATGGTGTTTAACAGCCAACTGATTTGTTCAGCCTGCTTGTTTAATTTATATTTCATCATAGCCTTGCTGTAACCGGCAATAGCACCGACTGACAAGACTCCTATGATTGCTAAAACGCCAAGCATTTCCACCATAGACCGACCGGCACACAAGCTGTCACACTCCGACTTGATCGGAGTGTCCAGGTGGGGCAAATTAGCAACTTGGTTTGACCTGGACCATCGGGTCAAGCCCGATGGTGACAACATAGAGGTGGACTGTGGCT
>CAVBCV010000009.1:0-46803 GCA_963594125.1 Lachnospiraceae bacterium
CCAGATTGTGTATACATGAGCTAAAATCCTCTCAAAAAGTTAGTTTTGAGAAGATTTTAGCTCGCGTTTTTTTTTTGCAATATTTACGAGTCCATGCTGTGCATAAGTTGTATTTAAATCCGCAATTTAAAATTCCCATCTATGGAGTCGCCGCCATCCTCAAAATTCCCATCCAAGTCAGGATGCCGACCATTTTAAAATTCCCCTCTATGGACAGATTGTTTACATAATACTGAGAATAGGTTTGTTAAAGAAAATAAACAAGGTATTATCAAGCATATCCAAACATTTTGAGTATCTTTTTGATTTACGGTTAAATCTGGCTAAATTATCACGCATACTAGAGTTAAAGCTCTCAATTAAATGCGTCTGAGATTTTCCTATCGCGATAGTGTGCGGCTCTTTCACGCCATAATCCTTAAAGGCTTCTTCATAGCAACTATTTCCATCTGTATAAATATGTTCAATCTTCCCAACTGCTTGTTTTGTCTTGTTATATAACTCTATTGCTTTGTCTCTTCCGGTTCCGATGCAATATGCAACAATTTGACGCCGTCTTCTAGAATAAGCAGTCCATACTGGGGTGCGATTTCCCCCTTTTTTACCCTGGTATAGATTTCATCCATTTCTATAACATCAGGGAGTTGCTCTTCTAACGAATTAACCGCTTTACTCATCTTTTTGCGCAGATTATCCGCATATTCTCGCACCCAGCGGACAAGCAATGCAGGCGAGCATCCTATAAATAACGCCGCTTTATTTATTCCGACATTATTCAAATATAATTGAATAAACCGCTCTTTGTCTTTGTAGGTAAATTTTCTAACCTTATCGCTGAAATATCTTCCGCATTCCTTGCATTTGTATCGTCTTACGCCTTTATATGAACCGTTATTTGTATATTTTGTGCTTCCGCAGTGTGTGCATTGCATGCTTTTCTCCCTTGTTTTTGTTGATAATCCCGATTCTATCTTGTTATTTCTTTCTTGTCAACAATTATCACAGTATGATGTAAACAATCTGCTCTATGGAGGGGTGGCGGCGAAGCCGACGGGGTGGTCACAAAGTTATTTGTATGAAATATTTGCTCAAGCAGTTATGAACATATAACTAAATCTAATGAAACTGCTGTACCGTCTTCAAGTACGCAGTCTTTATAACAGCGAATTTGTGCGCCATTTGACGAAGCAGGTACTGGGGTGCAACTGGCGGCTACAGGCACGCAATGAAAATAGCCGTTTTGTTTGCATATAAACTCAGCAGAATTATTGCTGATAGCTGTGCATCTTTTATAGCTGGTATCAAAGGGACAATAAATGTAATGTCTGCAATTTGCAACATTAGCGGTGCTATAACCTAAAGTTTCGCAGTTACCGGCAGGAGTCTTGTTATCGGCGCAACCTGATGTTCCGCTGTAATCATTGCGACAGGTAAGGGCAAAAGCAAAGTTTGCGGAAAACAAAAACAATGCCAAGTATGCAAAAAACTTAAAATTACGGCTCATAACACTACTCCTAAGCTGAAATTGACGAATTTTAGCTTATTGTACTCCGCGTTTTTTTTTTGCAATATTTACGAGTCCATGCTGTGCATAAGTTGTATTTTAAACCACGATTAAAAATTCCCATCCTGAGGAGGGGTGCCGCAGGCGGGGTGGTCACAAACCTATTTAACAACATAATAAACGTTTGTTTTTGTTATGAAATCAGTAACGCAAACAACATACGAATCTAATTTTCTTCCTCGTATTTTCACCACTCCGTCTGCTATCGCCGCCACCCCTCCTCAGGATGGGAATTTATATGCTGTGTATAAATTGCAGGCAAAACAAAACCCTTGTGTTGTAAAATAACACAAGGGCGAGGGGAGATAGCTAAGCGAGCTCCGGGATATGCTCTTTCAGCCATCTTCTTCTTTTTCTTTCCGCGGTGCGCTCCCATTTTTTGGCATAGTCCGGCAAATCAGGGGTGTCATCATGATGTTTCTTAAACATTTTCTTGCTTGCACCAAAGTAATGCAGCAGTTTTTTCACGGAATATGACTTTGCAACATCCAACGGACAACCTATCGGATATTCAAAGTAGACAATTCCGTCAGTTGATTCGCACCGGAGGACAGCATTTGGGTTAACACCTTCCATCAGAAGCTCGTAAATACGCTCTATGCGGTCATCTTGTACGGCGTCTGACAACATCGCTTCCTTAAAACGATCTTCCTTATACGTCCGATTAGCGTACTCAGGGTTTACAATAAATTTTTTCATAATATTAGTTTTTTAGTGTTATAATAATTGGTAATCAACCTAAAGCTAGCACCGGTAATAGACAAAAGCAAGAACTTTTTGTAAAAAATTTAACATATTAAAAGGGCTGTCTTAAAAAAGAACAGCCCTTTAGGATAATAGATTAAATTTACAATGCTTTCATAATCGCGTTAAAAAGCTTAACCCCAAATCCGCTTGCACCTTTAGGATACAAGGGTTTCGGCTTTTCAATTTTATCCATTCCGGCAATATCCAAATGCGCCCATTTAACGTCTTTTTGCACAAAACGCTGTAAAAAGCAGGCGGCGGTAATAGAACCGGCATTGCGCGATTCGCTGATGTTTTTCATGTCGGCAATCGCAGAATCCATCATTTTGTTGTATTCTTTTGAAATCGGCAGCTGCCAAACTTTTTCATCAACGCTTAATCCGGCTTTGGCGATGCTGTCAATCAGCTTTTGATTATTGCCCATAACGCCCGCCATTTCAGTGCCCAAAGCCACCATAATGGCGCCGGTTAAGGTGGCGATGTCAATTACGGTTTTAACCTTAAATTCTTGCTGAATGTACCATAAGCAATCTGCTAAAACCAAACGACCTTCAGCATCGGTGTTTAAAATTTCCACCGTTTGCCCGGACATTGAGCGTACAATATCGCCGGGGCGGGTTGCCGAGCCGGACGGCATATTTTCAACCAGACCGACCACGCCTACCACATTAAGCGGCAGTTTTTGCAAAGCGGCGACCTTTAACGCGCCTGCCACGGCTGCGGCGCCTGCCATATCTTGCTTCATATCCCACATGCCGTTCCCCGGTTTTAATGAAATTCCGCCGCTGTCAAAGGTAACGCCTTTGCCGACTAAGCCTAAAGCGTATTCTTCCGATTCTTTATTGCCGCGCCATTTAATAACAGCCACGCGCGGCGGGTTGCAAGAACCTTGGGCAACCGATAATGCCAAGTTAAATTCTTTGGCTTTCATGGCTTTGTCGTCAATAATCTCAACCTCTAAACCAAGATATTCAAGCCGTTTAAGGTCATCAGCCATTATCATCGGCGTTAAGTTGTTTGAAGGCTCGTTGGTTAAATCGCGGGTATAACGCACTCCGGTTGCCAAAGCGGAGTAAGGAGCATAGCCGTTTTTATCAATAACTTTGCTTTTAGCCGCAAAGGCAACGCTTTCAAGCTGAGGAAATTCTTCCGGCTTGCGCTTGGTAAGGTATTTGTCAAAGCGGTATGAGGCAAGCTCTAAACCTAATGCCAAATTGTAGGCAATATCCGCGGTTTTAATTTTTGAACCGGCAGGTTTCTCGGCATAAACAACTGCCGAAGCGTATTTTTTAACAAAAGCGTAAATTTGTCCGCCAAGCTTTTGCAAGTCAACCTCTGATGGTTTTGCCGGAGCGGCAATGCCGATTATTTTATTTTCCGCGGTGGTGACCGTTAAAACTTCACCGGCTTTGCATTTAAAGTTTTCGCGTCCGGCGGCGGCTAATAGCAATTTAAGTTCATCTGCTGTTAAAAAGTCCGCCAGATATTTTTTATCGGCTTTGCCGTACATAAGCGCAATTTTTACCTCGTTGCGGCGAGCTTTTTTGTTGCTGAATACAATTTCAACCATAACTTCCTCCTTAAAAAATTTTAATGCTCACAATATAGTCAGCAAAAAATAAAAAAATGCTAATTTTTTAAAAAAATTATGGACAAGCTCATATTTTCAGCTTACACTTTAGACAAAATTAGCCTATAACAGCATGAAAGTTCAAAAAATGGCAGAAAAAGGCAGCAAATACGCGCGTAAACAACAACGAATAAAAGACAAGGAAGAAGAAAAACAGCGCAAAGAGATGGCTGGCGGTGAAAAATTTTTGGAAGTCGTTTATAATGACGCTGATTTTTTGCGCATATTTCATGAACTTTCACTGCCTGAACAAATAAAAGCTTATCGTACCTTAAAGCGCTTAATGGAAGGGCTGAACGCTTCACATTTATCGGAAACTGACCGCTCGCTTGGCGAAATGGCGGAGTTTAAGCTTGAAAAGATTAACGCCGTTGCCGGACTTAAACTTGAAGAAAGACGTTATTACGGTTTAAGTAAAGACGAATTGCACCTTATCCGCATGGATTGTTACGGCACGGTTGACGCGCGCCCTAGCCACCAACTCAGCGATTTTTATAAAGATTTTATCAGACATCCGCTTGATAACCAGCCCTCAGCCGAAGACTATGATTTAAGCGACTCTCCTGCCTGGAAATTATATCGTCAGTTTGACAGCTTTCGCAAAATTGAGCCGGATATTTGCAACTACATGGCTCAAAAGGGCATAGACCCCAAAGCGGTTACGGTCATGGGTGTTCATGACTTTTCAGATGTAATTTTCAAAACCTTCCGCACTGATGGAAATCAGATAAAAGTGTCTTTCAAAAAGGGCGATTCGCCGCGTAATGCCTATGTTAAAGCTCTGGCGCGTAAACATGACGCCCGTATTGCGGAAATTTTACGCACTGAAAATTATGACGAGCGTTATATCCAGTCGCTTTTAAGCGCCATGAAAAATTACGGCGTTTCCGATAAATCGCGCATTATCATTACGGAAACTAATTTTACTCCGCGTGTTTTAGATGACCTTGCGCAAGCAAATATTCCGTGCGGCAAATATCAGGTCGGCGATAAAATTCCGCAAGCGCTGGTTAATCGCCTGATGAAAACCGACAAAGGCGAGCTGCTTGCCGCCCGTGATGAAAACGGCAATACGCTTGTTTCTGAAAATTTTCCTGACTTTGAAGTTCATCACAAAACTGCGGTTATGGAAAGCGGCAGATTGGCGTATATCGCGATGGTTAATTATCGTAATAACTTTGTGTTAGTGCCGCATGATATACACCACCACGTTTTGCACGGGTTTGACATTTTAAGCTCGTCCGGTCGCACTGAAAGTTATCACCGCCGCTTGGAGTTTAAAGATACTGACGTTACGTTTATGTTTGGATTTACGCCGGATAAACAAATTACTTATAACTGGAGCCGCAGCCGCGATTATGCGCGTAAAGCGGAAGAAGATATTGAAAATATAGTGTCGTATGCGGCAATCAGCGCTGAACTTGCGGAAAATCGGCAAAAATATTTGAGCGAGACGGAGGTTGAATCGTTTGATTTAGACGATGTGGTGAAATCAATTAAAACCAAACGCCACAAAGAAATAAAGCTGAAAAAACACAGTCCGACCAAAACTGAACTTAAAAAACTTAAGAAGACGGAGCTTCTGAATAAGATTTTAAATAAAAAGAGCAAAACTCGCTAAACGGAGCAGCCTATGAACAGATTTTTAAGCATTCTTTCCCAAAACAAATATATTCACGCTGAAAAACCGCTCGCGGTTAAGGATGTTATTTTAGCGCAAAAAAAAATGGTAAAAGACGGTTATCCGTTTTTGCCGGAAGCGTTCTTAAATTTTTTGCGGCATCATAACGGAATTTTGGCAAACGATTCGGCTCTTTTGGGTATTCCTCCGCTTGTAAATAAACAGCTTGATATAATTAAATTCAACCGCGAATTTAACCGCGATTTATCGGTGGTTATTCTGGGCTATGATGACTTTTGCTATCTGGTTTACAATAAGCCGTTAAATTGTTATCAGTTGGTTGACAAAGGCGGGGATATGGTGCTAGAAGAGTTTGCAGATGATGAACTTGAATATGCATTGATTAGTGTTTTACATGTTGACGCAGAATAATATATTTAAAAACACGCCGGAAAATATCAACCACGCCGCTTCGGTTATTAAAAGCGGCGGTTTGGTTGCTTTTCCGACTGAAACGGTTTACGGATTAGGCGCTAATGTTTATAACGCCAAAGCCGTTGCCTCAATTTTTGCCGCCAAAGGGCGTCCGGCCTTTAACCCGCTGATTTCGCACATTGCGGAAAAAGATTTTTTGAAAGAATATGCGGCTGTTGATTCGCGCGTTTTGGTACTCGCTGAAAAATTTTGGCCCGGACCGCTCACCTTTGTGTTAAAGCGCATTGATGAAAATCCGGCGCTTGATTTAGCTTGCGCGGGCTTAAAAACCGTTACCGTTCGTATGCCGGACCACCCCACGGCGCTAAGCTTAATTAAAAGCAGCGGCGTGCCGATTGTGGCGCCGTCGGCTAACCGCTCGCAAACCGTAAGCCCTACCACGGCTCAGCACGTTGCTGACAGCCTTGGCGATAAGGTTGATGTTATTTTAGATGGCGGACCATGTCGGGTAGGGGTGGAATCCACCATCATTGACGTAACCGGCAAAAACGTGGTGTTGCTCCGCGCCGGCGGTATCGCCTTGGAAGATTTGGAAGCCTTTTTAGGCGAGAAAGTTCTTATCTCGCACGGCAATCCGGATCTGCCGAGCTCTCCGGGGCAAATGCTCAAACACTATGCTCCCTCGCATGATTTCAGAATTAATGCAACCTCTCGCGAGCCTGATGAATTTTTTATCGGCTTTGGCAAAGTGGCGGATTGCGACCTTAATTTAAGCCCTGACGCCGATTTATGCGAGGCTGCCGCTAATCTGTTTGCTTATATGCGTCTTGCCGATTCGCAAGAAAAGTATTCTAAAATTGCGATGTCGCCGATTCCGGAATGCGGTTTAGGCTTGGCGATTAATGACCGTATCCGCCGCGCGGCGTATAAAAAATAGCAAGATATTGACATTTGGCAATTAAAGACTAATCTTTTTAACAGACCTGAAATTTTATGGAGGAATAAAATGGCAAAAAAATGTTGTTGTGATGATAATTGCAAATGCGGCTGTCAGGAAGGCAAAGAATGCACTTGCGGCGCAGATTGCAAATGTGAAGAAGGCTGTAAATGCGGCGATTCTTGCAAATGCTGTAAAAAATGCAAATGCGCTTGCAAAGTGTTCAGTGTTGCGCTTTTGGCGTTAGGCGTTGTTTTAGGCGGATTTTTTCCGGGCTATTATTACTATCATGCCAAAATGGATTCCAACACCGTGCTGGTCAAAGGCTTGGCGGAAATGAATGTTAAGGCCGATTTAGCGGTTTGGAATATTAAATTTGTGGTAACCGGCAATGATGTGGTTAAAGCTCAGCAGGAAATGGCGGCTCAAACCGTGGTGGTTAAAAACTTTTTGCTGAAAAATCAAATTGCTGAAAATGAAATCAGCGTCGGCTTGTTGGAAACAACCGACCGTATGGCCGATATGTACAATTCCGGCAATGACAATAATGTACGCTTTATTTTAACTCAAAACATGACGGTAAAATCATCAGATGTTGATAAAATTGCCGCCACCTTAAACAAATCGGGCGAGCTTGTTGCCAAAGGCATTATTTTTAGCCGCAGTTATGATTATCCGGTTTCATACCTGTTTACCAAGTTAAATGAAATTAAACCCGAGATGTTGGCGCAAGCCACTAAAAACGCGCGCGAAGCCGCGGAAGAATTTGCTAAAAATTCCGGAAGCACGGTTGGCAAAATCAGAGTCGCCAATCAAGGAGTGTTCTCAATTTTGCCGCGTGAGCAAACTATGTATACTTCTGAAATACAGCAGATTAATAAAAAAGTCAGAGTTGTTTCCACCATTGAATATTGGTTGAAATAACCATTAAATTTTTAAGGCAGGCAGCTCATTTTTATAAAAAAATGATAACAGCGCAAAAAAATGCTTGATTATTTTTTATTTATGGAATATGAGTTGCTTGTCTTTGATAAAAAGTGCGGCCGTGGCGGAATTGGTAGACGCGTAACGTTGAGGTCGTTATGAACTAAGTTCGTGAAGGTTCAAGTCCTTTCGGCCGCACCAAACATCTTTCAAAATCATCTCGCAATGTTTTGTTAAAAGGAGGCGCCATGTTAAGAATTTATAAATCTGAAGATGGCGGCAAGTTGGTTAAACTCAAAAAAAACAAAGTTGCGGCTCTTTCATGGTATAATTTAATTAATCCTACCGCTGAGGAAATGGAAAAAGTTTCTTCTCAGCTTAAACTTGACCCCGATATGCTCAAAAATGCGCTTGACCTTGATGAGCGCTCCCGAGTTGAGTTTGAAGACGGCGTGTTGTCGCTTATTGTTAATTTGCCTTTAATGGATGATGACGGACGTTTTGACACCCTGCCGTGCGGATTGGCTTTTACCTCGCGCAATTTTATGACTATTTGCTCGCGTGATAACCGCATTTTAAGTTCATTTAACAAAAATACCGCCAAAAGTTTTGATACGCGCGAGCGCGGGCGCTTTTTGCTCTCAATTTTATCAAAGTGTACGCAGTTTTACTTAAAATATTTAGCGATTATCAATCAGCGCACGGAGGAAATTGAGTATTCGTTGCGCAAAACTACTCAAAATAAAGCGCTGTTTAAGCTGATTGAAATTCAAAAATCATTGGTATATTTTACCACTGCCTTAAAAGATAATCATTTGGTATTGCTTAAAATTTTGCGCATGATTAATTCACCGGCTATGTCAAAGCTGATTAAATTTACCGATGATGACATTGATATGCTTGAAGACGTTATTGTTGAAAACAAGCAGGCGATTGAAATGGTTGATATGCACCGCTCCATTTTGGAAGGTATGATGGATGGTTTCGCCTCAATTATTAACAATAACCTCAATTTAGTGATGAAGTTTTTGGCGGCGATTACGATTATTTTATCAATTCCGACCATGCTTGCCAGCTTTTGGGGCATGAATGTTCCGGTTCCCGGCTCCGGCAATCCGTACGGCTTTTTGATTGTTATGGCTATATCCGCCGTTGCCACTGTGTTTGCGATTATTTATTTTCGTAAAAAAGGCATGTTTTAAATACAAAAAAATCCGCGGTTAAGCGGATTTTTTTTGTGTCAGTTTTTATGTTAAAAAGCGTTCCAAAAACGCAAACCGGCGTCAACCATAATCTTTAAGAATAAAATGGCGATAACCGTTAAAATTACAATTCGGATAATTTTGTGCCCGTTTTTAATGGCAAGCCCCGCGCCGACATAATTACCGGCAATGCTGAATAAGGCAACCGTTAAACCGAGCGGAATAATAACCACGCCGTTCCACAAAAAAATCATTAATGAAAAAATATCGGCGGTCATGTTAACGATTTTGGCGTTTCCTTCTGATTGCAACAAGCCCATTTTGGCAATTCCGGAATAAACTAAAATTAAAAATGTGCCGGAAGCCGGACCATAAAAACCGGCGTACATCGCAAGCAAAAAGGTTGCGACCGATACAACTACATACTGTTTAAGCCGTGCAATCGGCTGAGTCTTATGGGGCTCCAAATCTTTTTTAAGTAATACGTACATTGCGATTAACGGCAGCAAAATCAAGAGCAGAATTTTGAAAATAAGCTCGTCAACCATCAATGCGCACTTAGCTCCGGCCATTCCGCCGAAGGCTGCTGTTATCACCCCGATAACCGCTAATTTATAATCAATGCACTTGTGCTTGCAATAGCGCGCGGTTGCCACAATAATTCCGCAGGTCGCCGAAAGTTTGTTGGTATATACCGCCGTATGCGCCGGAAGCCCCGCAATCATGTATGCGGGCAATGAAATTAAACCGCCGCCGCCCCCGATGGAATCAACCACTCCGGCTAAAAACGCAAACGGGCAAATAATTAAAAACATAGACAGAGTGAGTTCCATTGCGGTTTCCTTATATCTGATACAACATATTGTGCAAATAATGGAATATATTCGTCAAAGAGTCAAGGCGCAAACTTAATGTTATCGGCAACATTTTCCTGTATATATTTAAAATATAGGCTTTAATTACAATATAAAATCGCTATAATAAATCGTAATTAAAATTATGGGAGCAGACTTTGATTTTAGGATTGATTGTTGCGTTTGCCGCCTTTTTGGCTGACTTTTTAAGCAAATATTACATTGCGGCGCTTTTTGCCAAAGATGCCGCGGTTAAGTCATTCGGCAGTTATTTTAATCTGGTGGAAGCTTGGAACACCGGAGTTAGTTTTTCAATGTTTAATGACGGCGGCGTGTGGGGCACGGTTTTGCTCTCAGCCTTTGCGCTCGGCGTGGTGGCGTTTTTGCTTTCATGGTTGCGCCACGAGCAAAGCAAAACGGTTCAGGTTGCCTTGGGGCTGATTATCGGCGGCGCGCTCGGCAATGTGGCTGACCGTATTCGTTTCGGCGCCGTGTATGACTTTTTGGATTTTCATTATAGCACCTGGCATTGGCCTGCGTTTAACGCGGCTGACAGTTTTATTTGCATCGGTGCTTTTTTAATTATCTTGCATAGTTTATTGACCTCTGAAAAACACTCAACAAAGGAGATTGTTAAATGAAAAAATTGTTAGGTTTAATGTTGGCATTGTCTTTTGCCTTATGCGCTTGTGGTTTAACCAAAGAAAAGTTGGGTTTAAAGCGCAGTACGCCGGACGCCTCGCAGGTTGAGGTTCGCCAGCCGCTTGACTTGCCGCCTGACTTTTCAAATTTGCCGGATTAATAATATTAAGGTAAAAGATGAATAAGGTTTTTCTCCGTATTGTTTTGATGCTGTTTTTGCTTTGCTCCACTGCTGAGGCAAAGTTGCTTGACGCTGAAACCTTCACCTTAAAAAACGGGTTGCAGGTTGTGGTTATTCCTAACCATAAAGCTCCGATAATCAAGCAAATGCTTTGGTACAAAGCAGGCAGTACGGATGAGCTTGCGGGCAAGGGCGGTATTGCGCATCTGCTTGAGCATTTAATGTTCAGAGGCACGTCCAAAGTTCCGGGCTCGTCATTTAATGATATTGTGGCGCAAAACGGCGGAGATGCCAATGCTTTTACCTCGCATGATTTTACGGCATATCATGAATTTGCGGATATTAGTCGGCTTGAAGTTATTATGGCGCTTGAAGCTGACCGCATGGCTAATTTGCAAATAAATAACGATGCTTTTGATAAAGAGCGCAAAATTGTTTTTCAGGAGCGTCAACAGCGGGTCACAAACAATCCGGCGGCTCGTTTTGCTGAAGTTTTGGAGCGCACGCTGTGGCAAGATTATCCCTATGCGCGGCCGGTTACCGGCACTGAGGCTGAAATCATGAATTTGAGCAAATCAGACGCCGAGGCATTTTATCAGCGCTATTATACTCCGGATAACGCGGTGTTGGTGCTTGCAGGTGATATTGATTATCACACTGCCTATCGGCTTTCTAAAAAATATTTCGGCAAAATAAAAAAACAGCGCGGTATGCCGACTGCCAAGCCGATATTTTCGCGGTGGTCGGAAAAAAATGTTTATCGGGTTGAAACCACTATGCCGGAAATTAAATCGCCGCGGGTGGTTCGCAAATATGTGGTTCCTTCATTAACTGAAAATGAAAAAACAGCTTATGCGTTAATGCTGTTTTCAAAATATTTAGGCGAGGGCGATAATTCGTACATGAGCAAAAAGTTGGTATTAACCGGCAAAGCTACGGCGGCAACATCATCGTACAATGCTGTAAGCCGCGGCGCCGGAACTTTCAGTTTGAGCATTTTGCCGGATGCTTCTATCACTGTTAAGCAGGCTGAAAATATAATCAATTCGGTTGTATCAGATGCCTTAAACGCCTTAACTAATGACATTTTGCAAACTGAAAAACAAAAACTTACCTCCGGTTTGGTTTATGTGCGCGATAACCCTGAAGACGCGGCTATGCTTGCCGGACAAATGGCGGCGACCGATATTGCGCTTGATAAAATTGAAGCCTATGAAGATAATGTTAATGCGGTAACACTTGACGATGTTAAAAACGCCGTTAATGCCATGCTTGCCGATTCTACCAATATTACCGGCTTGCTGTTGCCTGAAAAAAATATTAATAAGGAGGGCAGGTAATGAGGCATCGCACTTATTATCATCGCAGTTTATTCGGCGCTTGGGTTAAATGGTTGCTTTTTGTCGCGATTGCGTCGGGCGCTTTTTACGGCTATGACCAATATTTGTCCCGCCAGACTTTTGACGCTGAAAAAATTGTGGCAAATTCTGCCCTTAAAGCCAAAACTTTTGATAAAATCCCTGAAGAGATTATCACGCCTGCAGGAATAAAGGTTTGGTTTATGGAAGATAACACCAATCCGATAATCAGTATCAGCTTTATGTTTAAGCGTGCCGGTCGCGCCTATGACGCTGAAGGCAAAAACGGCGCGGCGGTGGTCGCCTCTGAATTGCTTAAATTAGGCGCCGGTGATTATTCTCGCGCTGATTTTCAGGAAAAAATGGAGCTTAACGGGATTAATTTAGACTTTACTGCCGGTCTTGAAAATTTATCCGGACAAATTGTAACTCCGGCGCAAAATTTACAGACGGCGGCCGAATTGTTGCGCGCGTCCTTGCATAATCCGCATTTTGCTGATTCAGACTTAAAACTGACGCAAAACGCGTTGCTCGGCGCGCTTAAACTGCAGCCGGAAAAAGCTGAAAACGTGCTTAATTTAGCCTTTTCGGAAGAGTTGTTCGGCTCGCACCCCTATGCCGTTAATCCGCTTGGCAAAGAGGCGGATATAAAATCATTAACGGCGGCGGACTTAAAACAATATACGGCGCGTAATTTTGCCAAAGATAATTTGATTATCGGCATTGCCGGAGATATTTCAGCTGAAAAAGCCAAAAAAATTACTGATTTTATTTTTGGTGATTTACCTCCAAAATCGCAAAATGAGGAACTTCCAGCCCCTGAAATGAATTTAGAACCTCGTTCATCAGGCATTGAGCGTGACACGGCGCAAATCAGCAGCAATTTTGCCATACGCGGAACTTCGCGTCTTGATGCTGATTTTTATCCGCTTTATATTGCCAATTACATTTTCGGCGGTTCCGGTTTAACTTCTCGTTTATCGCTCAGCGCGCGTGAAAAAGAGGGCTTAACTTACGGGATTTATACTTATCTTTCGCCGGAAGAAAAAGCTCCGCTCGTGCTTGGACAGTTTTCTTCCACTCCTGAAAATTATGAGCAAATGCGCAAAATAATGCTCAAAGAATGGAAAAGGTTTGCTCAAAAAGGCGCGACTGCGGCAGAGCTTGAAGCCGCCCGCAGCTATTTGCTTGCCTCGTACAATTTGCGTTTTGCTGCAATTGACGGAATCTCAGATATGCTGGTTTCCATGCAGTATTATAATTTAGGGCGCGACTTTTTGCAAAAACGCAATGATTATATTCGCGCGGTAACTTTAGATGCGGTTAATGCCGCCGCGGCAAAATATTTCGGTAATTTTCCGGTAGAATTATCTATCGGTAACTTAAATAAAACAAAGGAGTAAAATGATGTTCGGATTTGATAACGCAAACAAAACCAAAGCATGGAAAAAACTTGAAAGCGAATATAAACGCATTAAAAAAACGGAAATGCGCGACCTTTTTGCCAAAGACGCTAAAAGAGCCGATAAATATACCGTAAAATTAAATGACCTGATTTTGGATTATTCCAAAAACCGCTTTGATGATAAAGTTTTGGAAAGCTTGTTTGCTTTAGCCAAAGAACGTCACCTTTCTGAAAAAATTGCTGAAATGTTCTCCGGTGAAAAAATTAACAACACTGAAAATCGTTCAGTATTGCACATTGCTTTGCGTAATCGCTCCAAACGTAAAATTATGAGCGACGGCAAAGATGTTATGCCGCAAATTAATGAAGTTTTAGCTAAAATGAAAAAGTTTTCCGATGCGGTGCGCTTTGGGGAATTTAAGGGCTATACCGGTAAAAAACTCACCAATATTGTAAACATCGGCATCGGCGGCTCTGATTTAGGTCCTGCTATGGTTTGCGAGGCGCTGCGCCGTTATTGGGCTAAAGACATTAACTGCTATTTTATTTCTAACATTGACGGCACTGCGTGCGCGGAAGTTTTAAACAAATTAGACCCTGAAACCACATTGTTTATTGTGGCTTCTAAAACTTTTACCACCATTGAAACTTTAACCAACGCCGGAACCTGCCGCAAATGGCTGGTAAACGCGCTTGGCGAACATGCGGTTGACAAGCACTTTGTTGCCCTTTCCACCAACAAAGAAGAAGTGGTTAAATTCGGCATTAATCCGGATAATATGTTTGCTTTTTGGAGCTTTGTCGGTGGTCGTTATTCTTTGTGGTCGGCTATCGGGCTGATTATTTGCATTGCCGTCGGTTTTGAAAATTTTGAAAAATTGTTAGACGGTGCCTATGCTATGGACGAGCATTTCCGCACTACTGAACCTGAAAAAAATCTGCCGGTTATTTTGGGCTTGCTAGGTGTTTGGTACAATAACTTTTTCAATGTCCATCGTTATGCGGTTGTGCCGTATGATCAATATTTGCAATATCTGCCGGCTTATTTGCAGCAGCTTGATATGGAAAGCAACGGCAAGTCGGTTGATCGCAACAACAATTTTGTAAAATACGCCACCGGACCGGTATTGTTCGGCGGTGCTGGCACCAATGTTCAGCACTCGTTTTTCCAACTTTTGCATCAAGGGACTGAGATGGTTCCGGTTGACTTTATCGTACCGGCAATTTCGCACAATGAAATCGGCAACCATCACCAAATTTTGCTCTCTAACATGTTGGCGCAGGGCGAGGCTTTAATGAAGGGCAAAACCATGAGCGAGGCGGCGGAAGAACTCCGTAAAACCGGTAAAACCAAAGAAGAGGCTGAGTTCTTGAAAAAATATAAAAGCTTTAGCGGCAACCGCCCGTCTAACACCATGCTGCTCAAAAAGATTGATCCGTTCTCACTTGGTATGTTGATTGCTCTGTATGAGCACAAAGTTTTTGTTCAGGGTGTAATTTGGAATATCAACTCGTTTGACCAAATGGGCGTTGAACTCGGCAAACAGCTTGCGCTTAAAATTTTGCCGGAGCTTGAAGGCAATGTTCATGGCTCAGCGCATGATTCTTCAACTTTATCTTTGATTAAAACCATTAAAAAGCTGAGAAAATAAAATGCCGATTCGGATTTTACCTGATAATTTAATCAACCAAATTGCCGCCGGTGAAGTGGTGGAACGCCCTGCTTCCGTGGTAAAAGAACTGGTTGAAAACGCTATTGACGCCGGCGCCGATAAAATTGAGGTGTCGTTAATCGGCGGAGGTAAAAATCTGATAGTGGTTGCCGATAACGGCAAAGGTATGGATAAAGACGAACTTAATTTGGCGGTTGAACGGCACGCCACCTCTAAGCTTCCTGATGATGACTTGTTTAATATTAAGCACTTAGGTTTTAGAGGCGAGGCGCTGCCTTCCATTGCCGCGGTTGCCCGCATGAGTATTACCACGCGTACCAAAGGCGCTGAAAACGCCTGGAAGTGCGAAATTAACGGCGGTCATAAGTCTGAAATTATGCCCGCGGCGCACACGCAAGGCACCCGCATTGAAGTGCGCGATTTGTTTTATGCGGTTCCGGCAAGGTTAAAGTTTTTGAAAGCCGACGCCTCTGAAGCGGCGCAGTGCTACGATATTGTTAATCGCATTGCCATGGCCAACCCGCACATATCTTTTTATTTATATAGCGAAGATAAAAAGAAAATAGCCCTTAACGCCTGTCAGGGCGAGCTGTTTGACGCCCGTCTTAAACGCTTGAGCGAGGTTATGGGCAAAGAATTTGCCGAAAATTCGCTTTTGATTGACGCCTCGCGTGACGATGTGCGCATCAGCGGTTATGTCAGTCTGCCGACTTTGAACAAGGCTAACTCGTTGTCGCAATATTTGTTTGTAAACAGCCGTCCGGTACGCGATAAATTACTGCTCGGCGCTATTAAAGGCGCTTACCAAGATGTGCTCGCGTCTAACCGCTATCCGTTGTGCGCGCTGTTTATTGATGTTAATCCCGCTTATGTTGATGTAAATGTGCACCCGGCTAAAGCGGAAGTCCGCTTTTATGACGCCGCGACCGTGCGCGGGCTTTTGGTCGGCTCCATCCGGCATGCTTTGTCATTGGGTGATAAAGCAACCGCCAATACCCTCAATTTGGCTGAATTTGTGCATGATAATATTCCTGATTTTGCCGCTCAGCCGTATTCTCAAGCCTATGCGCAGCCGCAACAAACGGTATTGCCTGCCGGTATGCCGGAAATGGTTAATTTGGCGGAAGAAACCCGTTCAATCCCGATGTCGTCATTTTCAGCTCCGTTGCCGCGGCGCGCGCAGGCTGATTTGCCGGACTTAGCAGGGCTTTATTCGCTCAAAGTTGAAGAAGCGCCTGAACCGCAAAATATTAATTCTGATGAAATCGGTCCGTTGGGTTTAGCCAAAGCGCAGTTCCATGACACTTATATTATCTCGCAAACTCCCGATAGTATTATCATCATTGACCAACACGCGGCGCACGAGCGCATAGTAATGGAAAAACTTAAAGCCGATTTGGCGGCAGAGCACAAAGTGGTAACCCAAATGCTGCTTATTCCTGAGATTATTGATTTAAGCTATTCTGAAAAAGAAAAAATTATCTCGCAAGCTGAAAATTTGGCTAAATTAGGGCTGATTGTGGAAGAGTTTGGTCCGCAGGCGGTGATAGTGCGTGAAATTCCGGCGCTTATTTCCGGCGCCGATATCCGCAAGCTGATATGCGACTTGGCTGCGGAAATTGCCGAATGGGGCGGCGAGTTTTCTTTAACCGACAAATTGCATCATATTTGCGCCACTATCGCCTGCCATGGTTCGGTCAGAGCCGGAAGGCGCTTAAACGTTGATGAAATGAACCGCTTGTTGCGCGATATGGAAAGAACTGAACACTCCGGACAGTGCAACCACGGACGCCCGACTTATGTTGAGCTTAAACTCTCCGATATTGAAAAATTGTTTGCCCGCCGCTGATATTCAAAATTGTTGAAATACATTAAATCATGCTTATTTATTTGCTTGAAGTTTAATCTTTGACAGAGGAGAACAGGCATGGGAACATTGTTAAAATATTTGTTATACGCGCTGATTATCGTAATTATTTATTTGCTTGGCGTCGGGTTTTATGAAGGAACTTTCAATAAAAATTCCACCGTTGGCGAGGTTACTTCCGATGTTACCGCGCAAACTAAGCAAATGATTAAAGACGGCTATGATAAAACTAAAGACGCCGTTAGCGGTGAGTTTTCAGACGATGATTCTAAAACTGCTGAAACCGGCGGGTTTATTGCTGAATAAAATTCAATGCTGATTTTATTAACTTTTATGCCTTGAAATCAATTTTAAGGCATTTTTTTTGCCCGTACAAAAGAAAATGCCGTTTTTTGTTGGGCATAAAACTTAAAAATTACTTTGGAAAAACCGATAATTTTGCTACTATCTCTTCCGGATTGTAAATTTAATTGTAACGATAAGGATAAGTCTATGGAAGAAAATGAAATTACCGCAGCTCCGACAGCCGCCGAAAACATTACTCCGACCATGATTAGCGAGGAAATGCGCCGTTCGTATCTTGATTATGCGATGAGCGTTATTGTTTCGCGCGCGCTGCCTGATGTGCGCGATGGTCTTAAACCGGTGCACCGCCGTATTATTTACGCTATGTATGAAAACGGCTATGACTGCACTAAACCGTATCGTAAATCGGCGCGTATCGTCGGTGAAGTTCTCGGTAAATATCACCCGCACGGCGATAGCTCGGTTTATGAGGCTATGGTGCGTATGGCGCAGCCGTTCTCAATGCGTTTGCCGCAGGTTGACGGACAAGGTAACTTTGGCTCAATGGACGGTGACGGCGCCGCCGCCATGCGTTATACTGAAGCTCGCTTGGCTAAAGTTGCCCATAAACTTATTGAAGATATTGAATATGATACCGTTGACTTTATGCCTAACTATGATGAAAGCGTGCAAGAGCCGACCGTTTTACCGGCGCGCTTCCCGAACTTGCTGGTAAACGGCTCTAACGGTATTGCCGTCGGTATGGCAACCAATATGCCGCCGCACAACCTTGGCGAAGTTATTGACGCTTGCTGCGCTTATATTGACAATCCTGATATTTCTGCCGATGACTTGATTAATATTGTTCCGGGACCTGATTTTCCGACCGGCGGTCTTATTTTAGGGCAGGGCGGCGCCAAATCGGCTTATTTAACCGGACGCGGTTCCGTAATGATGCGCGCTAAATGTACTATTGAAGAAATCCGCAAAGACAAAGAAGCGATTATTGTTCATGAAATTCCGTATCAGGTTAATAAAGCCGCGCTTGTTACCCGTATTGCCGAGCTTGTTAAAGATAAAAAAGTTGACGGTATCTCAGATATTCGCGATGAATCAGACCGTCAAGGCGTGCGCGTGGTTATTGAAATTAAAAAAGATTTTCAAGCCGATGTGGTATTAAATCAGCTTTATAAATACACTCCGCTGCAAACCAGTTTCGGTATGAATATGTTGGCGATTAACCACGGACGCCCGATGATGATGACCTTAAAAGACATTATCGCCGCCTTTATTGAGTTCCGTGAAGAAGTTATCCGCCGCCGCACCATCTTTAAACTTAACAAAGCCCGCGACCGCGCGCATGTGTTGGTTGGTCTTGCCATTGCGGTTGAAAACTTAGATCCGGTTATTGAGCTTATCCGCAGTGCTCCAAGTCCGCAGGAGGCTAAAGACGCGTTGCTTGCCAAAGCATGGCCTGCCGGAGATGTTGAGGTTTTGGTTAAACTCATTGACGAACCGGACCGCAAGGTTGAAAACGGCTTTTACCGCTTGTCGGAAGACCAGGCTAAAGCTATTCTTGACTTAAAATTGCAGCGTTTGACCGGTTTGGAACGTGATAAAATTCATGAAGAATTAGTCGGTTTGGGCGAGGATATTAAAGAATATCTTTCTATTTTAGCCAGCCGCGAAAAACTTTATGCTATTATGCGCGATGAACTGGTTGCCGTTAAAGATGAATACGCCACCCCGCGCTTAACCAAAATTGAAGATATTGAGTACGATACCGATATTGAATCATTAATTCAGCGTGAAGAAATGGTGGTTACCGTTACTGAAGCCGGATACATCAAACGCGTTCCGCTCAATGCCTACAAAGCGCAAAAACGCGGCGGTAAAGGCAAATCGGGCATGGCTACCAAAGAAGAAGACTTTGTTACCCGTTTGTTTGTGGCTTCAACCCACACGCCGGTGCTGTTCTTCTCATCTAAGGGCTTGGTTTATAAAATGAAAGTTTATAAACTTCCGCTCGGCTCGCCGACTTCTAAGGGCAAACCGTTTATTAACCTGCTGCCTCTTGATGCCGGTGAAAACATTACTACCATTATGAAGCTTCCTGAAAATGAGGAAGATTGCAAAAATATGTCCATTATGTTTGCAACCGCGCAAGGCAATGTTCGCCGCAACTCATTGATGGATTTTGTTAATGTTCAGACCAACGGTAAAATTGCCATGAAGCTTGATGAAGGCGATAAAATGGTTAATGTTATGCTCTGCACTGAAGACAACGACGTTATGTTGGCGGCGAAGAGCGGCAAATGTATCCGCTTCCCGGTAACTGATGTTCGTGTGTTTGTAGGTCGTAACTCAACCGGTGTTCGCGGCATTAAGTTAAGCGATGGCGATGAAGTAATTTCAATGTCTATGCTCAAACATATTGACGCCACCACCGAACAGCGCGATGAATACTTAAAAGTTTCATCAGCTATTAAGCACATGGAAGCCGAAGCCGGTGATGACACTACAATTACCGCTGAGCAAACCGGTTTGCTCTTATTGCTGAAACCTGAAGAATTTAAGCAGATGCAAGAGCGTGAAGAATTTATTTTAAGCGTAACTTCAACCGGTTACGGAAAGCGCACTTCATCTTATGAATATCGCGTTACCGGTCGTGGCGGACAAGGTATCGCCAATATGGAAATGTCAGCCCGCAACAAAGAAGTTGTAAGCTCGTTCCCGATTGAAGACGATAACCAAATTATGATGGTTACCGACGGCGGCAAGCTTATTCGTATGCCGGTTGCTGACATTCGCGTTGCCGGACGTAAAACCCAAGGCGTTATTTTGTTCCGTACCGCTGAAAATGAAAAAGTTGTTTCAGTTACATGGCTTAACGCTGACGCCGGTGACGATGAAGAGCTTGAGGAAGAAACCGGATCTGAGGTTTTAGGCGAGAGCGCCGCAGATGTTGATGAAGCGGCGGTTGATACCGTAAGCGAACCGGAAACAACTTCTGAAGAATAATCGTATTCCGATAATAAAACACCGTGAATCTGTTGTAAGATTCACGGTGTTTTAAATTACTTGCTAGAAACTATTACCTTCTGGGGTTATGCTCTTGCAGCCAGGTGGCAAGTTTTTCGGTTTTGTTATACAGCCACCATGGAACATCTTGGTGCGTTTTACAAAAACTCTGCGCCATAACCAAAAATGACTTAAGTTCCACAGGATTACTGCACACCGGCGCAAAATACTGCACATTGTCGCCGGCAGTAGCAATAACAATAGGTAAATAGTGTGTTTCGCCATGAATGGCAATCCCGCAATATTTGCCAAGGATGCCCTCTTCAACCACCTCATCGCCTTTTTTTAATAACGCCGTAAGGGAATTGCCGCGGCGTAATTTGTTGCCCGGTGATGTAAACCTGCTGCCGTCAGACGCAACCAGAATGGTTTCACCCGGTTTAATCTCGGCATAAAAAAATCCCGTAAGCAGAGCTTCATCTCCCCAACCGGAAAGTTCGTCCACAACTATGTGATGCCCGAACCGTAAATAATTTAATAATTCTTTCATAACAAAAAAATTTAGTAACATGGCAAGAATACTGTTGTATAAAAATTTTGTCAATAACTATTGACTGAAAAATTTGTTATATCGTGGGCATAAATATGTTAAGTTGCTTGCAATATATATCGTAGTTGCTAGATTGAGAATAATAAAATCAGAGAGTTAAAGAGCAAATGCTAAGTTTAATTTTAATATTTATTGCCTGCGTCTTAATCGGAACTACCGGTTGGGTGCTCAAAACTTTTGGCGAAGTTACCTATAGCCAAATTATGTTCCATCTGTATCAGCCGCAGTTTTTTGAGCCGCGCTTAATTGAATCTTGGGCTAAAAGGAGCTTGATATTAGCTTTTTCCGTGGTTTTAGGCGTGAGCTTAATTTATTACATTGCCGTAAAATTGCGCCCGTTATGGAAGGTTAGGCTGCAGCGTTTTAGCAAATACGGCGCGTGGATATTTTTGTGCGGCTCGTTTGTTTATACGGCTTGCCGCTTAAATTTAGTGATGGTGGCTGAATATTTTATGCATAAAAACACTTTGCAATACTCTGATTTTTATGAAACTCATTATGTATATCCTGATAAAGTTAACATCACATTTCCTGAACATAAAAAGAACCTGATAGTTATTTTTGCTGAATCTATGGAAACCGGTTTTATGAACCCGTATTATTTCGGCGCTAATTTAATGCCGGAATTGACTAAATTGGCGGAGGAAAACCTTAATTTTAGCGATACCGACAAAATCGGCGGCGGTTTTCAGTTTGACGGCATTAACTTTACGCAGGGCGGTTTGTTGGCGCAGTATTGCGGCTTGCCCTTAAAAGTTCCGATGTTTGACCGCTCTGACGCTTTTAATCCCGAAGGCGGATTATTTGCTCATGCGGTTTGTATATCAAACATTTTAAATAATAACGGTTATGCGCAATCATTTATGATTGGAACTCCGGCGGAATTTTCCGATACCGACGGATTTTTGCAAAGCCACGGCAATGTGCGCTTGCTTGACCAACAAGTTTTAACCGGCAAAAGCCGCAGCAATTTAAAAGAGCACATTAAAGACGCGGATATTTTTGAATATGCCAAGCGCGAAATTACTTCTCTTGCGGGGCAAAACAAGCCGTTTGCCTTTACGGTGATGACTATGGACACGCATTTTGGCACCGACACTTTTGATAAAAGAGTTTGCGCTAAAAAATACCCGCGCAAAAAACGCATTAACAATGTTATTGCCTGCGGCGATACGCAAATATCAGGCTTTATTAAGTGGATTAAGGAACAGCCCTTTGCTGATAATACAGTTATTGCCGTGCTTGACGACCATTTAATGATGAAGGGCAATGTTTGGAAAAAAGGCGATGACCGCAGAGTGTTTAATTTGTTTATTAACGCGCCGCAATCGGAATATCGCTATAATCGGCGCTTTACCGCTATGGATATTTTCCCGACTTTGGTTGAAAGTTTGGGCGCGCAAATTGAGGGCAGTCGCTTAGGGCTTGGCAGCTCGCTCTATTCTGATAAAAAAACACTGCTTGAGCAAGGCTATTCGCCCGAAGAATTAAGCGATGAACTGGCAAAGCCGTCGCGTTTGTATAATTACTTTTTGTTGGGAATACCGTTAAATGCTGAGGATTAGTAATCTTAAAGTTCCGCTCAATGCCGATGAGGCGGATATAAAACGCTTGGCGGCGGAAAAGCTTGCGGTGGCGGCAAGTAATATCAGCCGTATGGTTATGGCTAAAAAATCAGTTGACGCCCGCCATAAAAGCAATATTTGTTATGTTGTTTCCGTTGATTGCGAAGTAAAAAACGAAGATGATATTGCCTTAAATAAAGATGTTGAGAGCCTTGGCGAGTTTGAAGAATATATTTTGCCGCAAGTTAAAACGGCAATCCCGCCGGTAGTTATCGGCAGTGGTCCGGCTGGTATGATGGCGGCGCTTGCCATGGCGGAAGCCGGTTTGTGCCCGCTGGTATTTGAGCGCGGCAAAGATGCCGATGCGCGCAAAAAAGATGTTGATACCTTTTGGCAAAGCGGCAACTTAAATATTGTTTCCAATGTGCAGTTTGGCGAGGGCGGAGCCGGAACGTTTTCAGACGGCAAGCTGATGACCGGCATTAAAAAAGACAAATATGTGCGCAAAGTTTTGCATGAGTTTGTAAATGCCGGAGCGCCTGCTGAAATTTTATATTTAGCCAAGCCGCATATCGGCACCGATAAACTCATTAAAATGGTAAAAAATATCCGCCGAAAAATTGAGGATTTAGGCGGCAGGTATTACTTTGAGCGCCGCCTGAGCAAACTGCTGGTTAAAGATGATAAAATCATCGGCATTGAGGTAACGGATAGCTCAGGTAATGTTAAACAATTTGCGGCTGAAAATGTGGTGCTCGCTATTGGACACAGCGCGCGTGATACCTTTGAAATGCTGTATAATCAGCAAATTCCGATAACGCAAAAGCCGTTTTCGGTCGGCGCCCGCATTGAGCATAAACAAAGCCTGATTAACAAGGCGCAATATGGTGCTGAAAAAGTTAGCGGGCTTGGTGCGGCTGATTATAAGTTGGCGGTGCACCTTAAAGGCGGACGCTCTGCCTACACCTTTTGTATGTGTCCCGGAGGAAGCGTGATTGCCGCCGCTTCAGAACAGGGCAGAGTGGTAACCAACGGTATGAGCGAATATGCGCGTGACACTGAAAATGCCAATGCCGCGCTTTTAGTCGGGGTCGGAGAAGAAGATTTTGCTTCTAAACATCCGCTTGCCGGCATGTATTTTCAGCAAAAAATTGAAGAGGCGGCTTTTGCTGCCGGCGGCAAAAATTACCATGCTCCGGCGCAGTTGGTTGGCGACTTTTTAAAATCTCGCGAGAGTAAAAAAATAGGCGGAGTTCAGCCTTCATATAAGCCGGGGGTGGCGCTTGGCTCTATTCAAAATGTTCTTCCGCCGCAAGTGATTACCGCTATGCAGTCGGCAATTACTGAAATGGATAAAAAACTTAAAGGCTTTGCAAGCTCCGACGCGGTACTGACCGCTCCTGAAACCCGCAGCTCCTCGCCGATACGCATTCTGCGCGATGAAACGTTGCAAAGCGCGGTAAAAGGTCTGTATCCGTGCGGTGAGGGCGCAGGGTATGCCGGAGGTATAACTTCCGCAGCGGTTGACGGATTAAAAGTAGCAGAAGCAATAGTGTTAAAAAAGTAAGATATATGCTTGCAAAACTCGTTAATATCGTTAAACTTTACCGATAAGGAGAAGAATAAATGCCAGAATATCAGATGATAATTTACGGAGTAGCGGCGGGTCTTGTTTTGCTGATGCTTGTAATGCTGATTCTTAAATCGGTTAAATTTCGCAAGCTTGAGCTGCAACAGGCGCAAAATGATGTGCTGCTTGCTGAAAATGCAAAATATATCAGCGAATTAAAAGAGAGTAATTCAAATATTGCCGCTGAAAATTCACAGTTGCTGGCTGAAAACACCAAACTGAAATCTGATAATGAAAATCAAAAAAAATATATGGAGTATAAACTTGCTGATTTAGAAAAAAGCAAAGAGGAAATGTCGGAGCGGTTTAAAAATGTTTCTAACGAGGTTATTCAAACCCAACAACGCCGTTTTAATGAGGAACAAAAAAACGTTTTAAACCTTATGTTGGAGCCGTTCAAACAGCAAATTGCCGATTTTAAGACCAAGGTTGAAAGCGCGCATGAAGATAGTCTTAAAAATAAATCTTCCTTTGATGAACAACTTAAAAATTTGCTTAATTTGAACCAAACTTTAAGTAAAGACGCTGAAGATTTAAGCGCCGCCTTAAAAGGTAATAAAAAAATTCAGGGTAATTGGGGCGAATTTCAACTTGAGCGGATTTTAGAAATCTCCGGTTTGCAAAAAGGCATTAATTATGTTACGCAGGAAACTTTCCGCAATGATGATAACCGCATGCTGCGTCCTGATGTGATTATTAAGTTGCCGAATGACCGCAATGTTATTGTTGACTCCAAAGTTTCGCTAAATGACTATGTTAATTACGTAAATTGCGATGATGACAATATGCGGCAGGTTTATTTGCAGCGCCATATTCAGTGCGTTAAAAAGCACATAGACGAGTTAGCGGGTAAAGATTATCAAAAGCTGATTAAAAACAATATGCTTGATTATGTGGTGATTTTTATTCCGGTTGAAAGCGCGTATGTTGAGGCGGTAAGAGCTGATAACAGCCTTTATGATTACGCCTATAAAAAGAATATTGCCATTACCACTCCTTCGTCGCTGCTGCCGATATTGCGTACAATTGAAAATTTGTGGCAGATTGAAAATCAAAATCGCAATGTGGCGGAAATTGCCACTATCGGCGGTTCGTTGTATGATAAAATCGTTGGCTTTGTTGAAGATATGCAGCATATTGATAAATCAATAGAAAGCGCGCGCAAAAATTATGATTTAGCTATGAAAAAACTTTCAACCGGCAAAGGCAATGCTTTGTCTTTGGCCGGCAGACTTAAAGAAAAAGGAGCAAAAATAAGTAAAACTCTTGCTATCGGTTATGAAGATACTGAGCTCCCGCAAATTACTGAAGAGGTTGATAATGAGTAAAAAGATTATATTCACTGGCGGCGGTTCTGCCGGTCATGTTACCCTTAATTTGGCGTTAATTCCGGTGTTTTTGGAACAAGGTTGGAAAGTTGTTTATATCGGTTCATACCACGGCATTGAAAACGATTTAATCGCAAAATTGCCTGAGGTTAAATATTACCCGATAGCAACCGGAAAGCTGCGCCGTTATTTTTCATGGCAGAATTTTTTGGATATGCTTAAAATTCCGGTCGGCGTTCTGCAAGCAATTTGGATTGTGTTCAAAGAAAAACCGAACATTATTTTTTCTAAAGGCGGCTTTGTGTCGTTTCCGGTGGTTTTGGCCGGTAAAATCAACTGCCGACCGGTAATAATGCACGAATCAGACGTTACTCCGGGATTGGCGAACAAAATGTCATTGCCGTTTGTTTCAAAGTTTTTTACCACTTTTGCCGATACGGTAAACTATGTTAAAAACAAGTCTAAGGTTGAACATATCGGACCGGTTTTGTCAGATAGGTTTAAAAACGGCAGCAAAGAAAAAGCCTGCGCCTATTGCGAGTTTGATGCGGGTAAGCCGATAATTATGGTAATCGGCGGAAGCTTGGGCGCCAAAAGCCTAAATCAGGCGGTGCGCGATAATTTGCCTGAGCTTTTGCAAAAGTACCAGATTATCCATATCTGCGGCAAAGGTCAAACCGAAGAAGGCGCTGATGTAAAGGGTTACAAGCAGTTTGAGTATGTTGACGCTGAACTTAAAGATTTTATGAAAGCCGCAGATATAGTTGTTTCGCGCGCCGGTTCAAATTCTATATTTGAGCTTTTAAGTTTGTGCAAACCGATGATTTTGGTTCCTCTGCCGGTTGGCTCCAGCCGCGGCGAGCAGATGCTTAATGCTAAATCATTCCAAAATAAGGGGTACGCTGAAGTTATAGCCGATGAGCAAATCAGCGATTCTGAGTTATTTTTAAGCACGTTAAATAAGGTGTATACTGACCGCGCGATTTATACGCAAAATATGCAACAGAGCAAAATGATAGCAACCAATAATAAAAAACTGGCGGAAAAAATAATCAAATACGCCAAATAACGGAGGACTATATGAAAATATTGGTGGGGTTAGACGGAACCATTGATTCCGCGGTGACGGCGTATTTGCTTAAAAGTGTCGGTCATAAAGTTGTCGGAGCAACCATGAAACTATGGAACAATGACAACCGCTATGCCGAATTTTTAAAAGTCAAAGGATGCTTTAATCAGTTTCAGCAATATAATATTGAAAAAGCCAAACACCACGCTGATGTTTTGCAAATTCCTCATTATACGTTTGATTGCAGTTCTGAGTTCAAATATTATGTTCTTGATCGCATGAAAAAAGAATATGCTGAAGGCATAATGCCTAATCCGTGCATAATTTGCAATTCAGTGGTTAAGTTTGGCGTATTGCCGCAGGTTGCCAGAGTGCGAGGCATTAAGTTTGATAAATTTGCCACCGGATATTATGCCCGCGTTTCGCTTGGCAATAACGGTCGCTATTTATTAATGCGAGGCTTGGAAAAGAAGCATGACGAATCATATTATTTATATCGGTTGTCGCAACAACAGCTTTCGCAAATGGTTTTGCCTCTCGGTTTGCATACTTATGATGAAGTTGTGTTTTTAGCGCGGAAACTCGGTCTTGAAATCGGTAAAAATTCTAAAATGCAGAATTTTTACAGCGGTAATATGAGCGATGTTTTGCAGCAAAATAATGTATTTGGCAATTTCGTTCTGCAAGACGGCACCATTGTGGGTCGGCATTCCGGAATTTGGAAGTATAATATCGGGCAGAAAAAGGGCTTGGGCATTGAAACCGAGCGCAATTTATATGTGCTTGATATTAAACCGCAAACTAATGAAGTGGTGGTTGGTTATGAGGAAGAATCTCTTTATACCGGACTTTTGGCCGATAGACTTCATTGGATTGCGATTGATAATTTAGATGAAGATACCGATATTTATGTTAAAGTACGTTCCGTACAAGAGCCGGTCAAAGCCACTGCCAAACCTTTGCCGGATGGCACGATGCGGGTTGATTTTAAAGAACCGCAAAAAGCGGTAACAGTCGGGCAATCGGTGGTTTTGTATTACCGCGATATAATTATCGGCGGCGGTATCATCACCAAAGCGTTTCGGCAGATGTAAATTACAAAATGTTTGTTGTTAATAATTATATTTGACAAATAAAAAAAAAGTGTTGTATTTTATAAAAAAATAATAATGGAGAGAACCAAATGCTAGGAAGATACAGCTATACAGCCAGCACGCTTACCCCCGGGGAAGAAATTGAATTGGTGGGCAGACTGCATTATTTTGCGTTAATCATTCCTTTTTGTTTAACCGCGCTTTCATTTATGGCTGTGTTTTGGGCTTTAAGTTACACCAGAGTTCTTATTCATTACAATCAGCCGATATACTATTATTGGGCGCTGTGGCTGCCGGTTGTCGCCCTGCTGATTTTTACGCTTTCTTCTTGGCTTAAACGTAATTTAATTGAAATGGTTTGCACTAATAAACGGGTAGTTAAAAGAACCGGCGTGATTAATGTTACCACTGAGGAACTGCACCGCGAACGTATTGAATCGGTTGAAATTCGGCAAAGTATCTTAGGACGTATTTTTAACTATGGCGATATTCTGTTTTCTGGTACCGGAACTTCAAAAGTGGTGTTTCACTTTATCAATCAACCGCGTTTGATGAAGCAGATTATTGACGCCGTAATTAACCGTCCGGTTAATTCTCGCTCGGTTGCATAATTTTATTTAACAAAGTTTGCAAATTTTCAAATGATGTTTCCGCCGCATTGCGCCAAAAATTGTCATACTGCTCTTGGTGGTGTTGAGCTCCCGGAGTGTCGCTGATTAAGCGCAGGCTGACAAACGGAGTGTTAAGCATAAAAGCCGTTTGCGCAATGGCGGCAGATTCCATATCAACTGCTAAGGCTTCAGGAAATTTACCTTTAAGCAGAGACAGCTCTTCAGCGGAGGTTATAAATTTATCGCCGCTGATTATCAGTCCTTTTTTAATTTTAGCATCAAGCAAAGCGGTAATATTTTCAGCTGATTTATAAAATAACGGAAAACCTTGCACTTGCCCGTATGCGTTAGGCTCGCCGCACCAAACGTCATGATAACACACAGCCTCCGCGCAAACCGTATCGCCGATATTAAGAGAGCTGTCAAGCCCGCCTGCCACTCCTGAATTAATGATTAAATCAGGTCGGTGTTCTGAAATAATTTGCGCTGTCGTAACGGCGGCGGCAACTTTGCCGATGCCTGATTTAAATATTAACACATTTTCAGATGCCAAAGACTGCATTAATTTAACTTCTTTATCCATGGCGGCAATAATGGCGATTTTCATTTTGTTTTCTCCTTTAATGCTATAATTTATGAAGTTTTGCTTGACAGTTGTCAAGGATAATGATACCCCAAACTTGTAATGTGTGGATTTAACCGAATTGTCCGGCACCATAAACGGACTAAACAGGAGAATATAAAATGTTTAAAACAGCAGAATCTGTATCTTTAGGTCACCCTGACAAAACCGCCGATTATATTTCAAGCTTTATCTTAGACAGAATGATAGAGCAGGATAAAAACGTGCGTTATGCCGTTGAAGTTTTAATCAAAGACAATACTGTTATTTTGGGCGGCGAGGTCTGCGGTAATATCAGTTTGCAATATCTTAGCGATTATGTGCGTAAGGCGGTGACTGAAATCGGCTATAATGAGCGTTATGTGCGTATTTGGGGCAATAATGCCATCAGTGCCGATAAGCTCAAGATAATTAACCTTATCGGAGCGCAATCGGCTGAAATTTATCAGGGCGTGCATAACGGCGGTTGGGGCGATCAAGGCGTTTTTGCCGGATACGCTTGCCGCGGTGAGGGCAATATGCCCAAAGAACTTTATTTGGCTAAAAAATTAAACCGTGCAGTTTATCAAAAAGCTTTGCAAAGCGATAATTTAGGCTTAGACATTAAAACGCAAATCACGATTGACGATAACGGCAAAATTAAAACTGCCATTATTGCCGTTCCGATGCTTAAAGCTGAAAATCTAAACGACTTTGCGTCTGAAGTTTTGGGTGATGAACCTGAAAAACTGATTATTAACGGTACCGGAATTTACACCTGCCATTCCGCGATTGCCGATTGCGGAGTTACCGGACGTAAACTGGCGTGCGATTTTTATTCGCTGATTTGTCCGGTCGGTGGCGGTTCGCCATGGGGTAAAGACGCCGGCAAAGCCGATGTCAGCTTAAATATTTTGGCTCGCAAGTTGGCGGTTGATAATTTGCAGGATAATGACGAGGCGTTTGTTTACCTCTCATCATGCATCGGCAAATCAGAACTGCCGAGCGCCGAGCTTAAAACTGTTAAAGACGGTAAAATCAGTGTTGAGCCGCTTGCTGGCGACTTTTCACCGGCAGAGGTCATAACAAGCTTAAAGCTTAACACTCCATGTTTTGCCAAACTCTGCCGCGATGGCATTGTGCGTTAAAAAACTTGACAATACGGCATTTGCGCAATAATTTTAAGCCAAGAGTTTAACTTTAAGGTTTTAACAATGAAACAAGAACTTTTGGCTCCGGCAGGCGATATAGAAGCCGGTTATGCCGCGTTATATTATGGCGCCGATGCCGTTTATTTAGGGTTGCGGCATTTTTCGGCCCGAGCAACCGCCACCAATTTTGATGAAAACAGCTTAAATGAGTTTACGGCTTACGCACACCATTTAGGGCGTAAAGTGTATGCGGCGGTAAACACCGTGGTGCAAGAGCATGAACTGCCGGAGTTGCTCGCCACGTTAAATATTTGCGTTAATTGCCATATTGACGCGGTAATTTTGCAAGATTTGGGCGTTGCCCGTGTAATTCATGAAAGCTATCCCGAGCTTGAAATGCACGCCAGCACGCAAATGGCAGTGCATAATAAAGAAGGGGCTTTATTCTTAAAAGGTTTGGGCTTTACCCGCGTGGTTATAGCCCGCGAGCTTTCGCTGCCTGAAATTAAAGACATTGCCGCCATAGAAGGGCTTGAAACTGAGGCGTTTATTCATGGCGCTCTGTGTTACAGTTACAGCGGATTGTGCCAGTTCTCGTCACTGGAAGCAGGTCGCAGCGCTAACCGCGGCAAATGTTTATATCCATGCCGGTCGTGTTTTAGCGGCAAAGGCGGCAAAAGCCATATTTTTTCAATGAAGGATATGGCATTGCAGCAAGATGTTTTGAAAATGCCGGTTACTTCGCTCAAAATTGAAGGACGCAAAAAATCAGCTTTGTATGTTGCCGCGGTGACCTCGTACTATCGCAATATTTTAGACGGCAAAGGCGCAGATGCGTTAAGTGAAGAGCATATTAAGCAAATTTTTTCGCGCCCGTGGTGCAAATTTCACTTCAACGGCAAAAGCAAAGATGTTACCGATGTTAATTTTGTCGGGCATCGCGGTTTGCTTATCGGACAGGTTGAAAATGTTAAAAAAGGTTGGTTGTATTTTACTTCTAATCATAAAATCGGGCGTTTTGACGGTTTGCAGATTGATGTTGCCGGTGATGAAAAGCCTTTCGGGTTTTCGGTGCAAAATATCAAGGTCGCCGGTAAAAAAGTTTTGAACTCAGCCGCCGGTGATTATCTCGCAGTTGAGTTGCCGCCTGATTATCCGTTTTTATCGGCGGGGCAGAACATTTACCTTGCCTCATCAAGCGAGGTTAAAGGCTCATATCCGTATACCAAGCCCAAACCGCGCGAATTTTGCAATACGGCGGCAGTTGATGTAAATGTTATAGTAACGCCGCGCAAGGTTATTGCCAAATGCGGCTCTAAAGTTGCGGAAATAAGCGGAGAATTTACTCCGGCAAATAACGCCGAAAAAGCTAAAACCGCGTTTTTTGATTCGTTTAATAAAACCGGCGGCACCGCGTTAAATCTGCGCTCGTTAAAAGTTGAAAATAAACAAAATTTGTTTGTTCCGGTATCTGAAATTAACAAATTGCGTCGCGATTTATATGCTCAGGTTGAAATTTTATCTAAAAACGGAATTTTGCCTCCGGTTTCCGCGCCGATAAAAAATGCTAACGCCGAATGGGTTATAAAAACCGATAACGCGGCATGTTTAAACGGGCTTGATTTAGCTAAATTCGCTGAAATTATTTATTTGCTCAAATCAGACACTTCGCTTGCCGAGATTAAATCTTTACCTCAACAAAAGCTGCGCTTGGCGTTGCCGACCGTATGCCGCCGCCCGCATATTTTTGCCGAGCTTATTAAAAACTTGTTGGCTGCCGGTTATAAAAAATGGGAGGTCGGTAATTATTGGGCGCTTGATATGCTGCCGCTGCAAGAGGTTGATTTAAGCTTTGATACTCAGCTTTATATGCTTAATTCAGAGGCTATGGAAGAAGCTAAGGCAATCGGCGCTGAAAAGGTAAGTTTTGCCATTGAAGATACACTTGATAATATAAAACAATTAACCGAGGTTGCGCCCCTTAAAACCACTTTTGTCGTTTATCAGGACGCGCCGCTTTTTACCAGCGCGGTATGTATCCGCGAAAATGACTGCCGCCTTTGCTCGCGTAAAGAAAAATGGTATGATTTAAGCCGTGACGGCAAAAAATATCAGGCGCTTTCCAAAGATTGCCAAATTATGCTCTTTGATAAAAATCCGTTTTGCTTTGCGGCGGAAGCTAAAGATGTAAAATGCTCGTATTATCGGGCGGATTTTTGCTATAAACCGTATAGCTCTGAACAAGTTGCGGAGGTTATGGCAAAGCTTATGAACTTTACCGATGTTGCCAATGCCGCTAAAGGAAATATAAACAATCAAAAAATCTGATAAAAATTAGCTTGATATAAAAAAATAATGGACTAATATTAAGCGAACAAAACGAGCAATAAGGAAAATTTTATGTTAGAAGAAAAAAAGAAAGACGGTTTGGCGGATACAATCAAAACAGTGGTATATGCGGTGCTGATTGCCGTACTGATACGCAGTTTTTTATTTGAGCCGTTTCGCATTCCGTCAGGCTCTATGTATCCGACCCTTGAAGTCGGCGATTATTTGTTCGTTTCAAAATACACCTATGGTTATTCGCGCTATTCTTTTCCGGGCGGTTTAATTCCGTTTAAAGGGCGGATTTGGGCTGATATGCCAAAGCGCGGTGATATTGTGGTATTTAAATTTCCGGCTGATAATAAAACTGATTTTATTAAACGTGTTATCGGTTTGCCCGGTGATACGCTTTATTTAAGAAGAGGGCGCTTGTACATTAATGATAAAATGGTTGAACGCGAGGTTGTCGGCGATTATACGCTTAAAGAATTTGTAGTTCGCCCTGAAACTTATACCGAATATACTGAAACTCTGCCGGATAATTTTAAGCATAACATTTTAGAAGTTTCCGATTACGAGCCGCAAGTTGATAATACCACCAAAGTAACCGTTCCGGAAGGTCATGTTTTTGTGATGGGTGACAACCGCGACCGCTCCGATGACAGCAGAGTGAGCGTTGGTTTTGTTCCGGTTGAAAATTTGGTCGGCAAGGCCCGAATTTTGTTCTTCTCACACAATGATAAGGGCGCATGGTACAAGCCGTGGACATGGCCAAAGATTATACGCTGGTCAAGGCTCTTTAATCGTTTGCATTAATTTGGTGAGCTTATGGAAAATTTAGAAGCAAAATTAGGCTATACCTTCAAAAATAAAAAACTGTTGCAACAAGCACTAACGCATTGCAGCTGTACCGGAAGCGTCAGCAAAAATTATGAGCGGCTTGAGTTTTTGGGCGATAGGGTTTTGGGTGTCGCGATGGCGCACTTGCTTTATAATCTGTTTCCGACCGAGCCGGAAGGGGCGCTTTCTGCTCGTTTTACCAAATTAGTTCGTAAAGAGGCGGTGGCGCAAATTGCCTTAGAATTAGGGCTTGATAAATATATTAAAGCCGAGCCGAAAAGCTTGTGCGCTAATGAGAATGTGCTTTGCGATGTTGGCGAAGCCGTAACCGGCGCCATTTGTATTGAGGCTGGTTTTACTACCGCGATAGAGTTTGTTGACCACCATTGGCGCCATTTAATTAATCAGAGTTCTGAGCCGCAAAAAGATAACAAAACCACTTTGCAGGAGCTTGCTCATCAGGTCAAAGTCGGTGCTCCGGTATACACGCTGTTGCGTAAAGAAGGCTCTGAGCATGAACCGTATTTTTATATTGAGGTTTCGGTTGAAGGCGGCGCCAGCGCAATCGGCGGCGGTAAAAACAAAAAGTTAGCCGAGCAAGACGCGGCGGCTAAACTGATTGCAATATTGGAACACAAAAATGGCTGATAATAACGTTACCCGCGCCGGATTTGTCAGCTTAATCGGAGCTCCTAACGCCGGAAAATCTACCATAACCAACAATTTTGTCGGCTCCAAAGTTTCTATTGTGTCGCCCAAGGCGCAAACCACCCGCACCGTGATTAAGGGCATCGGTATTTATGAAAACACGCAAATAATTTTTTTGGATACCCCCGGAATTTTTAAGCCTAAGCGTCGGCTTGACCGCGCGATGGTGGCTTCCGCTTGGAACGGGCTCGCTGATGCCGATATGGTGGTGTTGGTGGTTGACGCTAAGCGCGGTTTTGATGATGAAACCAAAGCAATTGTGGCAAAGCTTAATCAAAACAATATTGAGGCGGTATTGGTCTTAAATAAAACCGATTTAATTCAAAAAGAAACGTTGCTCACATTGAGCGCGGAGCTTAATAAAGCCGGACATTTTACTGAAACTTTTATGCTTTCAGCATTAACCGGTCAAAATACCGAGGAATTTTATCATTATTTAGCCTCTCATTTGCCGGAAAGCCCGTGGTATTATCCCGAAGAGCAAATGTCGGATATGCCGCTTAAACTTTTGGCGGCGGAAGTTGTGCGCGAAAAGCTGTTTTTGTACTTGCGGCAGGAAGTTCCGTACGCTTTAACCGTGGAGCCGGAATTATGGGAGCGCCGCGAAGATAATTCCGTGCGCGCCGAAATGACGATTTATGTTGAACGCGACAGCCAAAAAATTATTGTTTTGGGCAAGGGCGGCAGCATGATTAAAAAAATCGGGCAGGCGGCGCGGCGCGAGCTTGAAGAAATGTTAGACGACCGTATCCATCTGTTTTTGTTTGTTAAAGTGCGTGAAAATTGGGGCGAAGATCCGGCGCGTTACACCGATTGGGGTCTTAATTTTAACAGTTAATTGAAAACTTCTGATTTAGGCATATATTTTAGTAACACTTGGCTAAAGGAGGGTGTTATGGAAATATTTTTGTTTATCGCCTTGTTTTTTATTTATCTTTTAATGAGCTTTACCGTACCTCCCGTGATTGTTAAACGGGTTTGGATTTTAGGTTTTGTGTTTGCATTTGCCTTAACCGCGGTTGCCATAATGTTTATCAGCAGCACCAAACAAACCGTATTGATGCAGGAAAGCGAGCTTAATTGGTATTATTTTTTATACTTGTTCGGCTCTATGTCATTAATATTCGGCTTAATAAATTTGTGGATATACCGCAAGCCTTTATACAAAATTTTTTTAGGCGATAAGGATGATGAAGCTTAAAAATCGGTCAGAAGCTGCTGAAATGATGTTTCATCAACCGACGGCGATAAAATTATACCGTCTTCAAACTGATAATTAAACAAGATATATAAGGGCAATTTGTTTTGACGATACCGCTTCAAGAGGTCTTCAACTTGCGCCGTGTTATTTGCGTCAACCGGCATATAAATAAGCTTATAATCATTTTTCCAACGCTCAAAATTGCGCTCGTTAAAGGTTAAAAAGCTGTTTACTTTGCACATAAAGCACCATTCCGGCGTGATGGCAACCAACACATTATGCCCGGTGGCGATGTAATCAGTCAAAGCCGCGTCACTGTATGTGTTTGTTGTTTGTTTCGGCAAACTTTTAAGCTGAGCAGTTATCAGCGCGAAAGAAGCGATAATAACCATAAATAATACACCGATAACATTGCGGGCAACTTCTTTTTGTTTTTGCGGTGCGGATACTTGCTCCAAAGCTTGCAAAAAGCGGCACAAATAGTCAAATAACAACCAAACCGCCGCCAATGCCAAAGCAAATTTGGCAATTTGCCAACCGGAAAGCTGCAAAAATATTCTTCCGGCAGTAATAATAAAGCAAATCAACAACAAAAATACGCCAAGTGTTAGCGCCACTTTTTGGGCTTTTTGAGGCAAAGCCGCCTTGGGGCTGATTTTGCCGATAATCAGTAAAATAATGTAGGGCAAAGCAAGTACCAATGCCGCCAAGTTAGCCATCAGCAGTTGCTCTGAGCGGTTCGCTGCGATAAAATAAGATGCTATGTATGGTGAATATGAGGTGCTGAATATCGGAAAGTAAAGGCTGAGCAAAACGCCTGCCGCAAACAATACAACCTGCGCGTATCGGGTTGGCAATAAGCCTGATGAATATTTCAAACCGGATAAGAAAGCCGCTGTTCCAGCTGTGAGCACACTTAAATAAGCAAATGAGGCGTATTGATTACCCCACACAAAATCAGCCCCGTAAAAAATAACGGCGAACACAGCCATAATATTGGCTCCGGCAAAAATTCCGTATATAGCGGGCTTCAATTTATTGTAATCGGTTTTACTTAAAATCAGCAGCAAGAAAGCCAAACCCGCAGGCATAAAAGCAAATAACAAACCGGCAAATAAGCAAAATCGCAAAGCGGCGGAAAGGTCTAAATTAGCAAAAGCCAAATCCGGTTCGCCGGTGGTAAGCACTGCTTTTTGGGTAATGGCGGTGTAATTATTAAGCCGCGCCGTTATGGTAATTTCTTGATTGAGCAGTTTGTCGGCATTGCTTAACGGTTCTGTTGTAACATAAATCAAATTATCATTAACCGTAACAGCCGGACGCGTAAAAGCGGTGTAATTTTCATCTTCTAAGAATATGGCAAAGTTATTTATTTTACCCTTAAATGCAAAAACAAATTGTAATTGCGACACATCGCCGCTGTCTTTATCAATCGTCAGCGAGTGGCTTTTGAGCTTTAACTTGTTATTATTATCTTGCGGCAGGTTATAAAAACTTTGGCGGATAAAATTTTGCATGCCGGAAGTTTTATTCTCTTCTCCGCTTTCAATTTGCAGCTCGGGTAAAAAGTCGCTAAGTTCGCAATTTAAGTTATTGTCGCAGCTGTTAAAAACAATTTTAGCTTTGAGGTTAACCGGTTTGTCCGGCTCAATCGTTTCAAATTCTATCGGAAAAGCTAAATCACCGGCATATCCGCCGACAATTTTATCATTCAGTACATTAACCGGAGTCGGGTAATAAACTTTGTATGATTTTATGTTCTGCATTTCTTCAAAAATAATTCGCGGCTTTTGCAAATTTTCAGATAAATTGGTGGCGAGCATAAAGCGGTGTTGCGGAATCCCCGCATGAATGGCGCCCAAAAATTTATCCGCTGATTTTATTTCCGCCAGCTCTGAAATTAAACGAGCCTTAAAGCCGCCCTCATACAGCCATTCGCCCACACCGGCATTGCCGACCAACGGGTTAGGCAATGTAATTCCGTAAAACGGCAGCTTTGCAAATTCAAGCTTGCTTGCCATAGACTTAAATTTATCAAATCCGGTTTTATGCTGTTTGTTTTCCGCTTCGCGTTGCTTTTTTGCCTCTATGGCTTTTAAATCGCGCGGATTGCTGCCATAGGTCAGCACTTTTTTAAAATCATAAACCACCGCGGTTTTATTAGGTTCGGTTTCAATATAGGTATATTTTTTAGGGTCGTCATATTCATCATCATCGGCAATCAGAGGCGGTTCTTCCGGCGCGGCGAGTTTTGCCTTTATATCATTATATTTATTGGTTCCCCACCGATACAGATTAACGGCATGCCGAATATAATTAGTGCGGTCATAAACTTCTTGCTGCGATAATTCCGGAAAAATGGCGGCGACGTCGCTACTGAAATCGGCATTAATTAAATCATCGGGGTATTTGGCGTCAAAATATTTGCCGAGCAGAATAATCCGCCCCAGCTCATTAGTGTCTTCACTGTATAAAATGCTTTGCATTTGCGCGGCGTCAGGCAAATCGGCTCTGCCGAAAGCCTCCAGCTCTACCGGCAAAACTTCATCAAAATCGGCAATAACTTCTGCCGCACCGGCGGCGGTGATATTGAAACAGAAAACAAAACATACTATATACTTAAAAAATGATAACATGGCAGGCAGAATATTATAAAAAAACGTTTTTACTTTTATAAACTTATGATATAATAAAGAAGTTAAAGAAACAAATATAATTTTAGGATATATACAACAAATGGCGACTTTTAAGAACAATTTTTTAACCGGTAAATTTTTGGTTTCTATGCCTGATGCTGAAGATGATATGTTCAATCAGTCAGTGATTTATGTATGTTCGCACGGCAAAGAAGGCGCCATGGGTTTTATAATCAATAAAAAACTTGACTGGGCAACTTTTGTTGACTTATCGGTACCGTTGCCGTCGCGTCCGGTTGTTGACTTAAATTCAATTTTTTTGCATCATGGCGGACCGATTGAAAAAGTGCGCGGTTTTGTGTTGCACAGCCCTGATTATTTTAAGAGCGGCACTTTCAAAATTGATGACAATGTCGCCATTTCTTCAAGCATGGATATTTTAACTGACATCGCATGCGGCAAAGGTCCGCAAAAAAACATAATTGCCATGGGCTATGCGGGCTGGAATCCGCAGCAGCTTGAGTATGAAATTATGGCAAACCATTGGTTGGTAATGCCCTCTAATCCTGAAATAATGTTTAACACTCCCGATGAATTTAAATGGGAACGCGCTTTAGATGAAACCGGCATTGATTTAGGGCGCTTTGTTAATACTATCGGTCATGCTTAAAAATATATCAGGTTACTTATATGCGGACTAAAATTTTAATTTATCAAGATTATGGTTGCTCTGATACAACCGCTTTAACCGCCGGTTTGCGTGAATATTTTGAGCCGCGCGGCTGCAACGTTGGTTTTACTGACGCTGCCGGAATTATTCATGGCAACGAGCTTAATAATGAGGTGCTTGCCTTTTTTATGCCCGGAGGCGCCGGCACACCGTATCGCCACAAACTGCAGGTTTTGGGCAATGATAAAATCCGCGAATATGTGCAAAACGGCGGTATATATTACGGCATTTGCGCCGGAGCTTATTATGCCTGCCGCAATACGGTGTTTGAGGCTGATATTCCCGAGCTTAAAAAAGTGACGGAATGCGGGCTTAATTTGCTTGAGGGCAGGGCAATCGGCACGCTTTATAAAGAGCTTGGTATTCTCCCGTATGATAAAAACGCCGCCTCGTCAGCTGCAGTTGAGCTTATTTGGAATGATAACAGCAAATACACCGCGCATTATCACGGAGGTCCTTATTTTGAGCCGTTTAACCCCGATGAAAACGAGGTCTTAGCCAGCTATAATCTTGAAGGCAGACAGCCGGCGGTTATCTGGCGCCGTTACGGCAAAGGCAGGGTAATCCTTTCCGGCGTGCATTTTGAAGATAAAGGCGAAATGCTGCAAAAAAGCATTTACGCCCTTAAACTAGACTCGGCGCAAGCCAAAAAAGTTGCGGAAAAACTAACTCAAGCTGAAACTTCTCGTCAGGCTTTATTTAACCGCATAATGGCTTTAACCGGCAGGTAAAATTTAGTGCGGTGGTATCATCTTTTTCAATATTTGCAAGGCATGGTGCATAAGTTGTATTTAAATCAGTGATTTAAAATTCCCCTCTATAGATACGCCGCTATATAAATTCCCATTCTGAGGAGGGATGCCGAAGGCTGGGTGGTCATATCACTATCTAACAACGCGTTAAGCGGTTGTTTTTTATTGTAAAATCAGAACTATAAAAATTCCCATCTATGGAGGGGTGCCGAAGGTGGGGTGGTCACAAACCTATCTAACAACAAACCAACGGTTTGTTTTTGTTATGAAATCAGCAACGCAAAAAAACATACAAGTCTAATTTTCAACCTTATATTTTCACCACCCCGTCGGCGTTTCGCCGCCACCCCTCCTCAGGATGGGAATTTTCTTGCGCCTATCCATTAAATTAAAAAAGGGGTGGAAAACCACCCCTTTTGATATGATAGGCTAAAATGATTAATTGTCCACACATTCGCCAAATTCCACGTTGTTATAATCGCGGCAGTGCGCAACAAAGCTTTGGTTTTCAGCGCAATCACTTGCCTGTAGCTCATAGTTGCAGGTGGCGGCGCAGTCTGAACCGTAAATATTGCCACCGCACTCAACTATGGTTCCTACCGCATAGTATCCGGTTTCACATGTTTTAAGGTTGTATGCCGGTCCTTGATTACCTTCACAATCTTTTGAAGTTGTACACATTGCATACCAGTATACTTTGGTATTATCAAGTTTGGTGCATTTGTCGCCGACTAAATAGTTGCCCTTAGTATAGCCTCTGTTAACCTGATCTTGGGTATATGCATAGCAAATTCCACCGTTTTCATATTTATCATTTGTATCGCAGGAATCAAGCGTCTCACACTTTTCATAATATGTGACGCCGCCACATTCTATGGTTTTACCACTTCCTACTTCTTTATTTTCATTACATTCCTTAAACCCATAGGCGGCTCCTTTATTGCCTTTGCAGTTTATTTGGTCGCAGTAACTATACCAATATACTTTGGTATCATCAATTTTAGTACATTTATCACCGACTAAATATTTTCCTCTTGTATTGTATTTAACCTGATCTTGGGTATATGCATAGCAAATTCCACCGTTTTCATATTTATCATTTGTATCGCAGGAATCAAGCGTCTCACACTTTTCATAATATGTGACGCCGCCACATTCTATGGTTTTACCACTTCCTACTTCTTTATTTTCATTACATTCCTTAAACCCATAGGCGGCTCCTTTATTGCCTTTGCAGTTTATTCGGTCACAGTAACTATACCAGTATACTTTAGTAAGATCAATTTTGGTACATTTATCACCAACTAAATATTTTCCTCTTGTATTGTATTTAATCTGGTCTTGAGTATATGCATGGCAATATCCTCCATTTTCATATTTACTGCTTGTATCACATGTTTCAACAACTGCACATTTTTCATAATATCTGACAGTGTTGCAATAACATTCTTTGGTTCCAACACCTACGCGTCCGTCGCCGCTGCATGTATACATGCCTGGGCATGGGCTGTGCGGGTCATTTTCATCGGCACAATCAACGCAATGTCCGCAAACCTCATTGTTCAAAAGCGTTTTATCAACAATATAAGTTTCCGTATCTTTGCAGTCGTCAGCGGTTTCATTGTCGTCATCGCAAGTCATCGGAACGCACTTGCCGTCTTTATTTTCATAAAAGTCTTCACATTCTGAGCATTCGCAGTCTTCTAACTCGCTTGACCAGGTTTTGCAATGCTCATCGGCAGATTTATCGCAAGGTCCTAAGCATTTGGTTTTAGCGGCATTTAATACATAACCGCTTTCACAATCTGTGAATTTAAGATAGGTTTTATCATCAGGGCATTCGTCACAAATACCGTGTTCGGGACACTTGGTTAAAGGATAATCGGAGCAGTCAGGTTCCGGTTCGCTGTCATCAAAAGCAACGCAGGTTTTGTAGTTAGTGTTGAACGGGCATAGCAAATAGTGTTTGCAGTTGCTGACATCAGAGGAGCTGTAACCTAAGCTAGTGCAGTCAGAGGCGCTGGAAGTGGAGCATGAAGAGCTGCCGCTTTTGCATTGCAAAGCATGGGCAAGACCCGCGCCGGTTAAAAACAACAGCAAAACTGCCAAAAACTTAAAATTACGGTTCATAACGCTACTCCTTATTTAAACTTACATATTATAACTTATACGATTTCCCGTTTTTTTTTGCAAGGCTTACGAGTCTTTGCTGTGTATAAGTTGTATCCATAGGATAAAATGTATATCCGGCAAATATTTTGATAAATTTTCAAAAAAAATTACATAACCTATTGCTTAAAGAAAATCGGTTACCTATATAACCTTTTAGAAATTGAAGTTTACTTAACAAACAAAAGGATTTAGATAATGAGCAATAAAGTATTAGGTATTGACTTAGGTACCACAAACTCCTGCTTTGCCGTTATGGAAGGCGGGGAGGCTAAGGTTTTGGAAAACTCTGAAGGCGCGCGCACAACCCCTTCAATGGTTGCTTTTACCGATGCCGAACGTTTGGTCGGCGCAGCCGCAAAACGTCAGGCTGTTACTAACGCTGAAAACACATTGTTTGCCATTAAGCGTTTAATCGGTCGTCGTTATGACTCGCCGGAAGTTCAAAAAGATAAAGCTACCGCTCCGTTTAAAATTATTGAGGGCGATAACGGTGATGCTTGGGTTGAAGTTAAAGGGCAAAAATATGCTCCATCGCAAATTTCAGCTATTGTTTTGCAAAAAATTAAAGAATATGCTGAAAGCTACCTCGGCGAAAAAATTGATAAGGCCGTAATTACGGTTCCGGCATATTTTAATGACTCGCAGCGTCAGGCTACTAAAGACGCCGGTAAAATTGCTGGACTTGACGTTTTGCGTATCATTAACGAGCCGACAGCTGCGGCTTTGGCTTATGGTCTTGATAAAAAGGCTTCCGGCACTATCGCGGTTTATGACCTCGGCGGCGGTACGTTTGATATTTCAATTTTGGAAATCGGCGACGGCGTATTTGAAGTTAAATCAACTAACGGCGATACGTTCCTCGGCGGTGAAGACTTTGACCAACGTATTGTAAACTATTTGGCTGATGAGTTCAAAAAAGAATCAGGCATTGACCTTAAAAACGACAAACTTGCCCTGCAACGTTTGAAAGAAGCTGCTGAAAAAGCTAAAATTGAGCTTTCGTCCGCTACTCAGACTGATGTAAACTTGCCGTTTATTACTGCTGACGCTACCGGTCCTAAACACTTAAATATCAAACTCACCAGAGCCAAACTTGAATCTTTGGTTGATGATTTGATTGATCGTACGGTTGCTCCGTGTCAAAAAGCTTTGGCCGATGCCGGTTTGAAAGCCAGCGACATCAGCGAAGTTATTTTGGTCGGCGGTATGACCCGTATGCCGAAAGTACAGGAAAAAGTAAAAGAAATCTTTGGTAAAGAGCCTCATAAGGGCGTTAACCCTGATGAAGTTGTTGCCGTCGGCGCTGCTATTCAGGGCGGTGTTTTGATGGGCGATGTTAAAGATGTTCTGTTGCTTGATGTAACTCCGCTTTCATTGGGTATTGAAACCTTGGGCGGCGTGTTCACTCGTTTGATTGACCGTAATACAACTATTCCGACCCGTAAATCGCAGGTATTTTCAACTGCCGAAGACGGTCAGACCGCTGTTACCATCAGAGTATTCCAGGGCGAACGCGAAATTGCCGCTCATAACAAATTGCTTGGTCAGTTTGATTTGGTTGGTATTCCGCCTGCACCGCGCGGTATGCCGCAAATTGAAGTTACCTTTGATATTGACGCCAACGGCATTGTAAATGTTTCGGCTAAAGATAAGGCAACCGGTAAAGAGCAGGCTATTCGTATTCAGGCGAGCGGCGGTTTGTCTGATGCCGATATTGAAAAAATGGTTAAAGACGCCGAAGCTAACGCCGAAGCCGATAAGAAAAAGAAGGAAGAGGTTGAAACCCGCAATCAGGCTGAAGCTTTAATGCACAGCACCGAAAAAACCTTAAAAGAAAACGGCGATAAAATCAGCGCAGCCGACAAGACCATGATTGAAGAGGCTATTGCCGCTTTGAAGACTGCTCTTGAAGGCACAGACACTGAGGCTATTAAGGCTAAAAGCGACGCTTTAATGCAGGCTTCCTTAAAATTAGGCGAGGCTATGTATAAAGCTCAAGGCGCGGCAGGCGCTTCAGCCGAAGGCGCGGCCGGAGCTGATACCGGAGCCCAAAACAACGCCAACGGCGGCGATGACAAAGTTGTTGACGCTGACTATGAAGAAGTTAAATAAAACTTTTTTGAGCTACAAAAACAGCCTCTCGTTTGAGAGGCTGTTTTGCTATATTCTATTTTATAAGGCAAATTTATAATTTCTTTGCAGATAATTTGTTAAAGCGCATCGCTAATGTTTTACTATAAGAAAAATGCAAAAATTGCTTGACTCTTGAATATCTTAAAGCTAGTATGCGAGCACTTGCGTGAAGAAGATTCTTTTTCCGCAGGTGTTTTGTATTAAATTTTAAACTTTTAAGGAAATTTGTGATGCCTACAATTAATCAGTTAATTCGTAACTCACGAACACCAAAAGTGAAGAGAAACAAAGTTCCGGCTTTGAAAGCTTGTCCACAAAAACGCGGTGTTTGTACAAGGGTTTATACAACAACCCCTAAAAAGCCTAACTCGGCTTTGCGTAAAGTGGCACGTGTACGTCTTACAAACGGCTTTGAAGTAATCAGCTACATCCCTGGTGAAGGTCATAATCTTCAAGAACACTCAGTGGTGCTGATTAGAGGAGGCCGTGTGAAAGACTTGCCTGGTGTTCGTTATCATATTATTCGCGGTACCTTGGATACTCAAGGTGTGTCAAAACGTCGTCAACGTCGTTCTTTATACGGCGCTAAGAGACCTAAATAGGAGAATGCCAGATGTCACGTCGTCATAGTGCTGTAAAAAGAGCTGTACTGCCTGATGCAAAATATAATGATAAGGTAGTAGCCAAATTTATTAACAATATTATGGAAGATGGTAAAAAGGCCGTTGCTGAAAAAATTCTGTATTCAGCCTTTGATATTATTGCTTCCAAAACTAAACAAGATGCTTTAAGTGTGTTTTCAGAAGCTGTTGAAAACGTTAAGCCGATGGTTGAAGTTCGTTCACGCCGCGTTGGCGGTGCAACCTATCAGGTTCCGTGCGAAGTTCGCGCCGATCGTCGTCAGGCTTTGGCTATCCGTTGGATTATTGCCGCTGCTCAAAAACGTTCGGAAACAACCATGACTGACAGACTCGCTAATGAGCTGTTAGACGCGTATGCTAACAAAGGTTCTGCCGTTAAAAAACGTGAGGATACTCACAGAATGGCTGAAGCTAACAAAGCTTTCTCTCATTACAAATTCTAAGCGAGAGGGTTTTGTAAAATGGCTCGTACACATAAACTTGAAATGTACAGAAATATCGGCATCATGGCACATATTGATGCCGGTAAAACCACAACAACCGAACGTATTCTGTATTACACCGGTGTAAACCACCGTATCGGTGAAGTTCACGATGGCGCCGCCACCATGGACTGGATGGAACAAGAACAAGAACGCGGTATTACCATTACCTCAGCGGCTACAACCTGCTACTGGAAAGGTTACCGTATTAACATCATTGATACTCCTGGACACGTTGACTTTACTGTTGAAGTTGAACGTTCATTGCGTGTATTGGATGGTGCTGTTACCGTATTTGACTCGGTTGCCGGTGTTGAACCGCAATCTGAAACAGTTTGGAGACAAGCTGATAAATATAATGTTCCGAGAATTTGCTTCTGCAACAAAATGGACCGTATCGGCGCCAACTTCTATCGCTGCTTAGATATGATTGTTGACCGCTTGGGCGCTCGTCCGATGGCTATTCAACTGCCTATCGGTGCTGAAGCTGAATTTAAGGGTATTGTTGACCTTGTTACCATGAAAGCTATTATATATACCGGTGATACTGCAGATTCTCCGATTGAAGAAACTGAAATTCCGGCTGATATGAAAGCAAAAGCCGAAGAATATCACAATCAGTTGGTTGAAATGGCTGTTGAACAAGATGAACAAGCAATGGAAGATTATCTTGAAGGTAAAGAAATCTCTGTTGAAACCATCAAAAAATGTATTCGTAAGGGTACATTGAGCCAAGATTTTGTTCCGGTATTATGCGGTACCGCGTTCAAAAACAAAGGTGTTCAGCCTTTGCTTGACGCCGTAGTTGCTTATCTGCCTTCACCGACAGATATTCCGGCTATTCGCGGTGTTAAACCCGGAACTGATATTGAAGAAGACAGACGTCCGAGCGATGCAGAGCCGTTGTCTGCTTTAGCATTCAAAATTATGAATGACCCGTTTGTTGGTTCTTTAACCTTCACTCGTATTTATTCAGGCGTTATGAATGCTGGTTCTTATGTTTACAACTCAGTAAAAGACAAAAAAGAAAGAATCGGTCGTATGCTTTTGATGCATGCTAACAAACGTGATGATATTAAAGAGGCTTATGCCGGCGATATTATTGCTTTGGCAGGCTTAAAAGATACTACAACCGGTGATACCTTGTGCGATCCTGACAAACCGATTGTTTTGGAAAACATGGTATTTCCGGAGCCGGTTATTCAGTTGGCTGTTGAACCTAAAACTAAAGCAGACGTTGAAAAAATGGGCTTGGCTTTGGCTCGTTTGGCTATGGAAGATCCTTCTTTCAAAGTATCGTCTGATCCTGAAAGCGGTCAAACAATTATTGCCGGTATGGGCGAATTGCACCTTGACATTATTGTAGACCGTTTGAAAAGAGAATTTAAGGTAGATGCAAACGTTGGTGATCCTCAAGTTGCTTACCGTGAAACCATCACTAAACCTTGTGATATTGAATATACTCACAAAAAACAATCTGGTGGTGCCGGTCAGTTCGCTAAGGTTAAAATTAAATTTGAACCGACTGAAGATCATACCGGATTTGAGTTTATCAACACTGTTGTTGGCGGTAACGTTCCTAAGGAATATATCCCTGGTGTTGAAAAAGGTTTAAGAAGCGCTATGGAAAGCGGTGTTTTAGCAGGATATCCGGTAACCGGTGTTCGCTGCAACCTGTATGATGGTGCTTATCACGAAGTTGACTCTAACGTTATGTGCTTTGAAATCGCTGCTCGCGCTGCTTTCCGTGAAGGTATGCGTCAGGCCGATGCCAAAATCTTGGAGCCGATTATGAAAGTTGAAGTTGTTACCCCTGAAGAATATATGGGTGACATCATCGGCGACTTAAACTCACGTCGTGGTTTGGTCAACGGTATGGATCAAAGAGGCAACGCTCGCGTTATTGATGCGTTTGTACCTTTGGCCAACATGTTTGGCTATGTAAACACTCTGCGTTCATTATCTCAGGGTCGCGCTCAGTTTACGATGATCTTTGATCACTATTCTGAAGTACCGAGAGATGTAGCAGAAACAATTAAAAGCAAAAATGCTTAATTAAACCGGTTAGGGGCGTCCTAACGCCCCTGACGATTTTTTGATAAATTAAATTTGGAGTAATTTTAAATGGCAAAAGAGAAATTTGAGCGGAGCAAGCCGCACTGCAATATCGGAACGATT
>CAVBCV010000010.1:0-44065 GCA_963594125.1 Lachnospiraceae bacterium
AAAGGCTTATAGCCGCATATGAAGAACCACGCGTTTTACGCGTGGGTATCTTTTTGTTTTTATATCGTCGGCGTTATTATAGCCCAGCTGCTTATTGCCAGAAAATACCGATAGAACAATCTCCGTCTTTACAGCTTTGGCAGGCTCGCTCCAGATTGTTTAATGTAATGTTGCGCAAACATACGTAACCTGTGCGGCAGTAAGTGTCGCCCCAAAATGTTTCCAAATTATCCGAAGGCTTGCCGCTGTCGTCGGAATAATGCTTGTAGGTGCGCAAAAACCACAAATTGGCGGCGTTTTCTTTGGCAACTTTAATAATGTTATAACAAGATTCCAAAGTGTAATCAGCTTCTGCTCCTCCTATCCAAAATAAGAGGCTTGCCAAATTTGGGTTGCCGGCGGTATAAGTGATGTTAATATTGTTTTTAAAATATTTGTCCTCCAAAGTAATTTCATTAATTTGGGTTATGCCATCAGGTAGTAAATTAAGTTTGTTTAACAAAGTGTTGTAATATGTTACGCCGGTTGCGTTACGCGGTAATTTATCTTTAATAGATAATACGTTGTTAATCAGCATGTTAACCGCCTGAGCGTGCTGATTTAATTTATACTTCATCATGGCTTTGCTATATCCGGCAATAGCGCCGACGGACAGAACTCCAATAATCGCGAGTACCCCGAGCATTTCCACCATACTTCTGCCTGATTGTGTATTCATGAGCTAAAATCTCCTCAAATTGTTGCATTTGAGAAGATTTTAGCTCGCGTTTTTTTTTTGCAATATTTACGAGTCCACGCTGTGCATAAGTTGTATTTAAATCCGCACTTTAAAATTCCCATCCTGAGGAGGGTGGCGGCGAACGCCGCCGAGGTGGTCACTTGCAAAAAATGTTATTACTAGCGTTCCCAATCAAAGCCGAATAACACCATGTCACTTTTTAACTGTTCGGTACAGATAGTATAAACATTATCTAAGGTTAAATCTTTCAAACACTGGTAGCCCATATTACGTGCCCTGTCACAAAAGCTATCACCAAATATATAGCTTTCAGAATTAGCAGTTTCTGTTAAAATTGTGGTTACATTACCAGAATTTTCTTTAGCGACAGTTAAAATATTTTGGCAGATAGCCAAACTGTCAGAAGAGTTTGAGGATAAGAATGATAATCCGCCTTCATGATATATGAGTAAATATATAGAATGTTCGCTATACAATATTTGCCACCCTTGTCCGAAAATATCATACACATAGTCATTGTCATTTGATTTTATCATTTCAGTTGGGATTTCCCCCATTTTAATAAAAGTTTCAGTTAAATAAGTTTCACTGTTAAGGTTATCAAAATTATGTACGTTACGCGCTACGGCGTTAACCAGAGTATTCATCTGTTCAGCGTGTTTATTTAATTTGTACTTGAACATTGCCTTGCTATAGCCGCTTATTGCCCCGACAGACAGCACCCCGATAATTGCCAAAACTCCTAACATTTCTACCATACTTCTTCCCGACTGTGTATTCATGAGCTAAAATCCTCTCAAAATGATTAATTTGAGAAGATTTTAGCTCGCGTTTTTTTTTTGCAATATTTACGAGTCTATGCTGTGCATAAGTTGTATTTAAATCCGCACTTTAAAATTCCCATCCAAGTCAGGGTGCCGAGCATCTTAAAATTCCCCTCTATGGAGGGGTGCCGAAGGCGGGGTGGTCACATCACTATCTAACAACGCATTAAATGCTTGTTTTTATGTACTGAATCTGGAATATAAACAACATTAAAACCTTGTTTTCAATCTTGTAATTTCACCACCCCGTCGGCTAACGCCGCCACCCCTCCTCAGGATGGAAATTTTTGCTGCATTTACATAGTGTTAGTCACTCTATTAATATTTATCTCTATATTTAAAGCATAAAATAGCGGATATAAAGGTAAATTCCGGCAATCAGCACGCTAAACAGCATTACCGGCACTGACCAAATTAAAAATCGTAAAAAGCTTAACGGGTGGCCTTCGCGTTGGGCGAGTCCCGCCACAATCACGTTGGCGGAAGCGCCGATGAGCGTTCCGTTGCCGCCAAAGCACGCGCCTAATGAGAGCGCCCACCACACCGGCATCATTGCCTCGCGTCCGCCCATTGCCGGTTCCATGGTTTTTAACATTGGAATCATTGTGGCTACAAACGGAATGTTGTCAATGGCGCTTGAAAGCACGGCTGACGAGCCCAAAATTAAAAACACGCTCTTTTTAACGCTGCCTTCGGTAAGCTCAATAAACCATTGTCCCAAAATTTGCAAAACGCCGGTTACCTCAAGCCCGTGCACAATTACAAACAATCCGCAGAAAAAGAAAATGGTTGTCCAGTCAACCAGACTTAACATATTTTCAGTATTTTCATCGCGTTCGTGGTTATTGCTGCCGGCGGTATAAAGTCCAAGCAGCAGCGCCGCGCCGAATAAGGCAATTACGCCGTTGGCAATGCCGATGTGTTCCGCCGCAATAAAACCGACGATTACCATTAAAAGCACAATCAGCGATTTTATAAGCAGGCGCGGGTTGGTGATGCTGTCTTTTTCATTAATATTGAGCACAGCCACGCGGTTGCGTTCCGTTGTGGTTAAACTTTTGTGCCAAATCAAAATAAAAGCGCCGATTAAAACCAACAAAACGATGATAACAACCGGAGTTAAGTTGTAGGCAAAATCAACAAATGAGAGTTTGAGCGCGGAGCCGATTAAAATGTTTGGGGGGTCGCCGATAAGGGTGGCGGTTCCGCCGATGTTAGAGGCAAAAATTTCTAAAATTAAATACGGAAACGGATTAATCTCAAGCTTGCGGGTAATCTGAAAAGTGACCGGAACAATTAACAGCACGGTGGTAACATTATCCAAAAAGGCAGAAAACAACGCTGTTACAAAGGTTAAAACAATCATAATTCCAAGCGGGTGCGCCTTAACTTTTTTGGCGCCCCAAATTGCCACAAACTGAAACAAGCCTGATTTTTCGGTAATATTCACAATCACCATCATGCCGATAAGCAATGAAATTGTGTTAAAATCAATGCCTTCAATCGCGGATTTTTGGGTTAAAATTCCGGCAAAAATCATCACGGAAGCGCCAAGCAGCGCCACAACCGCGCGGTTTAGTTTTTCAGTAAATAAAATTACATAGCTCACCAGTAAAATAACCGTTGCCACAATTTGCGGATTAGCGAATATTGCACTTAACATCTTTGCTTTTAAGCCTCCCGATAAAATTCAACAAGCCATTATATTCGGCTGAAAATTAACAAAGCGATAATAAAAAATTATTTATAAAGTGTTTTTTATGGTTGCAAGTATGTAAAGTTATTTTATTATATGCCCCGTCAGAACAATTTAAGGAGAATAAATATGAAAAAAGTTTTGTTTGCTGTTGCTCTTACGCTTGCTTTTGCCGCTTTTGAGGCTAAAGCCATTGATTTGGTAAGCATGGCGCAAAAAGCTCAGGATAAGGTTGATACCGCAACTGCTGATGTTGAAGCCAAAAAGGCAGAGGCTAATGCCAAGGTTGAGGCTAAAAAAGCTGAAGCCGCCAAGAAAAAGGCCGAGCAGGAAGCTAAAGCCGCTGAAAAGAAGGCTAAACAAGAAGAAGCCAAAGCTAAATTAAAGCAAGATTTAGGTCAGGTAAAAGATGACGTTAACACTTTAAAAGGCGCTTTCACTGACTAAAATTTTATGCTAAAACTTTAAGCCTGAGGAGCATTTTCTTTTCAGGCTTAATTTTTTATAAAATCAGGCGGCAAGGGGTGTAATTTAGAAAACGCGAATATATATAATATGTGATATTTCTAAATACAACTTATGCACAGGACAGACTCGTAAATGTTGCAAAAAAAAACGCGGGAGTACTATATGTGCTTGCAAAACAAATTTTATCAGCTATGATATGGCAATATAAAATTAAAGGGAAGGGTTTAATGCCGAAAATATCTGTTATAGTACCAATATATAATGCGGCGCCTTATTTACCGCGGTGTCTTGACAGTATTTTGTGCCAAAGTATGGCTGACTTTGAGCTGATTTGTGTTAATGATGGTTCGTTAGATGAAAGCGATGAAATTTTAACAAAATATGCGGGGCAAGACACCAGAGTTAAGGTTATTAATCAGAATAATCGCGGTGTTTCGGCAGCTCGTAATTGCGGGCTTGCTGCTTGCTCGGCTGATTATGTTTGCTTTGTTGATGCCGATGATTATATACACCCCGATATGCTCGGTATTATGTATTCAGCGATAACCGAAAATGATGCTGATGTAGCTATTGCATCAATGAAAAATGTTTATGAAACCTCTTGCGTAAAGTTTTTGCCCATCGTTGAGGATAAATTAAAATACAGTATTCAAAATCATCCGTTTGAAGCTTTTTTAAATGATAAAAAAATTCGTTCAGTTTCTAATGCAAGGTTATACAGAACATCTTTGCTTAAAAATATCCGTTTTATAGAAGGTATTCGGTATGAAGATGTTCCGTTTACGGTTGAAGTTATGCAAAATGCCTGTAAACTTGCTTTAGTTGATGCTCAGTTATATTATTATTTTCAACACGATAATTCATTTATGCACCAACCATTTACGTCAAAAAACGTTTTTGATTATGAGCAGGTGATTACAAGCGTTTATAATTTATGCCAAACTAAAACTCCTGATAAGCTGTTTTCCGTGCGTAAAAATATTTTGAATCAACGGTTTAAAATGATGATTAATCAGACTGTAAGACGTCAAAAGAATCCGGCGGAACAAAAAATAATTTTTAACCAAATTCAAAAGGTTGTAAAATCGTTATATCAAAAAGGCATGCTGTCGTATGACGGACTGAAAATAAAACATAAAATAAGGCTGTTTTTGCTGTTGAAGTGCAAAAATCCCGAACCATGTCGTATATGGTCAAATTTAATTTAATAAAGATTAATAAATATAAAAGGTGTTCTGATGCAATCTAAGTTAAAAGTTTTATTTGATATGGAACAACTTGCCGTTTCCGGTACCAATGGTACAGGAGTGGTTCGTGTCGCTGACATTCTTTTAAAAAAATTCAGTTGGAGCGCTTTTACAAAACAAATTGAACAATATGTTATAATATAATGCGCTAATTGCTGATGCCGGTGCCGGTTGGGCATAACTTTTGTTAAGTAAAAATTATGAAGCGGACGTTTTTAAATTTATGGATGGTTGTAAAATCAGAGTTTAAACATAAATTCAGCTGGTTATCACTGCTGAATGCCATATTTTTGCTGTTGTTTTTTATAGCGCTGTTTATTCCGATGACGAAAATAAACAGCGCAAACATTTCGCATGCTGAAAATCGGGTGTTGGCAAAGTTTCCGCCGCTATTTAAAAACAACAGCCTTAACAATACCTTTGGCGTGGAATTTGACAAGTGGTTTTCTGACCGCTTTCGCTTTCGTGATGAGCTGATAACGCGCTATGCCAAATTGCAGTTTGTAAATAAAATTATTTCAGCTCACAACACTATCTTAAACCCGCAAACCCAATGGGTGTTTAATAAAAATCTGCTCAAATATGTTAAGGTTGGCGCTGAAAAAGAGGAGCAAATTTTGTCTGCCTTTAACACGTTGGCGGATTTTTCTAGTCGGCATGGTATTAAAACTTATGTAATGGTTGTGCCGAGCAAAATAGATTTGTATCGGCAATATGCCAAGCCCTATGCCGTGCGCGATGAATTGTTCACCGGTGATTTAATTTATCGCTTGCAAGCCAAAAGTCCATTGCCATTGTTATTTCCGTATCAAGAGCTTAAAGCAGCTTCCGCCCAAAACATAACCTTTTATAAAACCGAGCATCACTGGACTGATTGGGGCGCATATACCGGTTACAAAGTGCTTTTAACTCGCATTAAACAAGATTTTCCTGATGTTAAAATTGCTAATCTTGCTGATTTTGATCATTTTCAAAGCAATAAAGTTCGCGGCGGGTTTGGCAGATTTTTTGCTTTAGGCAGAACATTTATCCGTATGCACATTGATTATCCTCACAAAAAATTGCTTGATACCAATTATGATTATTATGATACCCGTACCAAGCTGAAAGTTGTTGTGCGTCACGAGCCGTATTATCGCACCAAAGATTTTACTAATGATTCCGCCGGCAATAATTACAAAGTGTTTTTAACCGGAACATCTATGAATGAAAGCCTTTTACAGTTTTTGCCCGAGAGTTTTAAAGAGGTTAAATATTATCGCTTAAACAATGTTAAAAACGTATCTTCAAAAGATGATTTCAAACTTTTAAGCCGATACCAATCTGATATTTTGGCGTTTAAGCCGGATATTTTAATTGCGGTGTTTACTGAAGAAAATCTGCTCAAATTAAATATGCTTAATAAGGACTGACGCTATGCTTTTTTCTTCCATGACATTTGTATTTATGTTTTTGCCGTTGGTCTTTACCGCCTATTTGCTCACGCCGCCGCGTTTTCGCAACGGCTTGTTGCTGGCGGCAAGCATACTCTTTTACGCATGGGGTGAGCCGCGTTATGTGGTAATTATGCTTTTAACCGTGCTGGTTAATTGGCTTGGTGCTTTGCTGATTGCGCGCTTTCAAAAGTATAAAACCTTTATTTTAACCGCTTCCGTAATTACTGATTTAAGCTTTTTGTTTTATTTTAAATATTTTAATTTTGTGGCACTAAATATCAATGCGTTTACCGGCGCGGACATTCCGCTTCTGAAGGTGATTATGCCGATTGGCATTTCCTTTTACACTTTTCAGGCTATGTCATATTTGGCTGACGTTTACTCCGGCAAAGTGCGGGCAGAGGCAAGCGTTTTTAAGCTTGCGCTTTATGTTACGCTGTTTCCGCAACTGGTGGCGGGACCGATTGTAAAATATCATGATGTGGCAGAGCAGTTAAGCCGCCGCAGCGTTACGCCGGATAAGGTTTTGTACGGGGTGCGGCGCTTTATTATCGGGCTTGCTAAAAAAGTGCTGATTGCTAACACGCTTGGCGTGGCGGCAGATGCCATATTTGCGCAGCCGGTTGCAAACTTTGATGCTTTGACCGCATGGGCAGGCGCGCTTGCCTATTCGCTGCAGTTGTTTTATGACTTTTCCGGCTATTCCGATATGGCTATCGGGCTTGGCGCTATGTTTGGTTTTAAATTTTTTGAAAACTTTAATTATCCCTACATTTCCAAATCGGTCAGCGAGTTTTGGCAAAGGTGGCATATCTCGCTTTCAAGCTGGTTTAAAGAGTATTTATATATTCCGCTCGGCGGCAACCGCAACGGCATGGCTCGCACGGTGTTTAATTTGGCGGTAGTGTTTTTGGCAACCGGAATTTGGCACGGCGCAGAATGGACTTTTGTGGCGTGGGGCGCTTGGCATGGCGCGTTTGTCATCATTGAAAAACTTACCGGTTGGCATAAAACAAGCCGCTTTAAGCTGTTGCATCATGCGTATTGCTTGTTGGTGCTGATTGTCGGTTGGGTAATTTTCCGAGCCGAAAATTTAACCTATGCTTGCGCATATTTGCAAAATATGTTTGGTCTGTTAAGCGCGCATAATATCACTAACGAAATCGGCGCTTATATTGACAATTTAGAGCTTATAGTTTTGGCGGCGGCAATAGTTTGCGCTTTGCCGATATTTAAAAATATGACAGAAGTAAAAAGTTCATGGGCAAATTTGGCGATTAATATTTGGCTGCTCGTTTTGTTTTTGCTTTCAACCGCGTCGCTTGCCTCTTCAACTTATAACCCGTTTATTTATTTTCGGTTTTAAAAAATCTCCCTCAGTAACGGGCGGTATAATTTGATTGACATTAGAAATGTAAATGGATAAAAAGAAAAAGCCTTGAGGCTGCAACCTCTTGGCTTTTTTCAATAAAGGAAAGGAGTTGACCCTTAACTTCCTCTTCTTATATTGGAAGTATCGCATAAAATTATAAAAAAGTCAATGACTTTTAATCTTTTTTGCGAATAAGGCCGACTTCTTTCCCAACCGCCGGTATCCGGCTGAAAGGACAAGATGAGCGACTTAATCAAAGTTTTAAGCATCATAATATTGGTGCTTAAAATCATCATTGTTATTTTAAGATAATATGGTGAGGCGGAGTTGTCAAGCTCCGCCCTTTGATATTTTAAAATTATTTATTTCTTTTTGCGGCGCGCGGTTTTTGCTTTACCTGCCTTAACCGGTTTTTCTTTATGACCGATATTTTTGGCCTTTTCAGTAATATTATGCGCTTTTTCTTTTATGTTATGCGCTGTATTGTGCGCTGTTTCTGAAATGTTTTTGGTTTTGTTTACCAAATAGTTTTTAAGTCTGGTTAATTTGCGCTGTTTTTTAATTTCATTTTGCCGATGCGCCAAATATCCCTCATATGAGAACAAGGCAATACCGGATAAAATCAACGGCAACAGGTAATAAATAATACGGTAAGCAATCAGCGCGCCGAATAACATAGCCTGATTATCCGCCCCCGGAATAATGTTTGAAAACACCAGCTCAAACACGCCGAGCCCGCCCGGAACCTGACTGTACACGCCTAAAATTTGCGCAATAATAAACGCGCCCATAAACACGTCAAACGGAATGTTAATAAAGTGAATTAAGGTAAAATAAAGCACCAATGACGCCATTAAAATGTCCGCGCTGCCGATAACAACCTGCGCCGCTGACATTTTTAAGCTTGGAATGGCAAATTTAATGCCCTTAATATCAATCGCTTTTTTGTAATAAATGCTGGCGCCGAAATAAATCAGCAACCCGATAAATGATACAATAGCAATAACCGCGGTGGTCATTTGTGAGAGCGCGCCTTCGCCGAATGCATGCTCCGGAGTTATAATATAGCCGACAATAATCAAAAAGAAGCAGGCAACCAAATAAGTAAAGCCGGAAAAGGTTACCATTTTAACAATTTCATCGGCGTGAATCCGCCATCTGGTATATAAGCGGTAGCGGATGGCGCCGCCTGAAACAATGGCGTGTCCGGCATTGTTGCTGACTGAAAACCCGATAAAACCTGCAAAAATCCATTTCCATGCCGCAAGCTTATGCTTAATATATTTAAGCGCCAAAAAGTCGTATGATGATAAAGCCACATAGCCGCAAAACGAGGCAAGGCAGGCATATAATAAATTGCGAACCGGAATACTCAACAGCGCGTTTTTCAAATCTTCAAGGTGGTATTTTGAAAGCTGTTTATAAATCATGAACGCGGCTAGCGCAAAAAAGAACAGCCCCGCCCATGAAATCAGTTTTTTAATCAGGCGTTTGGTTTTATACCCCATACCTTTTTTCGGAGTTTCAGATTTAATGTCTTGTTTTTTCAATTTAATCACCATATTAAAGTTATTTCATATTTTCATCAATGTAGCGGCGAATATTGTCGCCGAAAGTCTGCCGCACATAAGAGGTAAGCTCTGACGGCTTGGCTTTAAACTGTTCAGCGGCGGTTTGTGCCGGTAACAGTTGTTCAAGTTGGATTTTTTGTTCCAAATTATCGCGTTTTTGCGCAGCGTCCGGCGCGCCTAAAACCGAGGCGATGTTATACATAATATGCGCCCGCACTAAGTTGCGCGGATATATCGTGCCTTCCGCTAAAATATCGGCAAGCTGCATTAAGGCAGAAACATTACCCTGCGCGGCGGAAGCTGTTAAATACTTAACCGCGTTGCCATAGTTTTTGGCAATGCCGTGTCCGTTCATATACATCAAAGCCAACACATATTGCGCTTCATCAAATTTTGCCTCAGATGAAATTTTCATCAGCTCAACCGCTTTGGAATAGTCTTGCGGAACTTGAAAGCCTTTGTAATAGGCGTATCCCAGCATAAAACGAGCGGTGTTGTTACCGGCGTTGGCGGCTTGTCTGAACAACTCAACCGCTTCTTGCAGATTTTTATTCTGGCTGTTTCCGCTCAAATAAATAAAAGCCAAATTAACGGCGGCGTCATCACTGCCGAGCTTGGCGGCTTGCGCAAACAGTTCGGCGGCTTTAACGTAGTTAACTTCCGTGCCGATGCCGTTAAAATACAAGCTTCCCAAATTGTTTAAGGCTATTTTATCGTTTTGCGCGGCGGCTTTTTCATAGTACCCGAAAGCTTTGGCATAGTCGCTTTCAACGCCGTTTTCACCATATAAATACATATAGCCTAAGGCAAGTTCAGCCTCTAAATCGCCTTCATCTGCCAAACGATGAATTTTTTGCAGCGGCGTTTCTTCAATCTTTTCCGCTTGCTCACCATTTTCATTCTTTTGGGAGTTTTCATCATTTTTGCTGTCTAAAAATGCCGGTTTTTTAATAAATGAAAAGTTCAAAAATGAAAAAATCCCTCTATCATCGGCAACTTGTTTTTCATCTTGTTTAACTTCAATTTTTTGTTCAGTTTTTTTATCTGTTGCCGGCTCTTCATCACTGCCGGTAATACCTGACGCCAAATCAATGGTTTGTGCATAAACAGCGCTTGCAAACAAGCACGAACAGCACATAATAAAAAGCAATTTTTTCATTTAACAGCCTTTCTTAAAAACGCAACAAAGCAATACTAAAGTAAAAAAAACACAGTTTCAAGGTAAATCTTGTTGTAAAATTTTTAAAAAAATGTAAGTTATGGCATTATTGATGTTGAAAGGATAAAAAATGCCGTTTGAACCGCCGATTTATACGATTAAAGACGCATGGTTAAGTTTTGGATTAAAACCGCTTTTTACCGGAGCTGAATTGAGTATCAGCCGCGGCGATAAAGTTTGCTTGGTCGGACGCAACGGCTCCGGCAAATCCACTTTGCTTAAAGTTATTTCCGGCGTGATAGAGCCCGATAAGGCTGAGATTTTTATTCAGCCCGGCACCAAAATTTCTTATATGCCGCAAGAACCCGATTTTTCAGCTTTCAAAACCCTGCGCGAAGTGGTGCTTTCAGGGCTTGAAAATAACGGTGAAGGGCAAGAATATAAGGCTGATATTTTAATTAAACATCTCGGCATTTTAGAAAATCAGGCTCCGCAGCAGTCTTCCGGCGGCGAGATTAAAAAAGCGGCGCTGGCCAAAGCGCTTATCGGCGAGCCCGATGTTTTGCTGCTTGATGAGCCGACCAACCACTTGGATATATCAACCATTGAAAAGCTTGAAGAAATTATCAATAAATTTACCGGCGCGGTTGTTGTAATCAGCCACGACCGTATGTTTTTAGAGCATGTTTCGCACAAAACCTTTTGGCTTGACCGCGGCGTGCTGCACACCAACAACAAAGGTTTTGCGGCGTTTGACGAGTGGCAGGAGCAAATTTTAGACCAAGAAATTATTGCTCAAAAATATCTTAATAAAAAAATTGAGGAAGAAACCGAATGGCTGCACAAAGGAGTTACCGCCCGCCGCAAACGCAATCAGGGCAGGTTGCGCCGCTTGCAGCAGTTAAGGCAGGAGCGCCGCGAGCAGGTTAAGCAAATCGGCTCCGTTAATTTGGAAATAGATTCCGGCGAGGTACGCTCCCGCTTGGTTATTGAGGCTAAACATATTTATAAATCGTATGGCGAGCGCGAGCTGGTTAAAGATTTTTCTATCCGCATTATGAAAGGCAACCGCATCGGTATAGTCGGTCCTAACGGCGCCGGCAAAACCACCTTAATCAAGCTGCTTACCAAAAAAATTGCGCCGGATTCCGGTTTTGTGCGTATGGGCAAAAACTTGGAAGAAGCTTATTTTGACCAAAACCGTATTACGCTTGATCCTAAAAAAACTTTGTGGAAAACCTTGTGCAATGAAGGCGACCATATTTGGGTGCGCGGGCACTGGTGCCATGTGGTGGCTTATTTGAAAGACTTTTTATTTAAGCCGGAGCAAGCGCAGTGTCCGGTATCGTCATTGTCTGGCGGTGAGAAGAACAGATTGATGTTGGCGGTGGCATTGGCGCGCGCTTCTAACTTTTTGGTGCTTGACGAGCCCACTAACGACTTGGATATGGATACGCTTGACCTTTTGCAAGAGGTTTTAGACGAGTATCAGGGCACAATTTTAATTGTCAGCCATGACCGTGATTTTATGGATAAAGTTGCAACCTCGCTGCTTTATATGAAAGGCGACGGAACGATTGTTGAGCATATCGGCAGTTACTCTGATTTAATTGCCAAACTTGAAAACAAACCGGTTAAAGAAGTTAAAAAAGCCAAACCATTGCCGGCGCCGGAACCGGAGAGCGGCAAAAACAAAGCAATTTCGCGCTTAAGCTATAAAGACAAACGCTTAAATGAAATTTTACCTGATGAAATTGCCGCGCTTGAACAAAAAATTGCCGCTATTGAGCAAACTTTGTCTGAAGATGTGGAGCTTTACACTCGCGATCCGCAAGAGTTTGACCGCTTAACCGCGGAACTACAGGAGTGTCAGCTTGATAAAGATGAAAAAGAAACCGCTTGGCTTGAGCTGCAAATGAAATACGATGCATTGCAAAGCGGTGAATAGCTTATTTTTCAGCCAGTTTTTTCAATTCATAAAGTTTATCTAGCGCCTCGCGCGGTGTCAGTTCGTCAGGGTTTACATTCTGCATGGCAACTTCAAGCTCCGAAGGCTTTGGCTCCGCGGCAACTTGTTGCTGCAGCTCTGAAAACAGCGGCAGTTTAGCCTCAATACTTTCCGCCCCGACTTTATCTTGCGAGTTTTCCAATGAGGTTAAAACCTGTTTGGCGCGCTGTAACACTAACTCCGGCAATCCGGCCAATTTAGCCACATGAATACCGTATGAGCGGTCGGCGGTGCCGTCAATAACCTCGTGCATAAAAATAACTTCATCGTTAAATTCTTTAATTTTCATGCAGTGCAGGCTGAGAGCGTTAAGTTTTTCGGTTAAAGCGGTGAGCTCGTGATAGTGCGTGGCAAACAATGCGCGGCAACGATTAACTTCATGCAAATGTTCCACTACCGCCCATGCGATTGAAAGCCCGTCATAAGTGGCGGTACCGCGTCCGATTTCATCTAAAATAACAAACGAGCGCGGAGTTGCCTGATTCAAAATTGCCGCGGTTTCAACCATCTCCACCATAAAAGTTGACCGCCCGCGCGATAAATCATCAGAGGCGCCGACCCTTGAGAATACTTTATCAATTATGCCGATGCGCGCCGCCGTGCACGGAACATAAAATCCGGTTTGCGCCATAATGGCGATAATGGCGTTTTGCCGCAAAAAGGTTGATTTACCTGCCATATTCGGACCGGTAAGCAGCCAAATCCGGTTAGTTTCGCCGTTTACAGAGCAGTCATTACCCACAAATTCAGTGGCTTTTTCTTTTTTAAGCGCCAGTTCTACAACCGGATGACGTCCGTTTTTAATTTCAAATACGGTGGAATTGTCCAATATTGGTCGGCAGTATTGTTCTTCAACCGCTAAATCAGCGGTGGCGGCGGCAACATCAAGTTCTGCCAAAGCGCCTGCCGAAGCGGAAATATCATCAGAGGCGCATAAAATGTCTTCGGTCAGTTTGGCAAACAACTCAACTTCCATCGCTACCGATTTTTCTGAAGCGCTTCTGATTTCTTTTTCCAAATCGGTTAATTCAACCGTCACAAAACGCGAGGCGTTTAATACAGACTGCCTATGAATAAATTGCGGATTTTGTAAAATATCTTTAGCAAATTTAGCCTGAATTTCAATAAAATAACCGAGCACGTTATTATAACGAATTTTCAGGTTGGCAATTCCGGTTTCTTTAATATATTTTTGTTCCAATCCGCTGATGAGGTCGCGGCTGTTTTTTTGTAAAGCTTTAAGCTCGTCTAATGCCGGATAATATCCTTCGCGGATAAATCCTCCATCGCGCGCCAAAATCGGCAAGTCTTCAACATCAAGCAAAGCCCGTCCGATGTTGTCAACAATGTGGCTGAAGTCGCAAAGTTTGGCAAGTACGTTGCTCACAGCTTCCGGCAATCCGGCAATCAGTTTGTTATATTTTCCGTACGAGTTAATTAAGTTTTTAATTTTGGGGATAAACGATAAGGTAATACCGAGCATTGCCATATCTTTCGGTCCGCCTCTGCCCAAACTGAGGCGGGAAACGGTGCGTTCTAAATCAGCAAAATCTTGAAAGTAATTGCGCAGTTCTGCTCTTATTTCCGGCACGCTGATAAAAAAGTCAGCTAAATCAAGTCGGCGGTTAATTTCGTTAATATCAAGCGACGGATTGTTCAAGCGATAAGCAAGCAAGCGGGCGCCCGCGCCGGTAATGGTGCGGTCAATCGTGCCTAGCAGCGCACTTTTTTTATCGCCGTTTACCGATTCAAAAATTTCCAGACTGTTGCGGGTGGCGTTATCAATTTCCATGCACAAAGCGTCAGTAATTTTAATCGGTTTTTTAATGCGCGGCATTTTGCCTTTTTGCGTGTTTTCAACATAATCTAAAACCGTTCCGGCGGCGGCTAATTCCGCTTTTGCAAAATTGCCGAATGCTTCTAAGGTTTTTACATGTAACATTTTTTCAAGCGATTGCTGAGCGGATGCGGCATTAAAGCGCGCTTGCGGCAGAACGGTTAATTTTTCACGGTACAAGTTAAGCACGTGGAATAAATCAGGCACTTGCATCATGCTGTCAGGCGCAATAATTTCCACCGGATTAATCTTAGTTAAAAAAGCTTGTAGACAAGCCGCGGTTTGCCCGCCGGAAATTTCATTGAGCTTGGTGAAAAAGTCGCCGGTGGATAAATCAAGCCAAGCAAATCCAAAACAGTTGCCGATTTTGTTACAGCAAAGTAAATAATTGTTTTTGCGGGCGTCAAGCAGGTTGTCTTCGGTTAAGGTTCCGGGGGTGACTAAGCGGATAACATCGCGTTGCACCACTGATTTAGCGCCGCGTTTGCGCGCTTCTTCCGGAGATTCCATTTGCTCGCAGATTGCCACTTTGTAGCCCTGATGAATAAGGCGCGCCATGTAGTTTTCATAAGCATGAAAAGGTACGCCGCACATCGGAATATTCTGCCCTTCTACCTTGCCGCGTTTGGTTAAAGCAATATCTAACGCCTTTGAAGCCACCAGAGCGTCATCAAAAAACAGCTCATAAAAATCGCCCATGCGGTAAAACACCAAATAATCTTTATGGGCTTCTTTAATTTTCATATATTGTGCCATTGCGGGCGTTAAATTGGCATATTCTTCACTCATTGCGCTACCGATAACTATTATTAAACAAATTTAAACCTGTTACATAATAATATATCTTTAAGGGTGCTTCATAGCTATTTTTAGGAAGTGTCAACAGTTTTTTTGCAACACGCATGAGGCTTTTATGTTATTTAAAAAAATCGGACCGTTAAAAATTGAGCGTAATTCCAACTTTGCCGCCAGAGTTTTGTTTGTGTCGTTACCTCCGGCATTGGTATTTGTTTTATTGGTGGAATTTAATTTATTGGAGCCGTATTGGGCAATTATCGCCTATGTTTTGGTCATAGCGTTTAACTTTATATTTTTGGTGCCGCTCAGCTCAGAACTGCAACAGGTAAAAAGTTATATTAACCGCTTAGCCTCAGGGGAAGCTGATGACAAAATAAACCTTAATTTTTCGGAGCAGGAAGCCAAAGATATTGCCGAGGCGGTTAACTCCATGCACAAATTTTGGCTTTATAAAACCGACGCTCTGGAAGCTCAGGCAATGTCGGATACCGCCGTGCTTGACAGCCTGCCTGACCCGATTTTAATGACCGACCGTTCCGGCAATATTATCGGCGCCAACTTGGCGTCCCGTCAGCTGCTTGACAGTAAAATCACCGATAAAAACGTGAGTGATATTTTTGTTTCCAACAATTTTATTAACGCCGTCAACAAGGTGCTCAAAAAAGAGAGCGCAGCGGAAAATTTAATCTTTTATGCTCACGGCAAACTTAACAAAAAAATGTACGCGCATATTAAGCAGCTTCCGTGGTTTTCAAAGGGGAGGGCGGTTGCCGTAATTTCATTGTATGATTTAAGCAAAGCCATGACTATTGAAAAAATGCAATCTGATTTTGTGGCTAACGCCAGCCATGAACTGCGTACTCCGTTATCGGTAATCTCCGGCTTTATTGAAACATTGCAAACTACCGCTCATGATGATGAGCAGGCTCGCGATATGTTCTTAAAAATTATGGCGGAACAAGCCGAATTTATGTCGGAGTTAATTGAAAACCTGCTCTCCTTGTCGCGTATTGAGATGTTGCAAGATAAACTGCCCGATGAGCAAACTGACGTTGTTAAAGTGATTAATGAAGCCTCTGATGCTCTCTCTTTAAAAGCGGCGGAGCGCAATATGCGTATTGTTACTGACATCAGCCCCAAGCTTCCGCTTATTACCGCCGATTCTCATCAGGTGCGCCAACTGGTGCAAAACTTGCTTGATAATGCCATTAAATACGGCGTTAGTCCGAGCGATATTACCGTAAGCGTAAAAGAAGTTGAAGCTATTCCTAATTCTAAAAGTTTTAATGTCTCCAAAGGCAAAGCGCTCTCAATTTCTATTAACAACAAAGGTCCGAAAATCAGCGCCGATAACTTAAAACGCCTAACTGAACGCTTTTACCGCATGCAGGAGCATAAAGATTTAAACATTAAAGGAACCGGTTTAGGACTTGCTATCGCCAAGCAGATTATCATGCGTCACCGCGGCAATTTAACCGTTAATTCAACCAATTATAACGGCACCACGTTTACGGTATATTTGCCGATTAAGATTGACTAATTTTATTTTACGGCTATATTAACTGTAACTGCAAAATTTTTACAGGTGTTTTATGAGGTTTAATTACGGCTCTATCTGGAAGATGAGCTATCCGCTTTTAATCAGTTTGCTTATGCAGCAGCTGATTGGTATTACTGATGTTATTTATTTGGGACGGGTGAGTGAAGTGGCGCTTGCTGGTTCCGCCCTAGGTTCAACTTATTTTTTTACGGTTTTTATCATTGCGTTCGGTTTTAGTATCGGGGCGCAAATTATCATGGCGCGCCGCAATGGTGAAAAACATTATTCTCGTATCGGCGAGGTATTGTATCAGGGATGCTCGTTTTTATTTGTGCTTGCGTTTGTTTGTATTGCTCTTTCCAAATGGCTGACACCGCGCTTTTTGCAGCTTATTATTTCAAGCCCTGAAGTATATGAAGCCGCTTATCAATATATTGATTGGCGCATGTGGGGGTTGGTTTGCGCCTCGCTCATTATTATGATGCGCTCATTTTTGGTTGCCATCACCACCACTTATATTTTAACTTTTATTTCGCTTGTGATGGTGCTTGCCAACGTTATATTAAACTATATTTTCATTTTCGGTAAATTCGGCTTTCCGGCGATGGGGATTGCCGGTGCGGCGTTTGCCTCTAACTTATCAGAAATGATTACCGTCGTGGCGTGCGTAGCTTATTTTGCGCTGAAGGTTGACTTAAAAAAATACGGCTTATTGAAGTTTGTGTACGCCAAATGGAGCTTGCTAAAATCCATTTTGCAGGTTTCATTTTGGACCATGGTGCAGCAGTTTGTTTCGGTCTTTTCATGGTTTTTATTTTTTGTGGCGATTGAACATCTTGGCGAAAAAGAATTGGCGATATCTAACATTTTGCGCAGCGTGTCATCATTTCCGTATGTTATTATCAATTCATTCGGAGCGGTGGCAAGTTCGCTCACCGGCAATTTAATCGGGCAAAGGCACAGCAGAGCGGTTATGCCCGCCTGTTACCGGATTATAAATTTATGCGCTTTGCTGGTAATACCGGTGGTAATTGCCATGGCGGTGTTTACTTTTCCGATATTAAGGATTTATACCGATAATACTGAGTTGATTGCGCTTTCGGTTTCGCCGTATCGGGTGATGCTGATTTCATTTATTGTTTCAGCTCCGGCGTGGATATTGTTTTGCACGGCGTCCGGCACCGGCAACACTCGCATTGCTTTGTTTATGGAGTTAATCTCACTGGTGTTTTATTCTGCACACATTGTGTTGGTGGTTTTAATTTATAAATTATCACTCGCTTGGTGTTGGACGGCTGACGCTGTTTATAATATTGTTATTTTAGTTCTTTCCGCTTTATATCTCTATTCCGGCAAATGGCGCGGTAAAAAAGTGTAAATTTTCGGTTGACTGAGTTAAAAGTTGTGTTACAACTTAACTTAAACAAACTCAAAGGAAAACAACATGCAGCAGTATTGGTGGTTAATTTCATTTTTTGCAAGCTTTATTTTTGCAATGTATATTTTTGCTAATCAGATTTTTAAGCTCAAAGGCTCCCTGATTATGATTTATCGCGGCATCGGCACCGGTCTTATCTTGCTGCTCTTTGCGCCGTTGGTACCCTATAATTTCAGCCCGATGTTTTTTTATTTGTGCATTTTTCAAGGCTTTTTAATTGCTTATTTAGACAATCGTTTGTTTAACGCCGCCAATCGTTTTGGAGCTGAAGTTACCAGCGTTATTCAGCCGATTAGCGTTTTGTTCGGTTTTGTACTATGGTTTATTTTAGTGCCGCGGCAATTTTTTGATTTATGCTCTAATCCGGTACGTTTAGCCTTAATTTCCGCCTCGGTTTTAGGGATGGTGTTTTCCGTGCTTATGCTCAAAAAAAATCCGCTTAACCGCGTGGCCTTGTTTTATTTGCTGCCAGCGCTTTTAACCGTTACCATACTTGATATTCAGGGCAAAGTTTTAATGAATATCGGGCATGAAAACGTGTTCGCCGCCATTTTTTATTATTCATTAATAACGTCAGTGGTTGCCGGTTCGGTTAATGCGGTTGCCTTTTTTAACGGCGGCGGCAATATCCGTGAAGTTTTTGTTCCGCGCAATATTTTGTATGCGGGCGTTCCGGTTATGATACTGATTTTATCTATGTATACCTTAAAAAATTACAGCCTGTTTTTAGGCTCTAATCCGGCTTATGTGATGGCGATTATTTACGCGTACCCGATTTGGGTTTTGTTTGCTAACAATATTTACAGCCGCTATATTAAACATCAGGATTACGCTAAACCGAGCAAAAAGGTTTTGCTCTCAATGGTAATTTCTATCATTATTTTAATTCTGACCGTTTAGCGTTTTGCGTAAAATCGCAGGAGTTAAAATCGGCGGCAATATCACCGGATTTTGATTATGCGGCGGATAGTACACATATAGCGGAACGCCGCTGCGTCCGTATTGTTTTATTATCGCGCCGATTTGCTCATCGCGGTTAGTCCAGTCAGCCTTAAACAAGTTTATATGATGTTGCCGTGCCAAAGCCTCAAAATTTTCGGTATCAAGCGAAGTTTTTTCATTCATCAGGCAGGTTATGCACCATTTGGCGGTAAAATCAATAAACACCGGCTCGCCATTATCAATTAAACTTTGCGCAATTTGCAGATTGTATTGCTGCCAAAGTGAGTTTGGTTGTTCAGGGGCAAAGGTTTTAATCTGATGATATAAAATCCATCCTAACCATAGGCAGGTTAAAAACATCGGTATTGCTAAAATCTTTTTCAGCGCCGTGGTCCAGTAACCTGATTTTGGTAAAATGCGCTTAAGCGCGGACGGATAAATTTCAAGCAACGTAAACGGAAGAGCATATCCCAAACCTAAGCTCAAAAATATCGGAAAATAAAGCGCCTGCGGTTGTAACAGAGCGTAACCTATTGCCGCGCCCATAAACGGACCGGTGCAGGGGCTTGCAATCAGCACCGCAAAAAATCCGGTTAAAAATGAGTTTATGCCTGATAAGCGGTTCATTAAATTTAAAATTGCGGAGTTATCGCGCCATTTAATAACATCAAGCATCATTAAACCCAAAATGCCGAACAGCGCCAACATAATGCCTACAAATATCGGTGATTGCAGCTGAAACCCCCAACCGACTTCATAGCCGCCGTATCGCAGTAAATAAAGCAGTGCCGCAATAAGCGCAAAGCAGCACAGCACGCCCGCTAAATATAAAAGTCCGTTTTTAAAATGTTTGCTCTCAGTTGTGCTTTTAGTCAGTGAAACTGCTTTTAAACTCAAAATCGGAAACACGCAGGGCATAAAATTCAAAATCAGCCCGCCTAAAAATGCCAGCAGCAATATATAGATATTTCCGCTTTGTTGATACAAACCCATCGGCAACACATTATACTTTATGGCTTTGTTATCATAAAATAAAATGCCTTTTGATGGGGTTAAATATTCATCTTCTGCTTCAACTTCAATGCTTAATCGGTTGTTATTAAGTGATGTTTGTTGTTCTGTATCCGCGGCTATAATGTTTTTCTGGTATGGTATAAAATAAAATGAGGAAGATTCTTTAGCCCAATCGGTATCGGGAAAAATAATTCTGATAACGCCGTTTTTATTTTCAGCATAGGCAGGGTTTGCGGCTTGTTTCGGAAAAGTTTTTTGCGCTTGTTCAATCGCCTCCCGCCACTCTGAATTTAGAATATTTTGCTTGCCATGCGGCGGTAGTTTTATTGTAAATTCAGGTTCATAAGGCTCGCAAACATCTTTGCAGGTAACCAAGCTGATTTTTAATTTAAGCTCTGTATCAGGTGCAAAAACAGTACGGGTGTTAACATTAAATAAATAATAGGCTTTATCGCCATATCCGAACTGGGTTAATATTCCGCCGTATAAAAACTTTTCCGGCGCGCTTTCATTTAGTCGTGTCACTGAAATATTTTTGGGAGCCGACCAACTGAATTTAGTCGGAGTACCGGCATCACCCGCATTATCCCATGCAATATGCCAACCGTTTAAGAGCTGAAATTCAACCAGAATATTAAAATTTTTCATCTCGTTAATTTGGCGGTACTGCGGATACGCGCTGATAGCAACTTTATCATTTTGAAAATGCAAAGTTTCAGCGTTTGCCGCGTTAAATGCAAGCGCAATACCGCAAACTAACAAGTACAGAAAAATTTTTAATATTTTCATCGGTTATTTTTTGCCCTTTGCCGCAATTTCAAAATTATAATAAGCGTTGCTGATAACAAGCAATGATTTTCCGATTAAGAACAGCCCGAAAAACAGTGCCAACTGCATGAAAAATACCGGAAGAATACTCATTAAAAGCAGCGCGGCGAAAATATCGGCATTCTGCATCGCTCCCCACATGCAAATTTTTGATTTTGTGCTGTTAAGCTCTTGGTATGAGTGCCCGCCGACCAACGCTGAACCAAGCAATGCGGCGCTGGCAATCAGTAATGCCACTAACAAAAAGGCTCCTGAGGTCGCGTTGTTTTCAGGGTTGGCTAAAATAAAGCCCAAAATAAACAATCCGGCGGAAGTGTAGTCTGAGCATATATCTAAAAACGCCCCGAACGGTGTTATTTGATGTTGACGGGCGCTGATACCGTCAAGCACGTCGCACAAACGGTTTAACACCAGGCATAAAAAGGCAAAAAAGTAACCGTTTATCGCCAAAAAATTAAGCCCGAGCACGGCAAAAAACAAGCCGGCAAACGTAATCATATTGGCGCTTACGCCGTGTTTGGTCAGCATTTTGGAAAAAGTTTCAAGCTTAGCATATGCTTTTTCACTGTATGAGCATGAAAAAACTTTTTGAAAAAGCGCTTCCGCTTGTTGTGTAATTTGTTTAATAGACATTAAAGCCTCCTTAAAATAAGTTAATTAAAATATTGTCTTAATAATAAAAATTTCAATCTTCCGTAATGGTAAAGTTATTAACCCCGATGCCGACTCCGACGGCGGCATATCCGACCGTATCGCTCTTAAACTCCAAAAGCAGTTTTCCGTCATGCAAAAGAGCGGTTGGAATAGCAATGTTGCGTTCAATCGGTTGGCTGACGGTATCAGCAAAATTCCATTCCGCAAGCGGCTGATTGTTGGCAAAAACTTTAATATTGCGCTTGCCGCCCTTTACAAACAGCAATCTGAAATTGATGTTTACGTTAATATTTTGCGCGCTTGTTTTCGGCAGAGTAAATGATAATGTATCAAGCCAAACATTGCCGAATGAAATTTCCGAAAATGAGGCGAAAGCTTTTATCTGTTCCGGCTCCGCAATCGTAGCCCCGAACTCTGTGTACGAATTGTAAAGCGGCGTAAAAACATAACGACTGCGATTAAATTCGTTATATTCTTCCGCCATTTTTTGCAGCTCCGTATCAAAACTTGCGCCATATTTGGTATATAAAGTGCTTTCATCTTCAAACAAAGAATACCCGAGCCCGAATTTACCGCTGAACTTAACTCCTAACGCCTCTAAAACCGTTGCCGGTAAATCAACCGTGGTCCAAGCTTGAGGGTTTACTTTTTTGGCAGTTGCCGAGTTGAGAATCATATTAAAAATATGCCGATTCTCTTGCTGTAAATACAGTTCGTTGCCGCCGGTTCGGATATGGTCGCCGATTACAACTACGGTGGTGTTATCATAAAAATCCTGCTCTTTGAGCCAGTTAATAAAATCAGCCGCCATAATATCGGCGCAAGCGGCGGCGTCACGGTGCGCATTGCCGGTTTTAGGGCATTGCTGGTCAACATAAAAATCAGGCGCGTGCGTGTCAAGAGTCAGCATTGAAAATAAAAACGGCTTGCCTTTGGCGGCAATTTCCGTAAGCCGTTGTTTGGCAAGCGTATATAAAGCGCTGTCGCGAACTCCCCAAGCGTTGCCCTGAAACTTTTCTAAACTTAATCCGAACCGAGCTTCTAACTCACGCGTTCCGACCACATCATTAAAACCGTGAGAATTAAAAAATATGCCGGTGCGCGTAAAGTCAAGCGGGGCGCCTTTCATAAAATAAGTGTCGTACCCGTTCTGCTCCAAAATTTGCGGATAGCAGATAAGCCGCGGCAAAAAGTTATTAAACGAGGTAAAATCTTTGTTTTTAATCAGCTTAAACGGAACGCCGCAATAACTCGCCACCATGGCGGCAATAGTGTAATCTTGTCCGTCCGGCTGATGAAAGTTGTCAAAAGATATGTTTTCTTCTGCCATTTGGCTTAAATGCGGCAACAGATTTCTGCCGACTAATTCAGGTTTTTCATATTCGCTTTCAAGCGATTCTATATGCAATATAATCAAATTCCGTTTGTGCTCCGGAAAAATAAAAGTATCGTCTTGCGGATTATGATATTCTTTGGCATAAATGTCAGAATAAGTGTTTTGATTGATAATATACCCGATAAGCTGCAACTTATAGACCGGATACCCCAAACTTAAAATGATAATCAGCCAAATGTAACGCGTTTTTTTTATGTATCCTACCAAAAGAGCGGCAACAATCAGCGCCGGAATTAACGCAAACAGCACATAACCTTTTAATACCTCAGCCGCCACATCGTTGCCGGTATGAGTGGCATTGGCTAAAATTTGTTCAATGTAAACATTGCCCCAAATCAGGTTGGTGCGTATCATAGCAAACAACATAAACAAAGCCGCGCCAAATATGGCGGTAATCAAAGTGTCAGCAATCAGTTGTTTTAGTTTTAACATGGTTGCTCCAAAAGGTTTTTAATTTTCAGGATAATGTCATCAAACATTGCGTAAGTTAAAACGCCGGTGTTGATGTTATAGCGTGACGTGTGGTACGAATCAACAAGCGTTAGTCCGTCTTTAAGCTTATGCACGGCGCCATGGGAGAATTTGTATTCAGATTGTTTTATCCCTAAAACCCTAAGCACCGCGTTGTGCGAAACCACGCCGAGCGATAAAATAATTTTTAAATTCGGCATGGCTTTAATTTCCGCGCTCAAAAATTTTCCGCAGGTTTTAGCTTCGTCGCCGCATACTTTGTTTTGCGGCGGAACGCAGCGCACGGCGTTAGTCACCCGCGTGTTAATAAGTTCAAAGCCGTCATCTTTCTTTTTTTGATAATCACCTTTTGTAAATCCGAATTTTTTTAATGCCGGATAAAGCACATCTCCGGCGTAATCATTAGTAAACGGACGATTCGTCTGATTGGCGCCGTTAAGCCCCGGAGCCATGCCGACCACTAATATTTGCGCGCCAAGCGAACCGAACGGCTCAACCGGTCCGTTATGATAGGTCGGAAATTTAAGCTTATTTTGCAATCTGAACTGTACCAAGCGCGGGCACAAAGAGCAATCATCAGCAGGGGGACAAAACGTCATAATTCACCTCAATTATTAATTTTTTATATTGTTAGCACAAAAAAAATCAGCCTGCACTATTTAAAATCATTTTTTGCAGAATATATACACGCCATAAGTATTATAAAAAGACAATATAATGCTTTATGAACTACCGATGACTGGATTATCAATCAAAACTATTTATAAATAGGAGTTTAAATATGAAAAAAACATTGTTGTTGGCAGGTGTTGCCAGTATTTTGTCTTTGAGTGCCCATGCTTCTGAATTTAATTGGATGCGTGATTGGCAGCCTTATATCGGTGCTGATTATGTATATTCAAACGCTAAATTGGGCGGCAAAGCGCACGCTATGCGTAAAGCTTACAATTCCGGCGCGGTAAACATCGGTGCCAGAATGTATGATTATTACGGTCTTGAAGCTTTTTATCAGCAATCCGGCGGTCGTAAAAAGAACAAAGATGACGGCGCTTATAAATCCGAATTTTTAGCATACGGTGTTGACGCATATGGTTATATGCCGATTATGTGCAGCAAATTTAATTTGCTTGGTTCATTAGGTATGGCCAATTACCGCGTCAGATTAAAATTCCCTGATGAAAAATCAGGACACCACAACCGCATCGGCTACCGTGCCGGCGTTGGTATGCAATGGGATTTCACTGACCACTTAGCCGCCAGAGTAATGGGGCGTTACAGCTATTTGGGTATGAGCAAACTGGATAACTTCAAAGAAGTTACCGCCGGTTTAAGATACACATTTTAAGCCGATTAACGCTTATGCAATGCCCTGATTTTCAACAATCGGGGCATTGTTTTTGTAATTGCTGTTTACAAGCTCAAACTTTTTTGCTACAAAACAAACAGATTAACATCATAACGGTGCTGTATGTTTGCAAAACTGAAAAATAAACTTAAATCAACTCATTTTGTGGAAAATTATTCCCGTATGCTGCCCTATATTTATCCGTATTGGGGTAGGGCATTGATTGCGGTTTTAATCACTATCCCGATTGGCGGCATGGACGCGGTTATTGCTTGGTCGTTAAAGCCGTATATGGACGTGGTTATGGTTGAAAAAAACACCGCCTCCACCTGGTATATTCCGCTGCTTATCATTATTTTCAGCTGCTTGCAAAGCGGGTTCAGTTATATGGCGACTTATCTTAACACTTGGGTCGGGCGCAAAATTGCCAATGATGTTAAAACTGATTTATTTGATAAGCTGATGCACTATGACGCCTGCTTTTTTGATACCAACACTTCCGGCAACATTATTTTTCGCTTTAATAACGATGTTGATTCGGCATGCAACGGGCTTTTGAGCAACATGAAGCTTTTTACCACCCGCTTGTTTTCCTCGCTTTCATTAATCGGCGTGCTCTTTTATAACTCGTGGCAGTTGGCAATTATTGCGGTTATTGTGTTGCTTGGCGCCTTGTATCCGTTAACCACGGTTCGCCGCCGCATAAAATCAATTATGGATAAAACCGTGTTTTCAGGTTCGGCGGTGGTTACCCATTATAATGAAACCTTTAACGGCAACCGCATTATTTCGTCATATAATTTGTATGACTATCAAAATGCCCGCTTTCAAGAAACTTTGCGCTCGGTGTTCGGTTTGGGCATGAAAATGATTCAGCGCACCGGTATGCTCTCGCCGATGATGCACTTTGTGGTTTCAGTAGGTATTGCCGCTGTTATTTGGACCGGCAGCCACTTAATTGTTACTCATCAAATTACCTCAGGCAACTTTGTGTCGTTTATCGCCGCGCTGATTATGCTTTATAACCCGATAAAAAGCATCGGCAACAATTATAACAATATTCAGCTTTCGTTTATGGCGATGGAACGTGTTTTTACCGCGCTTGACAGCAAGCCGCAAATTTGCAATCGCGATGGAGCGGTTGAGCTTAAAGGCGTTAAGCAAGGTATTGAATATAAAGACGTTTGCTTTGAATACGTTAAAGGCAAGTCGGTTTTAAAACATGTTAATTTAAACGTTAATGTGGGGCAGACTATTGCGTTTGTCGGCAATTCCGGCGGCGGTAAAACCACCATGGTTAATTTGCTTCCGCGCTTTTATGATGTTACATCAGGTTCAATTTTAATTGACGGCAAAGATGTGCGCGATTACACTTTAGAGTCGCTGCGCAATAACATTTCAGTGGTGTTTCAGGACAATTTTTTATTTTCAGGAACGATTCGTGAAAATATTATGCTCGGCAATGAAAACGCCGCGCCGGAAGATGTTGACAAAGCCGTTAAAAGCGCCTGCTTAGACGAATTTATTAAAACTTTGGATAAAGGGCTTGATACCGAAATCGGCGAGCGGGGAGTGTTGCTCTCCGGCGGGCAAAAGCAACGGGTGGCAATAGCCAGAGCGTTTGTTAAAAACGCCCCGATTGTTATTTTAGACGAGGCGACCTCCGCCCTTGATAACAATTCTGAAGCTATTGTGCAGCAGGCAATAGAAAATTTAATGGCGGACCGCACCGTGTTTGTAATTGCGCACCGCCTTTCCACCGTGCGCCATGCCGATAAAATCGTGGTTATAAATTACGGGCAAATTGCGGAAGCCGGTACGCATGAAGAGCTGCTCGCTCATGAAAACGGCATTTATGCCTCGTTGTATAAAACTCAGCTCAAATAAACTTTTTTACCTAAACCAATTCTTAACCATAATGTATTTAAATACATTTCATACGGCGATTCTGCCGCAGGATTTTAAATTAACAATAACGGGATAACAATGCGCGGATTTTATAACATATTTGCAAAAGTAAAAAGTTCTTCCGGTTTTTTGTTGATTATCATCTTAACCTTTATTTACTTTAGCTTTTATGCGGTAAAAGGGGAACGCGGCTTTTTGCGATATGTTTATTTAACCGATGAGGTTAAAGAGGCGCATCGCGCGGCGGAAAAATATGCGGCGGAAAAATCGGAATGGGAGGCTAAAGTTAAACTTTTGTCGCCGGAAAGTCTTGATTTGGATATGCTTAATGAACGCGCGCACATTGTGCTTAATATGGTCGGAAAAGACGAATTTATTATTTTAGATGAAGATGATATAAAATAAACTTCTTTATTTTTTATAATTTATCTGCTATATTATGGCAGATTTGGCGCGGTGCGTTATGCATCGCATTGAAATAACGGAATATTTATGGCGAGGATTTTACGAAAAATCAAAGTTAAAAAACCTTCCGCAGTTGGTTATAATACCAAAAGACCGGTGTTTTCCAATAAAGAGATTATTTTCAGAAGCGGTGGTCGGGCTAAGGTTTTTAATATTTCATCAAAACTTCAGATGTTTTTGCTGACGTTATTATTAATCGTCGGCGGCTGGAGTGCGTACTCGTATTATATGTACAATAAATCAGATAAAATTATTTCCGTTAAAGACCGTGAACTTGATGAAACCCGCAGCGCGTATGTTGACTTAATGACTGATTTTGTGGCAATTCACCGCAATATCAGCTCTATGTTTACTTTAATTGAGGAAGGGCAGGCTCAAGATGAGCTCAACCTTAACCGCTACAAACAGCAGGCTCAGGTGGTTGAGGAAAAAATCCGCCGCATTGCCGATTCCACGGATTGGCTTGAGGAAGACGAACTGGAAGAAAAAACCACTTTGCGCGATGCGCTTTTGCAACGAGATAGGGCTGTTTCAGAGCGTAATGAACTGTTGCAAAAAATCAGCGTTCTGCAAAGCAGCCTTGAAAAACTTGAAGTTTCAGAGATGGAAATCTTAAATCAGGTTGAAAAGCTATCTGAAAAAGAGATGAATAAAATCAAAGAGGCAATTTCTGCCATTAATAAGTCCATGAAAAAGCAAAACAAATACTTCAATCCGCTTGCCAACAGCAAAAAAAACAATACCGGCGGCACCTACGAGCCTGATGTTCCGGTGGTTGACAATGCCGAATTAAGCAAAAAAATGCAGGAAGTGTTCGGTAAAATTGACGATGTCAGCTATTATAAAGAGGTTATGAAATCAGTACCGTTAGGCAAACCGGTGTGGAGTTATTGGCTCAGTTCTCCGTTCGGACATCGCTCTGATCCGTTTAATAAAAAGTCAGCGACTCATAAAGGGGTTGACTTAGCCAGCAATAAGGGTAATAAAATTAAAACCATGGCCAAAGGCAAAGTGATTCGTTCCGGTCAAAGCAGCGGTTACGGCATTTTGGTTGAAATTGACCACGGTAACGGCTTTAAAACCCGTTATGCCCACTTAAACCGCGCTTATGTTAAAAAAGGCGAATATGTTAATCAGGGCGACACCATTGCCGAGGTTGGCTCAAGCGGACGTTCTACCGGTCCTCATCTGCATTATGAGGTATTGTACAACGGTACGCCGGTTGACCCGATGGCATTTATGAAAGTTCAGTTGTAAAGGATACACAAATGAAAAATTGGCGCAGAATGTTATATTTAAAAATTGCAAAAATGAGCCGCGGCTCTAACACTCCGGTTCCAAGCATTATCAGTATCGGCACTAAAATTAAAGGCAATATTTTAGGCGGCGATATTATTCATATTGACGGGCGTTTGGAAGGCAATGTTTGCTGTAATGAACTGATTATCGGCGTTAAAGGGCAGGTAATCGGACAGGTTAAGGCTCAAACTTTAAACTTGTACGGCTCTTTGCACGGCACGGCGGAAGTTGAAAATTTGTTTGTTGCCGGCACCGCGCATTTAATCGGCGACGCTGTTCATACTTCTATTGCTATTGAGCCGGGCGCTTATATTGAAGGTCGTTGCGTGCGGGTTACTAAGCAGGCGGCAACAAGCGAGCCTGAGGCTAAACCGGCAACTAAAAAAGCTCCGATTACCCAGACAACATCGCAAGCCAAAGCCGAAACTTCTGAAAATTTATTTAAGGCAGCCCCGTCTGCAAAATAGAAGTTGAAAAATGGCAAAAAAAGTTAAAAAGGCTGATTTTATCACCACCGGTCTTGTTGCGCAAAACCGGCGCGCTCATTTTGACTATTTGATTTCCGATGTTTTTATTGCCGGATTACAGCTCACCGGAACTGAGGTAAAATCTTTGCGCTTGGGGCATGCCAACATAAATGACGCATTCGGAGTTGAAAAGTCCGGTGAAATTTATATGTCAAACATGTTTATTGCCGAGTATGCCAACAAAGGCTATGAAAGCCACGCTGAAAAGCGCGACCGCAAGCTGCTGCTCAAAAAAAAGGAAGTAATTAAAATTATCAATGAGCTTAGCCGCAAAGGCTCCACCTTAATTGCCATGAAATTGTTTTTTAATGAGCGCGGACGAGCCAAGCTTGAAATCGGACTTGGTCGCGGTAAAAAAGTTTATGATAAGCGCGAGACTATTAAAGAGCGTGATTGGCAGCGTGAAAAAGCCCGCCTCTTAAATTAACGACACAACTCATAGGTTGAAAATAAAAATAAAACACGTTATTGGTTAAAAATAACTTGATAATGATGTAAAAGTGGTATATAAGCTATGTTATAGCGTAATCGGAGTTTTTGATTATGAATAACATTGCTGAGTTTCGTATTTATGTTGGGTTAAGAATTTTTCGGCGCAGGCAAACCATGGGATTGCCGTTGCCGGTTGCCGCTTTTGTGTTAGCGATACCGATTGAAGAACTTAAAGCCTATGAGTACGGCACCAAAGAAATATACCCTGAAATGTTGCTTAAATTGAGCATACTTTTGCACACTTCAGTCGGCTATTATACCGAGGGGCTTAACTGATTATTTGAAATATGTGTATAACGTACATTCGCTTTTATCACATACGTTGCAGGTTTTATCAACTTTATTTAAATCTAAATTGCGTAAACAGCTGTCATTTGTGTTGCAATAATTATCGCCATATAGCGTTTCGGTATAGGTGCTGGTTTCTCCTTCATTGAATTTGCCAAGATTCAGAGCGTATAAATTAGCGGCGTTTTCCTTGGCAGCAAAAACAATATTGCGGCATATTTCCGCGCCACTGGCTGATTTGTTGATTTCAAATCCAATGCCGCCGGTATCATAATCATTATAGTAGTAAACCCAAATTAAGTTGTTAAACCACATATCCTGCAGACGAAAATTACTAAGGTATTTAATTCCGTCCGGCAATGAATTGGTTTTAAGCAAAATGGTGCCGTAATAATTATAACCATTGCCGTCGCTGCGATCTCGGGGTAATTTGTCTTTAATCGCGAGCACATTGTTAATCAGCATATTAACCGCCTCAGCATGCTTATTAAGTTTGTACTTCATCATCGCTTTAGAGTATCCGCTTATTGCACCAACACTTAGCACCCCGATAATCGCGAGCACCCCAAGCATTTCCACCATAGACCGACCAGCATTCACAATGCTGTCATTATCGGGCTTGACCCGATAATCTTTCTTCTTTCTGTCATTATCGGGCTTGACCCGATAATCCAGGTTGAACAAAGAAGCAAATTTATTTGACCTTGACTCTCCGATCAAGTCGGAGAGTGACAGAGAAGGCGTGGACTTCTCCTTTGTGCCGGAGTGAGACAGAATGTGGTGTAAAAAGCGGCTAAAATGTTTATTCATGAGCTAAAATCCTCTCAAATTGTTAAAATTAAGAGGATTTTACTCCGCGTTTTTTTTTGCAATATTTACGAGTCCATGCTGTGCATAAGTTGTATTTAAATCCGCAATTTAAAATTCCCATCCAAGTCAGGGTGCCGACCATTTTAAAATTCCCCTCTATGGAGTTGCCGCGATTTAAAATTCCCCTCTATGGAGGGGTGCCGAAGGCGGGGTGGTTACTGCCGCTATTTGACTGCACATTAAATGTTTGTTTTTATTGCAAAACATGAAATATAAACAACATAGGAGTCTAATTTTCAACATTCCATTTTCACCACCCCGTCGGCTAACGCCGCCCCCCCCCCTCCACGGGATGGGAATTTATATGTTGTGTATAAGTTGTATAATAAAATGTCTTGTCAATGGCTATAAATTTGTGTTATACTCCATACCATCAGTAGTTATTTTTATATTATTTGAAATTGCCATAATCTCCTGAAGTTTTACTTCAGTTATGGTTTTAGGTGTTTCAAATAATATTTTTTATCGTTTAACCCTTAAAAACCATATACTATGGCAAAAAAATTTTTTATGAGCCTTAAAGCTCAGAGCCTGGTCGTGAAATTTTCCGACTACTACTTTGGCTTCAACCCGTACAATGTTAAAGATGAAGCCTTTTTCAAGCTCACCAGCGCTACCGGAAATGTCACCTTTTGGCATTATCGCCATTGGGGAAATGAGTTTTCGCAAGGTTCGGATTTATCCGAAATTTATGAAAGCCATTATATCCAAGGTAAGCACAAATTGCTTGCTGATACAGAAAAGTACAAAGTTGTCAGTGTGGAATATGGCGCCAACGTGATGGAGTACGATGACGGCAAATTCGTCCACACTCTGGAACAGTTCGTGCAAAATGAAATAGAAATCCAGACTGAGGCAACAGTTGATGGCAAGGCGATAATATTTCATGATGCAGAAATCAACTATTTGTCGGAAGATTCGCCGGTGGCGGATTTTATTGGCAAAGCTGCTGCGGAATATCGCGCTTTTCTGGCTCAAAAAGCCGCTGAAAAAGCCGCCGATAACAAAAAGTACGCCCAAAAATGCGGTCGTACGGCGCGTAGGCTGGAAATGAGCTTCACAAATGTGCTCCGACTGGGGTACGAAGATGAAGAAAAGCTCCTCGCTTTCAAAAAGTCTATGGAGCGCGCCAAGCAGATGTTCGCGGCTTCTGATGACGACACCAAGGCTTATCTCTATCATGAGATAATGTGCTGTGGCAGAGAGCGTATGACAGCGGCGCTAGCCTCGCTTGGCATCGTTGTTGAAGGCGTTGACGTCAAGTACATGGACTGGAAAGAGTTGTTCTAGTCTTATGGCTCAAAAAAAATCAAGAAAGGGTTGCTTTTGTGCAACCCTTTCTTTTGCTTTAAATATTAGATAGTTATGGATTTTTTATTGAATTTAAAAAGATGTACATACTGCAATAAGTTTCGGAGTTACACGAGTCGCACATATCATCAATTTGGGTTATGCTCGCTTTGCTTAACGGGTTGGTTTGATAAGGGTGTAAAGCACCATGTAAAGCCTTGTAGCTGTATGATGAATCTTGTCCTGAGCGCATTTCAACTCGCCATAAATTTTCATAATTTTCTTTGGCGGTGAGCACAATATTGCGGCAAATTTCTTTGTCTTGTTCGCTAAGTTTACCGCCTGAACGATTCATTCTTATATGTATGTAATATTCAGTCGCGCTTGAGCCGTCGCTATACAGCGAATTTGAGTATGAAATAGTCATTTGATTGTTAAATATATCCGTAATAACATTGTTCTTAAACTTCATGCCGTCCGGAAGCAAGTTTGCTTTATCAAAAAAGAGCGTTAAAGCGTTATTTGTAGTAATGTTTTTACCATAATGACGCTGTAAATCAGGTAAAAGTTTTATTGCCTCATTTAAAAACATACTGAAGCTTTCCGCATGTTTGTTAAGCTTGTATTTGAACATCGCCTTGCTATAACCGGCAATAGCCCCAACAGACAGCACCCCGATAATCGCGAGCACGCCTAACATCTCAACCATAGATCTTCCGGATTGTGTATACATGAGCTAAAATCCTCTCAAAAAGTTATTTTGAGAAGATTTTAGCTCGCGTTTTTTTTTTGCAATATTTACGAGTCCACGCTGTGTATAAGTTGTATTTTAAATCCGCACTTTAAAATTCCCCACCATGGACGCGCCGCTATATAAATTCCCCTCTATGGAGGGGTGCCGAAGGCGGGGTGGTCACATGCCTATCTCACAACGCGTTAAGTTGTTGTTTTTATTATAAAGCCAGAACCATAAAAATTCCCCTCCTCAGGATGGGAATTAATAGTGATTTGTGCATAAGTTGTATATTTACTTAAATCAGAGAGCGTATCCACTCGCGGATTTTTTCATCTTTTATTTTATTTATACCCTCATCGGCAAAAGCTTGAATCAAAATAGCGCGGGCGTCTTCTTCCGCAATTCCGCGTGACTGCAAGTAAAACATTTGCTCTTTGTCAAGCTCTCCGCAAGCGGCGCCGTGCGAGCATTTAATATCGTCGGCAAAAATTTCAAGCTCCGGCTTAACGTCAATTTCCGCCGTGTCGCTCAACAGCAGCGCGCGGTGCAGCTGATAACCTTCTGTATTCTCAGCCATCGGCGCAATATGAATCTTGCCTTGAAAAACGCCTTTGGCTTGTCCGCCGACAATGCCCTTAACCAGCTGATTGGAGTGGGTGTAAGAGGCGAGGTGTTCAATATCGGTAGTGGTGTCCAGCGTTGCCCAGCCGTTCATTTTGTAAACGGCGTCAACTTCCGCCTCAGCTTGCTCTTCTTTTAACAAAACGTGTGTTTCTTGCCGCGCCAGATTAGCACCGGTTTGCAGGCAAAAACTTTCATATTTGCCGCCTGCTTTAACCGCAACCGCATTAAGGGTAATATGCACGGCCTTAAAGTCCTCCGCTTGCACTTTGTAATGGTTAAGCAACGCGTTGCGCCCGATGAAAATTTCATTTACAATATTGTTAAAATATTCTGATTTTTCCGCGCCCGAATAATGATAATATTCAACCACGGTCGCTTTAGCGCCGCTTTCAAGCACAATCACGTTGCGCGTGTTGGCAAAAATTTTGTTTTCGGCGTGGGTATGATTAACAAGCGCAATCGGTTTATCGGGGCAAAAATCGCGCGCAACCCTCAGCAAAATGCCTTGCTCTAAATAAGCGGTGTTTAAGGCGGCAAACAGAAAATTTTGCATCTCAAAACTTTTGTTTAAGTGCGCAAACAGTTCGCCGTCCGCAGCAGCGTCAAGCAGGCTCATTACCTCAACGCCATCAGGTAAATTAAAACAATCTTCTTTAAGTTTACCGTTGCAAAAATGAATTTCATAAGCGTCAAAAGGTAAAATTGCATGCCCGCATGAGCAATGGTGATGTTCTTCTCCGCAGCCGCAATCATGTTTGCCGCAACCGCAGCGCTCTTCAGCTGTCGGTTCTATTACAAAATCAGCTCCGGCAACTTCACGCACGCGGGTATATTTCCACGCCTCGGTTTTAGGCGAGGGCAGACCGATTTCGGCAAAAGCAGTGCGTCCTTGTTCGCGCAAAATTTCCAGTTTGGCAATTTCCGCCCCTTGCAAGCAGGCATTTTGCAACAATCCGCCGCAATTATTTTGCTTTTGGTTTTCCATTTACGCTCTGTTCCTTATAAATTCGGCATACCCGTTTTCTTCCAGTTCTAAGGCTAAATCTTTATTGCCGGACTTAACAATATGCCCGTCGGCAAACACATGCACAAAATCAGGTACAATATAATTAAGCAAACGTTGATAGTGGGTAATAACCAACATGGCGCGCTTGCCGTCGCGCAATGAATTAATGCCGTCCGCAACCACCTTTAAGGCGTCAATATCCAAACCGGAATCCGCCTCGTCCAAAATTGCCATTGCAGGTTTGAGCATAGCCATTTGCAAAGTTTCCATCCGCTTTTTTTCACCGCCGGAAAAACCGACATTGACGGCGCGTTTTAACATATCGTTATCAATGCCGAGCTTTTTGCCTTCCGCGCGCAGAATTTTAATAAATTCCATAGTGTCAAGCTCCGGTTCATTGCGATGTTTGCGCACCGCGTTAACCGCATACTTCAAAAATGCCGAAACCTGCACTCCCGGAATTTCAACCGGATACTGCATAATTAAAAACAACCCTTCGCGGGCGCGCTCTTCCACGCTCATCGCGGTTAAATCTTTGCCTTTAAATTTAACGCTGCCGGAAGTAATTTCATACCCCGGTTTGCCGCATAAAACATAAGACAAAGTAGACTTTCCGGCGCCGTTCGGTCCCATAATGGCGTGAACTTCGCCCTCGTTTACGGTCAAGCTGAAGTTTTTGATAATTTCTTTGTCGCCGACTTTGGCGCACAAATCTTCAATTTCAAGTACCGGAGTGTTAGTCATGGTGTTCATTCTCCCATTCATCAAGCCGTTTGGCTATTTTTAACACTTTTTGTTTTTTATAATCTTCAACCTCTTGCTTTATGTTATAGCAGCATTTTAATTGCTCTAACATAATTTCAACATCGGCGGTTTCTTCAATTATGGCGCTGACGTTGTCTTTGCCGCGGTTGACGTTTTTTAAAATCTCTTTAATGAGCTCGCTCATTTCTTCAATAACCTGCAGCATCTGTGCATTTTTGCCCCAATCTTTTAATGCTCTATGATAAATATCCATTACCCTACGCTCCCTTCTAAGCTGATATTAATTAATTTTGCCGCTTCAATAGCAAATTCCATCGGCAGATGCTGCATAACTTCTTTACAGAACCCGCTCACGATTAAACTGACCGCTTCTTCTTCGGAAATTCCGCGCTGCCGACAGTAAAAAAGCTGTTCATCGCTGATTTTAGAGGTTGTTGCTTCATGCTCCAGCACGGCGGTTCGGCTGCGGTTTTCAATATAAGGCACGGTGTGCGAACCGCAAAGCGAGCCTATCAGCAAGCTGTCGCACTGCGAATAATTGCGGGCGTTATCGGCTTGCGGCGCCACTTTTACCAATCCGCGGTAAGTTTGGTTTGAGTATCCGGCGGAAATGCCCTTAGATATAATCCGCGACGAGGTGTTTTTGCCGATGTGAATCATTTTAGTGCCGGTATCGGCTTGCTGGCGGTTATTGGTAATCGCCACTGAATAAAACTCGCCGACTGAATTGTTGCCCTGCAAAATACAAGACGGATATTTCCAGGTAACAGCGGAGCCGGTTTCAACCTGCGTCCATGAAATTTTGGCATTATCGCCGCGGCAGGCCGCGCGCTTGGTCACAAAGTTATAAACGCCGCCTTTGCCGTCTTTATCGCCGGGGTACCAGTTTTGCACGGTGGAATATTTAACCTCAGCATCTTTTAACACCACAATTTCAACAATAGCGGCGTGAAGCTGATTTTCATCGCGCTGCGGAGCGGTGCACCCCTCCAAATATGAAACATAGCTGCCTTCATCGGCAATAATTAAGGTGCGCTCAAATTGTCCGGTGTTTTTGGCGTTTATGCGGAAATAAGTTGAAAGCTCCATCGGGCATTTTACGCCTTTTGGTATATACACAAATGACCCGTCGGTAAACACGGCAGAGTTAAGGCAGGCAAAAAAGTTATCGGTAAACGGCACCACGGAGCCTAAATATTTTTGCACTAAATCAGGGTAATTTTTAACTGCTTCTGAAATGGAGCAGAAAATAATGCCTTGCTCGGCAAGTTTGGCGCGGTAAGTGGTGGCAACCGAAACGCTGTCAAACACGGCGTCAACCGCAACCACACCGGCTAAAGCCTCTTGCTCTTTAAGCGGAATCCCGAGTTTGTTATATGTTTCAAGCAGTTTGGGGTCAACTTCATCAAGGCTTTTGGGTAAAACTTTTTGTTCCGGAGCCGAATAATAGTGCAAATCCTGATAATCAATTTGGTCATATTTAAGCTTTGCCCATGTTGGTTCTTTCATGGTCTTCCAAAACTCAAAAGCTTGCAGGCGGCGGTTAAGCAGCCACTCCGGCTCGCCTTTTTTATGTGAAATCAAACGAATAATATCTTCGTTTAATCCTTTAGGTGCGGTTTCAGAGTTAATATCGGTTACAAAACCGTATTTGTATTTATCGCCGCTTTCATCAATTATTTCAGGTTTTTCTGCCATTTGTTTTAATCCTTCAAGGCTTGTCAGCATAAGCAATTACAATGCAAAAATCAAGGGTTTTTAACTAATATTTAGCTATTTGGTGCAATACTTATCATTCAGGAAAAGGAACTTAATGTTTGGAAGAATTTTAAAGATAGCGGCACTGTGCCTGATGCTTAGCGGATGTTATTTTTCCGAAGACGGTATCAGGATGTTTAACAGCGGAGTTTGGTTTGGTGAAACTCCGTCAACTGTCAGTGTGCGCAAAGGCGATACGCTTTACAGCATTTCGCGCCGCTATAATGTTCCGCTTAAAGATTTAATTGAGGCTAACAATCTGCGCCCGCCGTATAACTTAAACGTGGGGCAAATCTTGCGCTTGCCCGCGGCTCAGTATCACATTGTTAAAAAAGGCGATACCCTATACAGTATTGCCCGCGAGCATAATGTTGATGTGGCGTCGTTAACGCGTAAAAACAATTTGCAGCCGCCGTATACTTTGCATATCGGGCAAAAGTTGGCGCTCTCCGGCTCTGTTTCCTCTTCATCAAGCCGCCAAACCGGCGCGGGCACCGCGGTTAAATCTAAAACAACCGCGACAACCAAGCGCGCCGCGCAAACCTCAACCTATACCCCGCCCAAAAACCGCACCGCCAAATTCATGTGGCCGGTTAAAGGTACGGTAATTTCGGGGTTCGGCGTTATCGGCAAAGGACGCAAAAATGACGGCATTAATATTAAAGCGGCAAGGGGGACTGCCGTAAAAGCCGCCGATAAAGGCACGGTTGCTTATGCCGGTAATGAGCTTAAAGGCTTTGGCAACTTAATTTTAATTAAACACCCCGATGGTTGGATAACCGCATACGCCCACAATGACAAGCTTTTGGTGCGCAAAGGGCAAAAAGTTATTAAAGGCGAAAAAATCGCCACGGTCGGCAGTACCGGCGGCGTAAATTCTCCGCAGCTTCATTTTGAGGTGCGCGCCGGTAAAAAAGCCGTAAATCCGCGTAATTATCTGCCTTAATTTAAGTTCAAACATTCAAATAAACGTAAAATAATTGTTAACGACTGTGCAATTTAATTTGTATCAGCTGAAATTTGGTGTATATTCATCGCAGTATTAAATTTTTGAAGGAGAAAACGATGTTGATTAGCAACGCATGGGCACAAGCCGCAGCGTCAGGCGCTTCCGGAGCTTCGCTTACCGGAACGGTTATTCAGATGCTTGCGATTGTGTTGGTGTTCTATTTACTTTTGATTCGTCCGCAGCAAAAAAGGATGAAAAAACACGAGGCTGAATTAAAAGCCATAAAAGTCGGCGATAAAATTTTAACCGGCGGCGGTTTATACGCAACGGTTACGGCTTGTAATGACGATAATTTGCTGGCTGAAATCGCCCCCGGTGTTGAAGTAACTCTGCATCGTTACACCGTTCGTGAAGTTGTTACCGATGCGGCGGAAAATTTGCGCTACAGCGTAAAATCTTCTATTAAACACAACGGTAAAAAACACAAATCTAATAATAAGGTAAAATAAGATGTATAAATTATCAAAATCCAGAGTAATGATTATTCTGGCCATTTGTTTGGTCGGCATATTCTTTGCTATCCCGAATGTTATACCTCAGAGCGTTAAATTGCCTAGCTGGTGGCAGCCGGTAAGCCTGGGGCTTGACTTGCAGGGTGGCTCAAATTTATTGTTGCAGGTTGACTTTGACACGGTAATGAAAGACAGAATGTCAACATTGGAAGATTCCGCTCGTCAAACCTTGCGCGAACACCGTATTCGTTACCAAAATCTGTCAGCTGACAGCAGCAGCGTTAAAGTTAAAATTGATAACTTAAACGCCCGCAATCAGGCTATGGGATATTTCCGCAAGCTTGAAGACGGCTTAAACGTTTCCGTAAACGATTCCGGCACCATTGAAATTAAATATACCGATCAGGCTTTGGCACAATTGCGCGCCAGAGTGCTTGACCAGTCTATTGAAATTGTCCGCCGCCGTATTGATGAGTTAGGAACTAAAGAGCCGGTTATTCAAAGCCAGGGTATTGACCGTATCGTGGTTCAGCTCCCCGGTGTGCAGAATCCTGAAGAAGTTAAACAGCTTTTGGGTAAAACCGCCAAAATGTCATTTCACTTGGTTGATGACCGCACTAATGCCGCAGATGCCAGAAGAGGCAAATTAAACAGCGCTTCCCGCGTGGTTAGCGGTATGGACGGCGGCGAATATGTAATTTCGCGTAAATCGGTTGTCGGCGGTGAAAATTTGGTTGACTCGCAAGTCAGCTTCCAAGATGGCGGCGCGGTTGTAAGCTTTAAGTTTGATAATGTCGGCGGTCGTAAGTTCGGCGAAGTTACCAAAAACAACATTGGTCGCCAGCTTGCGATTGTGCTTGATAATGAGGTTATTTCCGCTCCGGTAATTCAATCCGCTATTGTTGGCGGAAGCGGCGTTATCACCGGTAACTTTACTTCTGAAGCTGCTAATGAGTTGGCAATGCTGTTGCGCTCAGGCGCTTTGCCGGCACCTCTTGAAGTTTTGGAAGAACGTACGGTTGGCGCAGGTCTTGGCGCTGATTCTATTCAGGCCGGTATATTTGCTTCCGTCATCGGCTTAATTGCTGTGGTTGTATTTATGATTGCGGCTTATGGCTTGTTTGGTTTGTTTACAACCGTTGCCGTATTTATGAACCTGTTTTTAATGCTTGGCGCCATGAGTGTTATCGGCACAACCTTAACGCTCCCCGGTATCGCCGGTATTATCTTAACCATCGGTATGGCGGTTGATGCCAACGTGCTTATTTTTGAACGCATGCGTGAAGAAGTTAAAAACGGTCGTTCAACCAAAGACGCCGCCGAGGCAGGCTTTACTGAAGCTTGGAACACCATTTTGGATTCTAACTTAACCACTTTGGTTGCGGGTTTTGTATTGTTCTGGTTTGGTACCGGTCCGGTACGCGGCTTTGCCGTTACTTTAACCATCGGTATTATCACTTCAATGTTTACATCGGTAACCGTAAGCCGTTTGATTATCGCTTACTGGATTTCCCGCTATAAACCGACCAGATTGCCAATTTAATTGCAGAGGAATATAAGATGAAAATATTTAATTGGGTAACCAAAGATACCAATATTGACTTTATGAAAGCGCGTAAAATTGCGTATGCCGCGTCAATCATTATGGTTTTGCTTTCATGCTACTTTATGGTATTTAAAGGCTTTAACTATGGTATTGACTTTTCCGGTGGTATTTTAATGGAAGTTAAGAGCGACCACAAAATTGATCCTAATGAGGTTCGCGGGCAGTTATCTGGAATCGGTCTTGATGAGCTGACTTTGCAAACTATCGGTGAAAACGGCGATGAAATGCAGATTCGCACCAAAACCGATGATGACAGTGAAGAAGCTCAGCGCCTCGCCATTGTTAAAATTAAAGAGGCTTTGGGCAGCGGTTATGACTACCGCCGCGTTGAGTCGGTTGGTCCGCAAGTCGGCGATGAATTAAAGCGCGCCGGTGTGGTTGCGTCATTAATTGCCATTTTAGCAATTTGCGCCTACATCTGGTTCCGTTTTGAATGGCAGTTTGCCTTTGGCGCATTGGTTGGTTTGTTCCACGATGTTTTAATTACGGTAGGCTTGCTCTCATTGTTTGATTTTGACATCAGCTTAACTACCGTGGCTGCGGTTTTAACTCTTGCCGGTTATTCGGTAAACGATAAAGTTGTTACTTATGACCGCATTCGTGAAAACTTGCGCAAATACAAAAAAATGTCGCAGTATGACTTGTTAAATAAGAGCGTTAATGACATTTTGTCACGCACCATTTTAACCGGTTTAACCACCATCTTTGCCTCAGCGGCATTGTTTGTGTTCGGCGGCGAAACCTTGCGCAGCTTTTCATTCACCATTTTGTGGGGCGTAATTATCGGAACATATTCATCGGTTTATATCGCTTCGGCAGTGTTGAATTTGTTTGATTTGCGCAAAACCCAAGAATCGCGTGAAAAAGACGTTAACCCGTTCGGCAATGTGTAAACCATATTGCATAAACAACAAAAGGCACCGTTTTGGTGCCTTTTGTTTTGAGTCGTATCTTACTTGTATGTGCGCAGTATTGAATGCACAATCCGTGAGATGTCCGGGTGGATAAAGCTCGGGTATTTGTCCCATGCTTGTTTGTACAAGAGGGTTACCGCGGTGGCAGCGTTCACGAAACCGATTCTTTCATTTATTCGCATTTCGTTCCAGAGCTTAATCATGGTTTTCCGGTCTTTAGGGAACACTTCTTTGAAAAGTTCATCGTAAAAACTCTCAACCGGTGCGGGACCTTGTTCCTTTTCATAGGCGGCAGTAACTTTTTTCAGTCCGTCCATGATTCGTAACAACTTTTCTTGCTTTTCGTCAGAGAAAAATCTGATGATCGCTTCTTTTTGCCATGGTTTCATAATTGTTGTTTTTTAGGGTTGTTCATAATTATTTGTGAGTATCATCATTTATGACACAAAACAACATTTTTGTCAATAAGTTTATTTATTCCGCCACAAAATTGCCATTTCACTCTGTTCTTGTTCTGCTTGCAGGCTGCAAGTTTGAGCAATGTCATCAAGGCTCATGTTGCGCAAACACTTATCTGATGAGGAGCAGTAACTGTCACCGAAATATTGTATAAGATTATTGTTTCCGCCGTTTAAATATGCGTAATATATATCGCCGCTGTGCTCTTTAATAATCTTAAACATAGTTTGGCATAAATCTAAATTTCCTTTTAAATTCAGGTAATAATATAAAATAGTCACATTCGGCACACTGGTTGTAACATCAACGCTGCCCGGATGATAGGTAACGTATAATTGGTTGCCGAAAATATCTCGTATGTAGGTGTTGTTATTATCTTGTCTAATCATTTCCGTCGGAATTTCGCCCATTTTGATTAAATACGGCAGCACGGTTGTATTTGAAGTCAGATTGTTAAAAGCCAGCGCATTGCGCGCCACAGCATTCATCACGGTATTAATTTGTTCTGAAAATTTGTTAAGCTTGTACTTTCTCATCGCCTTTCCGTAGCCGCTTATCGCCCCAACGGATAGAACGCCAATAATTGCCAGCACGCCTAGCATTTCCACCATAGACCGACCAGATTGTGTATACATGAGCTAAAATCCTCTCAAAAAAGTTATTTTGAGAAGATTTTAGCTCGCGTTTTTTTTTTGCAATATTTACGAGTCCACGCTGTGCATAAGTTGTATTTTTGTTGGCGCAAATTTACTGAAATACTGTAAATGTTAAGCAATAACTACATTAATGGAGGCAGATATGAAGGAAATTACTCAAGAGCAGGTGGACAAAGCATGTTATTTAATTGCGCAAAAAATTAAAGAGCGCTCTCCGAATGGTTTTGTTTTAGCGGCAGTCTCCCGAGGCGGATTAGTTCCGGCAACTATCATATCTCATTACTTAAAGCATAAAGATATTCGTTTTATCCGCCTTTCATCATACAGTGATGAAAACAAAGAGCAGGTGAAAATGATTGATACCACATCAGATGAAATTCCAAATGATGCAAATACTTATATCATTGATGATTTATGTGATAGCGGCGAGACAGTGCAATATTTGCGCGGCAAATATCCGTTGGCACAGATTTATACGCTCATAAATAAAAACCCGCAAATTAAACCTGATTATTTTCCTATGCCTGAACAGATGGGCGTTTGGATAAACTTTCCATGGGAGCCGGAAGACCGAGCGTAAAATTGAATATAAAGACTTTTAGCGCTATAAAACTTCCCAATATCCGCCTTTGTCAGGACCGATACGACGGATTTTGCCATCTTCTTTTAAAAACGCTATTTGTTTGGCAACTGCGCGACGAGATATACCTAATAAATTTGCAAGTTCATTAGTTGTGATGTTGGCGTTTTGTTTCATTAATTCCAAAATTTTCTGTGAACTTTTCTGTGAACTTTTCTGTGAACTTTTTTCTTTTGTCATAGTACTATCTGTTATCTGCATTTCACGGTTATCAAGCAGATTCGTTTCGCTTAACAATAAATTACCAAAGAATTTATTTAAATATTCAAAGCTGTAATAAATATCTTTATCCAAATTTTGATAGTTGGCGCGGACAAGCGCATTGCGAAAATATTTAGCATACGCCTCAAACATATCATTGTTGGTGGCAAACCCAAGGGTGTATAAATATTTTATAATAAATACAGCCGTGGTGCGCGTATTACCTTCACCAAATGGATGGATTTGCCATATTCCGGAAGTGAATTTTGCCAGATGCTCAACTTTTTCTCGTTTAGTCAAACCTTTATAATTAAATTTCTTTTCTTGGGCAAAATCATAATCAAGTGTTTCCATAATGCTGTCAGCGCGTCCGTAAACAACAGTATCTCCGTTTAGTATTGGCTCTTTTTTGGTAATGTCATAAGTTCTGATTTTTCCGGCAATTTCTTTATCAAAAATCCCGTTAAATAAAACTTTATGAATAGAAATTAGCTCCGCCGGACTAAAAGAAAATGTATGTGTGCTTAAAAGTTTGGTAATACGCGCGGAAACTTCATCAGCTTCTTTTTCATTATGTTCTTGCACGGTTTTAGCCGGAGTTTTTTGATAATACTTACTGACCAGTTCACCGGCTTCGTCAATGGAAATTTTACCCTCAATATTATCTTTAGCGATTTCTATAAGGTATTTGGAAGGTGTTAAATTATCAACCTTTTGCAAGCCGATGGCAATCCCCCAATTTTCTGCTTTTTTATATTTTTCCGGCTCGTCCTGTTTTTTATATTCTTCAAAATGTTCCATAACACCTCCAAAACAATGACTAAAGTATAGCTGAATATATAGTAAAAATCAAGATAGCAAACTATGTTAGTTGTTTTATTTGTTGAAATAAGTTACATCTTCCTTTGAGTTTCGCTTAACAAATTTTTAATTGCTTAATTTTATAGTAATTATAATTTAAATAAATATACTGAAAGTGTTAAAATGAATAAAGAAACAGCAATCAAGCTTTTTGAGGAACAAAAAGTTCGGGTACAATGGGATGAAGATAATGAAAAATGGTGGTTTTCAGTTGTTGATGTTGTTGCGATTCTGACACAAAGTGTTGACTCATCGGCATACTGGCGCAAATTAAAACAACGGTTAAAAGAAGAAGGTAACGAAACCGTGACAAATTGTCACAGTTTGAAAATGATGGCACCTGATAACAAAATGCGTTTCACCGATGTTGCTGATACGGAACAGATTTTACGTTTAATGCAAAAAAGATACCCACGCGTAAAACGCGTGGTTCTTCATATGCGGCTATAAGCCTTT
>CAVBCV010000011.1:0-41184 GCA_963594125.1 Lachnospiraceae bacterium
GTAAATATTGCAAAAAAAAAACGCGAGCTAAAATCTTCTCAAATGCAACAATTTGGGAGGTTTTTGATGTTTATCCAAAATATATTAGCTAAGCTTGCGGATGGTGAGGCAGATACGCCGCAACTTTTTTCTGCGGTGTACACTAAAAGGTACATAATGAAAAAAGTTGCTAGTAGCTGCCCGCTAGACGCGAGCCCAAAAGAGCAAGGGCGGTCTATGGTGGAAATGCTTGGAGTGCTGGCAATAATCGGCGTGCTGAGCGTTGGCGCTATAAGCGGATATATCAAGGCAATGAATAAATATAAAATAAACAAAAGTACCGAGACTGCCAACCAACTGATTGTCACCGTTTTTACCAAATTTGCAACTGATAACTCATCCCTGATCACCGATGCTTACGGTAATGCCCAACTTGTCCCGATTATGATTAAAGCCGGTTGGGTACCGGACGGATTAAAGCCTTATGAAAATGTGCCCGATCAGTTGCAGGATTCTTTCGGCAATGGCGTTTGGGTTTTTACTAACCCCGACCGCCGAATTGGCATCGGCTGGAGTTTCAAAAAATCACAAAAAGAGTTGTGTTACAACTTGTTAAACCTAAGCAAAGGTTGGAATGATAGTCTAAGTCAGGTTACTATTAACCAAAGCCGAACTGATGACGCACCGGTTAAGGAATACGGCACTTTTTACGGCAACAGCTCTTGCCAAACAGGGCGTAAATGTTTAACCGACATCACCATAACTGAAATGGACGCGGTTTGTAATAATTGTGAACTTTCATCTTGCCGATTTTACTTTTTCAGCAATCCGTTTTAGACCGCTTGCGCCATTTAAAAAACTCCCTAACCGGGAGTTTTTTGAAAATAATCCAAGGCTGCGGAGAATGAGTCAGATACGACAGGGTTTTGGAACGTAGTGTACACATACATATTATCCAAGCTTGCGGATAGCGAGACAGATACGCAGTAACTTTTTTTCGCGGTGTACAAATAGTTACATAAGAAAAAAAGTTACAAGTAGGTGTCCGCTAGACGCGAGCCCAAGCCTATTTCATGGTTGCCAATAATGCTTTTAACTCTTCATAGCTCCTTACTTCCGGTATCCACTTCAAATCTTCCGGCAAATCGGTAGTAAATTCGCAACGGAAACGCACCGGATGAGCGCCGACATTAATAGCGGCATGCTGATTATAAATACGGTCGTCAACCAAAACGGTTTCATCAGCTTTTAAGCCGTATTTTTCAAAACATTCTTTAAGCATATCTTCTTTTGCGGTATCGTGCATATATTTGCCATGCTGAACACACTCAATTTTGATAATATCAGCAACCGGCGCCAACAAAGCGTTTAAGAGCTTCTTTTTTGTTTCAACATCAAAAGTTGCCGACATTGTAAATTGCTTATAGCCGAGCTTATCAAATTCTTTAATTGCCTCAATCGCGCCGTCATAAAGCGGACGATTGGTAAAAAATTCGGGGCTGTGGCAAAAATCATAATCCATTTCCACGCCCATAGTCGGGTGGGTTTTAAGCTCCAACGCGCCGTATTTGGGCACAATCGGCAGCACTTTCGGTAAATCTTCCCATTTAATATTGCCGTACAACGGCTTATACTTCGGGTGATTGGTTAAAAAATTGTAGTAAGCGTAATTCAAATTAGCCAATACGCCGTCAACATCCCAAAAAATGTTTTTGATTGCCATGGGGGACTCCTTTGTCAAAGCGAAAAATAAAAAAATGGCGCGCTCTGGGCGATTCGAACGCCCGACCCACAGCTTAGAAGGCTGTTGCTCTATCCTGCTGAGCTAAGAGCGCCTGAGCTTTGATAGAACAAAGCTTTTACACATTTTACGCCATTTGTCAATAAATTTTTGCTGATTATTTGCGCTTATCGCTCTTTTGCGCGGCTGATTGCTCCATTCGGCGGCGTTTTTTAATTGTCTTGGCTTTTTCAACCGAAAACCCGAACTTGCCGAGCTGCCGTCCCAGCGTATAATAAAAACCGTGCGCATAAGCAAGCAAACCGGCTTTTTCCAAATTAAGCCCGCCCTGTTTGTTGATATACGCATCATCAACACTTACCGCCACAATATCGGCCAAAAACATATCGTGCGTGCCGTAATGCGTAACCGAGCGCACCTTGCATTCAAGTGAAATAGGCGCTTCTTTAACCTGCGGCGCCTTAATTTTTGACGACGGAGCCGCCGTTATGCCGCAAGCCTTAAATTTATCGGTATTGCGTCCTGATTTAACCCCGCAAAAATCCACGGCTTTGGCAAGCGGCAAATTTGGCACATTAATCACAAACTCTCCGCTTTTGCTGATAATTTCATGCGAGTAGCGGCTCGGACGCAATGAAACATAAGTCATTGCCGGATCGCTGCAAACAATTCCGGTCCATGCGGCGGTCATTACATTAGGTTGTTCAAGCGTTCCTGAAGATATAAGCGCCGGCGGCACCGGAGCAAGCAATGTTCCTGCCGACCAACTGATTTTTGTCATAAAAACACCTCATTTAAAAACTGTTTTAAGCCGCCAACATGCGGCAATATCTTCAGGTTATAAATCACAAATCAAAAATTTTCAACATTTTCTTAACCTGCTCATTACTGAGGCTGTAATATATGGTCTGCGCCTTGCGTCTGGTTTTAACAATGCCTGCCCGCCGCAACACCGCCAAATGCTGCGAGAGCGCCGACTGGCTTAAATCAACCATTTTTTCAAGCGCGCCGACGCTATGCTCTTTTTTGCTGATGCAATGCAAAATCTCAAGCCGCTTGGCATTCGCCGCCGCCTTTAATATTTGCGACTTTTTCTCAATTTCGTTTTCCATATTATTCTCCTTTAGCAAATTATGATGTAAATATAACCCGCCTTTTTTAATATTAAAGCCCCGCGGTAAAACTGAACGCGCTAAAAATTTACACAGAGGGCAAAACAAACGATTGCTATTATAAAAATGATATAATAAGATACCTCAATCAGGAGAATAACATGAAACACGAAGAACTTGAAAATTTAAGCTTTGAAGAAGCTTTGCAAAAACTTGAAGCCATTGTGCGCGATTTGGAAGGCGGGCGCATTAAACTTGACGACGCCGTTGCCGCCTATGAACAAGCGGTTGCCTTAAAAAAATTCTGTGAAGAAAAATTAAAATCCGCTCAGCTCAAAATTGAAAAAATTGAACTTTCACCTGAAGGCGAAGCCTCTCTCCGCCCCTTAGATAATGTTGATGCCAATGACTGATATTAAAACCGTTATTACCGATTACTCAACCCGCTTTAACGAGCAAGCCGCCAAAGTTTTTCAAAAGCCGAGCGGACCTGAAAAGCGCGTGTGCGATGCTATGGAATATTCGCTCTTAAACGGCGGCAAGCGTTTGCGTCCATATCTTGTTTATGAAGCCGCCCGCTTGTTCGGCAAAGATTTTAACGATTCCATTAACGCCGCTTTAGCGCTTGAAATGCTGCACACTTATTCATTAATTCATGACGATTTACCAGCCATGGATAATGACGACTTGCGGCGCGGAAAACCAACCTGCCACAAGCAGTTTGATGAAGCCACCGCCATTTTAGCCGGCGACGGACTCTTAACCTACGCCTTTGAGCAGCTTGCGGGCGCCCCGTACAGCAATGAAACAAAAATCAAACTCATCAGCCTGCTTGCCCGCGGCGCAGGCGCTTATGACGGTATGATTGCCGGACAAATGCTTGACTTATACGCTGAATCCATTAGCCAAACTCCTGACCCGATTGCTCTTATCCGCCATATTGAAGAAATGAAAACCGGACGCTTGCTTTCATACGCTTGTCAGGCCGGAGCGGTTATCGGCGGCGCCTCTGATGAGCAATACAAAATTTTAACCGAATATTCGCGTTACATCGGCATTGCTTTTCAAATTGCCGATGACATTTTAGATGTTGAAGGCGATGAAAAATTAGTCGGCAAAACCCTCAAAAAAGACGCCGCGCAAAACAAATTTACTTTTGTTTCGTGCTATGGGTTAGATGAGGCCAAAAAAATTGCGCATGATTTAATTGTTAAAGCTCGCGGCGCCATTTCCGCCTTTGGTGAAAAAAGCGCAGATTTACAAAATCTGGCTCAATTTATCATTGACCGCAAATACTAAACTTACATTCCGGTTTTATTACATTTTTGTTACGGTTTGTATTGCATTGCCCTATAAACTATGATATATTAAAAGTATAAATATAATTGTGGGAAAGGAGACATCCGATGAATAATGCAAATAAAACCTTCGGACAGCGTTTTTTAGAAACTCTGAATGCCGCAAAAACTGAAAAAGCTAATATTTTTAAGCTTTTGAACTCCACGCTTGAAACCATCAACCTCTCTCCGGCTGATGAAGTTAAAAAAGCAACCGACATAGAAAGCGTTGCCGCGCTTAAAGCTGCTAAAGCCGGTTACAATGCCCACCACGGCGCCTGCATGTTCGGAGACGATTATATTTATTTATCCGCCAAAGCCTACAAAGATGCCGGATATGGCGACATTACCGATTTTAAACATGATTTTAACAAGTTTGTCAACAAACAAGAACATACCAACACCGTTGTTAAACAAACTGCTCGTGAAGCATATTAATTATGCCGACTTTAAAAATCTCCGGTCAAAAACCGGAGATTTTTTATGAACTCTATTCATTATTTTCAGCTTGATTCAAAACACAATAAACATCTTCCAGATGCCTGTTGTTCGGGCAAACCTGCTCACATAAGCGAGTATTATCTTCTAAACCAATATCAAACGGGGCATCGCATGAAAAACAAATGCCTTCCCTATCCATTAACGGCTTGTCCGGCGGACATTTAATAACACTCGGAACATTGCCGCCCATTGCATATAAAATAGTGCGATTAGGACACCAGTCTTCACAATCTTCCTCTAAATTACAATGGGTAGGCAATTCTATAGTTTTAGGTTCATCGCAAGAAAAGCATTTGCCATCCCAACGCATTAAAGGCTTATCCGGCGGACATGGAATATAACACGCTTCTTTTCTCCAATGCGGATAATAAGCATATTTACGATTAGGACATTTATTACATTCTTCTTCTGAAATAGTTAAATCATCTCGTTCATCGCAAGAAAAGCATTTACCTGAATATAACAGCGGTCTATCCGGCGGACACTTGCCGTCAACGGCTTCCGGCGCGGTAGGAAATCCACTTTTTAAGACATCTTCATCATCAAATCTACTTGAGTTTCTAAAATACTCATCCGCAGCTTGTTCCGAAGTAAAACAACCACCGTAATTATCCTGATATGGATACCCGTCAGGACATTTTGCCAAATAACAGTTAAACGCCGTTACCATTGAACCGGTGCCATAACTGCTGGTTTCACGATTAGGACACAGTTTTACGCATGCTTCACGACTGCCGACCAAATAAGACATTAAGTCATCGCATGAATGACATTTGTTATATCTGATAAAATCACACTCGCCTGCCCTAGCGGCAAAACTAAGTAAACACAAACAAAGCACTGATAAATATTTTTTCATCAATATATTCCTCAAAACCATAACTGCTGAATATTATATTCATCCTCGCTTAATTTCAGGTTAAAAATACGCATACAAAAAAAATTTCAAAAAACAGCATATTTCTATTGACATATAGATATATTTATATATATAAAATTTGTAATGTTTGTAAAAATGCAATAAAGGTATTGATTTTTTTTTAACATTACTTCAATAATACATCAGAATTTAACCTATAAAGGATTTTAAAATGTTATTCTCACTTGTTTTATTAGCAGTCTTAATTTCGGTCAAATCTGCTCTTGCCAATCCGGCCTGCGCGGTTTGCACGGTTGCCATCGGCGCCTCGCTTGAAATTGCCCGCAGCCTTGGCGTTGATGACAGCGTTGTCGGCGTTTGGGCGGGCGCGTTTTTAGTTTTGCTCGGCTACTGGACCATCAAATGGTTTGATAAAAAAAATTGGAATTTTAAATGGCGTAACCCGATAATTTTGGTTTTATCGGTTGCCATGATTGGTTTTATGTACATCGGCAAAATGCAATATCATGCCGAAGTTATCGGTATTTTATATTTAGACCCGTTTTTATTCAGCGTTTTAATCGGCGCCGCATTGCTGATTTTTTCATCAGATTTTTATCAGTGGATGAAGACCAAAAACAACGGGCATGCCCACTTCCCGTTTGAAAAAGTTTTTGTGCCGGTATTTGCTCTGCTGCTTGCAAGTTTGTATTTTAACTATTTTCCGATTTGCGCGCACAACGGAGCCGCCGACTTATATCCGTTTTAAGCCGGTATAACTTATTCACGGCCTCTGCCTAATCGGGCGGAGGCTGTTTTTTATTGCTTTTTTATTATAAAAAAGTTGTTCTTTGCAAAATTGTACTCTATATTATAGCTGTTGTAAATTTAACCAAAGGATACTTCTGATGAAAAAATTTTTACTGCCTTGCTTTTTATTATATGCTTTTACAGCCAACGCGCAAACCACTTCTGACATCAGCAAGATTGAAAACTACCTCAACGGCATAAAAAGTATGGAAGCCCGTTTTGTGCAAACCGCCAGCAACGGCACCACATCAGAAGGAATACTTTATATTGAAAAGCCAAGCAAAATCCGCATGGAATACGCTGCTCCCACCTCGGTTTTAATTGTCGGCAACGGCGATTATGTGGTGTTTAATGATAAAGAATTAGACCAAATCACCAACATTGATTATGACGACATTCCCGCCACCATGATTTTGAGCAACACGATTAAAATTGATAATCAAAATCTTAAAGTAACAGATTTTTATAAAGATTCGGGCATGACTTCCGTAACTTTAGAATATGCCAAATCTAACGATGTCGGACCTATCACCTTGGTTTTCGGCAATCAACCGTTTGAACTTAAACAATGGAAAATTATTGACCCGCAAAGCGTGGAAGTTACTCTTTCATTGTATGATGTGGTAAAAGACGCTCCGATTGACGAAAGCTTGTTCAAATTTAAAAAAGAAAACCGCCGCAACCGCAAATAACCGGCCTAAAAATTATATTTTAATTTAAGCAAACTCTCATTAAAGTTTTTGCCATAGTTTTGCGTATGCGTAAATTTGGCTTCAAGCGCCATATTGTGGGTTATGTAATAATCTAAAACCGCGCTGTAAATTAAAGTGCTGCCGATTTTGTCGGTGGCAAAAACTTTTTTAATTTCAGCACTGCCACCAAACAATTCCGAATTAAACAAAACCCCGCCGGTTAAATCAGTCCCGACCCACTGATTATGCGGCAATCCGCCGCCATAAGCGGCGTCTAATCCGGTTAATCCGTAAAGCCAAATATTATCGGTTAAAGCATAAGTTCCGCCGCCGTTTACATTGGCGTTCAGCGCATAATAGTCGTCTTGCGTTCGCGGATTCGTTTGGCGGGTAACATTAACCCCCACTTTATATGAAACCGCCTTAAACACCTCGTCAATCGGCGAAAGCGACGCCAGCTCCAACACATTTATTTGCTGCAAAACATAGCGGTCATGCTTATCATAATGTCTAACTGCAACATCTAAAAAATTGATTTCCGCGCCGCGTAAAAAGCCAAAACTGTTATCGGTTAAAGAATGATACGCCGGACGATAGCGGATTTCCTGATAAACATCGCCGTCTTTAGCGCCGATTCCAACCGATGCCTGCATTGAATCATGAGCATAAGCCGGATTGTTGCCGGTTTTAAGCTCGTCAAATTTTTGACCGGCTTTAACTTTATTGCGCGCTTTCAAAAGCTCAAAACTTTTTTTACGATAATCTTGCAGCGTAATTTCATTGGCAACATACTGATACTGAATATACTGATATGCCGTTTCCAGCACATCGGCCTGCTCTTCTTCCGGCAAGGATTCGGTTGGCGTTAAGTCAAGTTTTGTCGCCTCTAAAAAAGCCTTAAACTGCGGCTTGTTCATTTGCTTCATACGGTATCTGATTTTGCGCTGCCGCGACGGACGATAATTTACTCCGCTGACCAATCCCTCGCGTTTAACCACCGCTTTAATAGTATCAAGCGGAATCGTCTGTACCGGAAAAGACTGCGCCAGTTTAAGCTCCGGACGCACAGCGTCAAAAACTTCCATTAGCATATATGAGCAATTCTGCGTAAAAAAGTAATAAGGAGTGGTGGTCTGCCCAACCTCCCAAATATGCGCCACAAATAAGTCAAGTTCTTCCGCGCTCAAATTTAAGTTATATTCCCAAATATCGCGGTTTTCCAAGTTGTTATAGGTGTTAATCACATCATAATAAGGCTTTACTGTATATCCCCCCGGATAAAACCCCGCCAAACCGTAAACAGCATACAAAAAACTATTTTCATAGCCGCGCGTCCACGCCCCGTAATTAATGCCATGCGCCAAAAGCTGCGTGCCTTTGCGCGCCGTGTCAATCCTGATAAGCGTATGCCCGAACAATGAAGACGAATTGTTCATATAAGCGTCGGTAAACAAAAGCGTGGCGCCGGACGGACGCAAATCTTTTTTAAATTGCTCATACTCATCGCATGCAGGAAAATTTGTATTAATCAACCCGTTTTGCTTTAATTTTAAATAGCGCGCCGGAAACATACATTTGGTTTTATCATCGCCGGAATTAAACAGAGCAATTGTGGCATCAAGCTCTTTTTGCGGGTTAGTTCTGCCCTCATGGCTGAGGTAAAAATTATCTGACCCGATTGTGCCTTTATAACCCGTAATGCCCTTTTGATAATGCACCAACGCCAGCCATTGCGGTAAATAAGCATAATCGCTTGCCTCAACCACCCAAACCGGTTCGCAAAATAAAAACATTATCAAAAAAGCAAAAAGTTTTTTCATCATCACTTACTTTATAAAGCAAACACGGCCTTTTACCAGCCGTGTTTGCTTTAACTCAAGCCTAAAAAATTAAGCTTTCATAATTTCATAAAATTTCAATGTAACGTCAACGGCGTCAACATTTTCATTCGGGAACAAAACTGCAAAGTTCTGATAAGTTTTAGCAGCAACGTCAGCTTCATTCATATTCATAATACCGGCCAAAGTGGTCAAGGTTTCGCCTTCACCGGCAGCTGCGTCCATAGCAAACTGTTCCAAATTGTTTTCCAAAAAGGCCAATACCATTTTTTGAGTACCGCCGGTAATACGACCGTTCGGATCGCAGCCTGATGTACCGAAAGTAATACCGAAAGTTTGGTTACCGAAAGTGCCGTTGGTGGTAGCGGCAGCAACCTGCGGCAAAATACCGCTCTGTCCGCGCCATGCCATTGAACCCAAACCGCAACCGGTACTGTCAATAGCCTGTGCCGGAGCTGAAAGCATAACGGCAGCACCCAACATCAAAGATGCGACTAATGTTTTATTCATTTATTTTCTCCAAGTTAGATAAAAAGTTTTACATCTAAAAAATACCAAAATAGCTACATTTGTATAATACAAATTCAAAGTTTTACACAAGAAAACTTTATTTATGATAAACCATCTTAAAAACCGAAATGCCGAATAATTTATAAGTTGTTTTAGTTTCGGTCTTCTTAAAGCTGAACAGCGGCATAAGCTTAAACAGCTTATAACAAACCGCTTGCGGAACATCTTGTTCATTTATGCGTTTAGCTTTATCGTAGTCAAAAAGCCCTGTTTTAAGCGCATACTTCCACCAAAGTTCGGCAAACGGCAAAAAAGCGTAATTCCATGGTTTTAAGGCTGATGTATAATGAATAACCGCCGGATTTTTAAGCGCTTGTTCATATTCAAGTTTATCATTTTTACTTAACCGCACCTGATAGAGCAGCAAATGCCATGTACAGTTCCATTTTGCCTCAAGTGGCAAAGTATGGTTTTTGCATACAATATTCAAAACATCTTGATCGGGATAATCAAGTCCTTTCATAGCGTTAAGCGTATTTAAGCATTTGTTTTTAAGCCCAAATTCATTACACATTTTAACATTAAACAACAATACGCCTGAATTAAAATATTTTTCGGGCTTAACTCCAAACTTGCAAATTCTTTTAATATCTTTTGGCTTAGTGCCAACAAAATTCCTTACCGCCGCAATACAATTATTGCCTAAATCGGTTTTAAATAAATCGGCAATATTTTGCTGCGCAATTAAGTCGCAATCAAGATATAAAACCTTATCGTATTTATGCAATATTTCCGGAATAAGCAACCGGAACCACATTTCTGCCGAAAAACGTTCTTGCGAATAAAAACCGGCGGTTTCAATATTACGGCTCACATCAACAAAGTTTATTGCATAATTATCAAACTGCCGATATGCCTGATTATTTTTAATTAAATCTTGCAAAGCCTGCGCCAAGCCGCTGTGAAAGATATAAAATTCATAAGTAAAACCAGATGATGAATTTGCTAAAATTGAATAAATTGTAACCGGAACAAACTTTGCGTAATTATCATTAGTTGCAAAAACAATCGGAATAATCGTACTCATTTTTCACCTATAAAAACCTGCGAACTTTTTGCAAGACCGGCACATTAAGCACATAATATACAGTAACCAAACCTTTTGATAAATATTGCGCCTTAAAAACCGGCAAATGTAAAAACCGCCATATTTTACAACTGCCGACATATTCATAATTAAATATCGGGAACATACCAAATAGTTTAACTTCCTTTTGTCTGTTTTGCATAACAATCCCTTATAACCATAATTGATTTTTAAGATATTCCATTAAGTCAATCAGGTCAAGTTATTAATCATTTCGGCTATATCAAAACAAAATGCTTGATTTATTTTTTTATCACACTATAATAAGCTTAAATTAAATCAAGAACGGCTGTGATAAATTTTATCGCAGTCTAATTTTTTACTTTTAAAAAACAGCAATTACCTTTCCGTAACAAGAGAGGATAATTTTTTTATGGGAGAAATAAAATGGATAAATTTCCTTTAACCAAAAAAGGTTACTTACAGCTTGAACAAGAGTTAAAAAATTTAAAAGGCATTGATCGTCCTAACATTATTGCCGCTATTGCTGAGGCGCGTTCACATGGCGATTTATCCGAAAATGCCGAATATTCTGCCGCCAAAGAAAAACAAAGTTTTATTGAAGGACGCATTCAGGAACTTGAAGCCGTGGTCAGCCGCGCGCAGGTTATTGACCCGCAAACCGTTAAAGGCGATGTGATTCGTTTTGGCGCCACTGTTTTGGTTGTTGATGAAGATACCGACGCCGAAACCAAATATCAAATTGTCGGCGATTATGAAGCCGATATTGAAAAGAACTTAATTTCTGTTTCATCTCCGCTTGCTAAAGCCTTAATCGGCAAAGAAGTCGGTGATGTTGCCGAATACACTGCCCCGGGCGGTAAAAAATCATTTGAGATTTTGGAAATTCAATATTTATAATACAAAAAAGCCGGTATTCAAAACCGGCTTTTATTTTATATCCAATCATTAAACATATCGCACATTTTTTGGCATGATCTTATAAAACTTTCCCACGCCATTTCATTTTCTGTTTTAACCAAAACCGGCAACATTGTTCGGTCGGCTTCAACTTCAAATGCCGACAAATAAAACTCCGGCGTTAATGAATTTAACATTTTTTTATCAGCGGGCGGCAGACATGAAACCAACACAATATTTTCAGGCATTTCCTCAGGCTGCTCATCTGCAACAATGTGCCGATAACATTTTTTAACATACTGCTCAAAAAAACGTGGAAAGCGGCGATTCGCTTCGCTCCACAACACCACGGACGTACCGTCATCGCGCTGCAAATTATACGCCGCGTTAAGCGGTTCCTGCCCATCGGCGCGTTGCCGGTTTATTACTGATGTAAAAATATGCACCATTACCGGATAAAAAAGCAGATTATGGCTTTTAACTTTTTCCACCAAGTGGCTTACATCTATTTTAAAGCGGTAATCCATATAACAAGTCCTCCTTAAACTAAAAATAAACAACCCGCCGCAAAACGGCGGCAAAATAAAATTGTTTATAAGGTTGAAGACACTTTTAATATAACACACAAAAATATATTTCTCAAGTAAAAAGCCGCCTGCTATGTGAGGCGGCTTAATATTAATTGTTGTTTAATTTGCGTATTGTTACAATTTGCAGCGCAAACATCAAGAGCGCGAACAATAAAAGTCCGAGCGAAAACCCGATAGCCTCCGTAATTCTGGCTAAAATATAAACAACAACAAACAATATGGCGCTTAAACGCATTTTAACGTCAAAGGCAAGCGTTGTTTTATTAATCCACGCGGCCACGCTTGCTAAATAAGCGTAAAACAAATTGAGCAGCAAAAATACCAAAAAGGCAATAACCGTACCGCAAGCGGCAACCGTCAAAGCCGACCAACTGATTATAGTGCGGAAAGCATCTCTATAATCTTGTTTCGGTAACATAATATTAGCATTATCTTGTAACTTCATCACCCGAACCTCATCGGATTTAACCACATATAAAGTTGTGCGGCTTAAATATAAACCTTGAGGCAAAGCGGAGGTGTCCAAAGTATCTTGCGTGGTATCAATCACCAACAGCGGAATTTTAGTGCTTTGGTCATCATCGTCTTCATTAAGATCAATTACTTTTACCGTATCCTCCGGAGTAACCACAACCCCGTTTTTAACTTCAATCGGCAAAACATCGTCGGCGATTCCCTGCGCAAGCGGTATAAAATCAATCAATGTGCTGCGCATATTCAATGATAAATACACTGAGGCAACAAACGCCAAGGCAAACAGCAACAAAGCGCCTATACCTTTACCATTTAAAATATAAGCTTTAATTTTATTCATAACAGACTCCATTTCATTACACAATTTAAAGGCTTATCAGATTCGGTTAAAATATAACAGATTCTCTAAAAAAATAAACATTAAACTCTTAAATGAGCCTCATTTTTAAAAAAAATTGTGGAAAACCACGGAAAAAACAACATTTTTTGCAAAAAAATCATTTTTTTGTTTGACTTCAACAAAAAAGATGTTTCAAATTATATTGTGAACAGCAGAAATGCTCACATTGGTTAAACTTTTTTTAGAGGGAGTCCTCACCGTGAATAAAAATGAACTCATTTCTAGCGTTGCTAGTTCAACCGGCTTAACAAAAACTGACGCAGCTAAAGCTGTTGACGCTTTTGTAGCTTCTGTTACAACCGCTTTGAAAAAAGGCGACGAAGTTCGCTTGGTTGGTTTCGGTACTTTCGCAGTTGCAAAACGCGCTGCTACTACCGGTCGCAATCCTCGCACCGGCGCAGCTATCAAAATTGCTGCTCGCAAACAAGCTAAATTCAAAGCTGGTAAAGCTCTTCAGGAAGCTGTAAATCACAAATAATTTACAGTTTTTGTATTTTTAAATAAGGCAGAATCTTTCTGCCTTATTGTTTTTTAAACCGACTAACTTTTAATTTCGGTTCAAAACACTGATAACAACTTGCTTTATCGTTTCCATTTCTTCCGGCTTGCTTTCAGCAATCAAAATGGTAAGCGTGGCAAGCGTTGCATTGCTGATAATCGGCTCTCCGTTTTTATAAAGTATGCCGTTCTTTTGCATAAAATACAGAAAACAATTTGCTCCGATACGTTTGTTACCATCCGAAAAACTATGATTTTTGACTATCAAATACAAAAGCATTGCCGCTTTTTCTTCCAGTGATGGATAGCAATCATTGCCACCAAATGTTTGATAAATTTGGCGTACCGAACTATTAAAACTCTCATCTTTCGGATTAGCAAAAATATCAGAGCCAAATTCGGATTTCATTTTGTTTATAACCTCTAAAAACTCCGGCACATCAATAAATACGGCTTCTTTTACGGTTTTTCCGGCTATATCCAACTCTTTATTATCAAAATCGTCCAGCAAGGTTAAGCCGCCTGCAAACTCACTCATTAACTTAGTCAGCTGTTGCGCCTCATCTAAATTATGAGCTTGCGTTTCCACACAGCGGTTAAGCAAACTGATGCTATGCTGCAGTTTTTTAATTTGCTCAGTTTTCTCTTGTAGCCGCTTTTCATTAACGGCAAACCCCTTAACCAAATAATCTTTTAACTTTTGCGTTGCCCAAATACGAAACTGCGTACCACGAACACTTTTAACCCTATATCCGACTGAAATAATCACATCAAGGTTATAGCAATCAATATTACGTTCAACCTGGCGTTTTCCTTCAGTTTGAACTATCCGGAATTTCCGGATAGTTGAATTTTCTTCCAACTCCCCTTCAGCAAAAATATTATTTATGTGCTCATTTACGGTACGAACATCTTTATCAAAAAGTTTTGCCATTTGCTTTTGGCTAAGCCATACAGTTTCATTTTCAAGCCGAACATCAATATTTGTTTGCCCATCTTTAGTTTGATATATAACAATGTTATTTTCCATAAATATCCCCTTTCACTTGAAAGTGAAGATATAAGAAAAGTATTAATAAGTTGTGAATTTTTAATAACCGATTATAACATTATTGAACTTTTGCGATAGTTAAACTTTTTACACTGCCCCAACTTTGACGATGAACCCGATGAACCCAACTTTGACGATGAACCGTGCCTATATACAAAAAAAGCCACCCTAAAAGGTGGCTTTTTTATTGGTGGGCGCTGAGAGGTTCGAACTCCCGACCCTCTCGGTGTAAACGAGATGCTCTTCCAGCTGAGCTAAGCGCCCATCCCGTTTATGGATTGTCTTATAACCAATTAATTTTATAAAATCAAGCAAAATTTTTATTTTTTTTAATTTTTTTATTATCGCCTTGTTTAGCTGTTATTTTTTTGCATGCTTTACAATCAAAAAAGATATATTATTTTCCGGCAACTTGTGTTATACTTCCCTCTATAAGTAAAAAGGACATAAAAATGCAAAAAAGAGCCAAACATTCTGCCAAATTAAAACGCCTCTTTTTAGGCGCGATTACCGGACTGGTTTTAACCTCTGCTCTCAGCGCCGATAGAAAAGCCGCTGAACCAACCGCCGTTAAAAATGACAATTTAATCAAGGCATTTAAAGAAGGACGCGCCAAAACTTATAGCGAATATATTGAAATGTCTGATTATTTTACCTCTGACACATTACACATTGATAAGCGCAACGCCCGCAAGCGTATATGTTTAGGACAATATATGCCCAAAAAAAACAAAGTTGAAATTAAATATTTTATCACTGATTACACCGGCGCCAATCACTCCGATTCGTCTTGGATTAAGCGTTTTGACTCTTATAATATGGAAAAATATGTCAACGGCGTTAAAGCGCATGAATTAACTCACCAAACCTTCCATGCGCAAGACATAAAATCAACTCCGTTCAGCCGTAAAATTAACGATTCGGCACCAAAAGTTCCCGAGCAAAATCAATATGGCAACAAAGCAATTATTAAAGTTGGAACTTTAAGCCTGCCGGATTTAGCCGCCCTCGGACAATATAATGAAATGGGCGCCGAACTCGGACGCTGCATTTATGAGCGCGAACGCTACTTAAAAACCGGCAACATCAATGAATTTCATATTAAAGACGGCTATGTTAAAGCCATTCAAGAAGGCAAAGTTAACCCTGCCGATTCGTCAGCCCGCGCCCGCCAAAATGAATATAATGTGATGATAAACGCCTTATTTGACCGCTGGATGAAAATGGAAAAAAACAACTATGCCTACACCAGCTTAACTGAGGTAAAAAATTACATTAAAAAAGCCGAAAAAGACCATATCATCATACCGGAAGTTTCCGATTCGGCTGAAATCAATCGCCGCATAAAAGTATGTTTAACCCTGCCGATTGACGGTAAATTGCATGATTTTTCACCGGCGATTGCCAATCGCCAAGTAACACCGCAACCCATGGTGCAAAAAGCAATAGACGACTATAACGCAACGCATACTTTATACAAAGCTCCCAAGCAAACCACATTAAAGCCCTTTACTTTGCAAATGATGCAAAATAATCAAAGCCGTTAAATACAAAAATTCCCATCCTGAAGAGGGGTGGCGGCGGAACGCCGACGGGGTGGTCTTTTACAACTTATGCACAGTGCAGACTCGTAAATATTGCAAAAAAAAAACGCGAGCTAAAATCTCCGCAAATGTAACATTTTGAAAGGATTTTAGCTCATGACTAATAAATTTAATCTAAGCTTGCGGATGGTGAGGCAGATACGCAGTAACTTTTTTTCGCGGTGTACAAATAGTTACATAAGAAAAAAAGTTACAAGTAGGTGCCCGCTAGACGCGAGCGCCGGGCGTTCTATGGTGGAAATGCTCGGCGTGCTGGCGATTATTGGAGTGCTATCCGTCGGGGCAATTGCAGGATATTCAAAGGCGATGAACAAATACAGGCTTAATAAAATGGTTGAGCAATACAATCAGCTATTTGGTACTATTATCATTCATCGGGAAGAATTTATTAAACTTTCTACCCAAACCCATTTCCGAACTTTATACCCGATTATTTATAAAATGGGTGAATTTCCTGATGGCATGAAATTTGAAAATAACAATCAGAAAGATATTACTTCTTATGATATTATTGTTCGTGCTTATGATATTTTTAATCATTTATCAGAAGTAAGGTCTAATGCCGGCAACTTTCTTACATTTGACTTATGGCTAAATAATCAACTCGCCTCATCACCTGATTTAATAGAAGCATGCCGCAATATATATCAGTATTTATTAATTCCTCGGCAAGACGATATCTTACAAGTTCAGTTTTATTATCATGATGAGCAAGGAGAAAACGGCGATAACTACATTTATGGCAACAAGCGTTGCCAAAATGATGGGAAATGCTTAAAAGACTTAATCATTGGCGATATTGACACTATCTGCAACAGTACACAACAAAACCGCAACGCTAGGTTAGTCGTTTGGTTTTAATTTTCCAAAGTATGCCTTAATCCGCAATATCTTCAATCCGCTCAACTTCACCGTCTGTTGAATAAAAATAGCGGCGTTTAACAAATTTTCCGGCTAGTATCAGCGGCAGAAAATCACGATCGGCGGTACGCATTTTATCGTACGGAACATTATCCGCATCTTGCCAAAACAAATCAACCTCATCAGCTTTGGCTTTAAGCTTGCCTGAAAATTCCGTGCTTTTAAACACATGCACATAATATTCGGCGCCCGGAAATTCAATATACCCAACCTCAACCGGATTTTTTATCGTTAAACCGGTTTCTTCAAAAGTTTCTCTGATAACACAATCGCGCATATTTTCACCGGCTTCTTTTTTGCCGCCCGGAAAATTAACATAACCTTTGTTAATACCGCGCTGATGCCGTATCATCAGATATTTATGCGCTTTGGTATCTTCAATAATTGATAATGAGGCTTCTTTCACTTCAGTTCTCCTTTCCTATAACATACGCAAATATAATCACAAAGTCAATCAGCTTAAAAACAACTTGACTTTAGTATTAATTGGCGTATATGTTTTAGACAAAATTAATTTTTCTGATATTATGAATAAAAATAAAACTCTTCTCAAAGTCGCTATATGTTATGACTTTGACGGAACTTTAGCTCCCGGCAACATGCAGGAATATGGTTTTATGCAAGCGCTTAAAACCACTCCGGCATCTTTCTGGAAAAAATCTGATGAACTCGCGTCTAAGCACCTTGCCGATAAAAATTTATGTTACATGCAGACCATGCTTTCTGAAGCCGCTGCCCGCAACATTGCTTATCGCAAAGAAGACCTGATGAAATACGGACAAAACATCAAGCTTTTTAAGGGTGTGGAAACATGGTTCAAGCGTATTAACGCTTATGCTGCCAAATGCGGTATTGAGCTTCAACATTTTTTGCTATCCTCCGGATTAAAAGAGATTGTTGAGGGTATGCCAATCAGTAAGGAGTTTACCAAAATTTACGCCTGCTCTTTTATGTATGATGCAAACGGCGTTGCCTTTTGGCCGGCGCAAGTAGTAAACTACACCACCAAAACGCAATTTTTGTTCCGCATTAACAAAGGCTGCTTGGACGAAACTGACATTGCCGTTAATGAAAAACAGCTGGTGCGCGACATTCCGTTTACGCAGATGATGTACATCGGCGACGGCTTAACCGATGTGCCTTGTATGTCAATGCTGCGCAGCCTCGGCGGTTATGCTTTGGCGGTTTATCGCCCGCATACCAAAACCGGCAACACCCACGCTCAAAAGCTGTTAAAGGATGACCGTGTAGACAACATTGCCCCGGCGGATTATTCCGAAGGCGGCAAAATGGACATGCTGATAAAAGCATGGCTTCAAAAAATTAAAGCAGAGTATGACCTAAAAGCTCTGTAAAACCTGATACCGAAAAGAGTCGCCTCGCCGCGACTCTTTTTGCTTATAAAAAAAGCTTGCGCCTTTGCCAAAAATATGTCAAAATGCTATTAATATTACAAAATCATAAAGGAGCAAGACTATGGCTGAAGAAAAATTTACCGACAAAGAAGGCAATGAAGTAAAACTTATTACCAAAGAAAATGTTGAAGAATATAAAAATTGGCTGTCTGCAACCCAAGACCCCGCATATTTATCGGCAGAAGTGGCTCCTGACCTTAAACTTTCTGAGCTTATCCCGACCAACGCTTATTTAAATGAAAAACAACGCCAAACAGCGTCCGGTATTATCGCGCAAGCCATGAAAGCAAGCGCCACGCCTGAAAAATGCGCTGAATTTATCAGCCTTGCCTCCACCACAGACACCAACCGTGAAATTATCGGCAAAGCGTGGAACTACATAGGAAACAACACCTCCGGCCTCTACCACTATAAAGAGGTTAATCGTGCCATAAAAAACACGCCGGATTCAAAATTAATCGGCTTTAACTTAGCCTGCATTGAAAATCAATGTTATACTAAAACCGGCAAAACTGATGATGGAAAAAATCTTACCAGACGTGAAAAAGAACTTATAGAGCTGATAGCTAACACCCGCGGCGGCGAAACCATTATTAACAACATGGTACGGAACGGCTCTTTAATAAATGCCAATATAGCCAACCGTGAAGTACGGCAAACAATTGACCGCGCCATCATAAACAATGGAGTTAATAATGTTTTTGCCAACCTTGAAAAAGAGTTTATGACTAAAGCAATGCTCAGGCAGCAATTGCAATCAACATACCCGTTAAATCCGAAAAATACTTCAGGTGCCAAAACGCAGGCTGAAAAAAATGCCAACATTATGCCAAAAGAATATACTCACCTGCAAGAAGCCTTTATGTATTTTACTAAAAAGCAGAACAAATATGACTCATTTAATCATGGTCGCGAAAAAGGTTTATATGAACGCTTTACCGATTTGTGCCATGATATGGGCATCAGCAGTGAATTAACAAACAACTCAGTTTTGCAAAACATCGGTTTGCAAATTGCCACGCGCGACGTTAAAGAAGGTAACTTTGCCAACCTTAACCGCGAAATGTTGGAAAAAGTTATCGCAAATGACAAAAGCGGTGAAATTGCAAGCAATTTGCCTGATGAATTTGTTGAAAAAAATAAAGGCTCTTTGCTTAAAATAAGCCCATACCTGCGCCTTAAAGATTCGGCGATTAACAACATGGACGCCTCGTGGACACTTCCGGCAGTAGTTGAAAGCAAAGACATTTCCTTAGCCTTAAAGGAAAAAATTTTAACCGAGGCTGAAAAGGTCAACGCGGCAAGAGCCCCTGAAAAAGAAGCTCTTAAACAAAACATATCCTTTTATCTTGAAGAAATGACCAGCGCCACAACCCGCTACAACCAAAATCGCCAAAATTTAAATGATGTGAAAGATGCCGTTGATAAAATAAGCGCCGCTTTCAATAACATCAAGCGCTATATCAAACAAGATAAAGACGGCAAACCCATTCCGGCGGAAGAATGTTTATCCGCAAGCAATCTTGGTCGCATAATTACCGGCAAAGACCCCAAAGTTTTTCTGCCGCAAGAAGGAAGCCTGCCTTTATTTGGGCGCGGAGCTGAAAAAGAACGCCGTGAAAATTTGGAACGAGCCATTAATGCTTTTAACCAAACTGTGCAAACCTGCATGCCTGCGCTCAATAAAAAATTATATGACAGAAAATCAAATTCTTATTTTACATCTGCCAAAGAATTGTTAGGCGACAAAATTTTAGCCAATACGGCTCCGTCATTGCTTAATCGCTCTGAAATAGATTGCCGCGCCGACTTTAACAAAACCCGCGATAGTCTTGAGCAAAAATACGGTCGTTACGAAGCCAAGCAAGGCGCGCTTGAAGTTATGGAAAGAACCGACAAATTGCTTGCCGATACTCGCAATAACTTAAACAACCTTAAAACCGCTATGAAAGAAACGGCTCATGAATTATCCGGCGTTAAAGCCGCTGAAGAACAAAGCAAATTGCAAGTGGTTGACAATAAATTAGTGCGCGCCGAAAAAGCCGCCGTCCGCAAAGCCAACAAAGCCATTGTTGACCCGCTTGCCCAAAAGCAAGACGCCAAAGCGGTGCTTAAAACCGCCAAGCAAAAACAAATCGGTCGTTAATAACTCTATTAAAGCCCTTTGCCAAACCGTAAAGGGCTTTTTTATGCTCATAAATTTGATTGCAAAGTATAATCCGATATGCTAGACTCCTGCCGTCAAAGAAAGTAAAAACTTTGAACTTTTATATTTCTTGGCTTTAACGTTATAACATCTATTTTAACGACGAGGAAATAATGAAAATATTAGTCGGCATGAGCGGAGGCGTTGATTCTTCCGTTACCGCCTGTATCTTAAAAGAAGCCGGACACGAAGTTATCGGCGCCACAATGTCTATTTGGGACAAAGGGCAGTCATACAACATTTTAGCCCACAAAGACGCTTGTTTTTCACCGCATGAAGAGCAAGATATTAACGAGGCGCGTGCCATCTGCCAAAAGCTTGACATTCCGTACCATGTTATTGATTGCACGCAAGAATACAAAAAGCTTGTGCTCTCTAATTTTAAGCAGGAATATTTATCCGGCCGTACTCCTAATCCGTGCGTTTGGTGCAATTCTATGATAAAATTTGAAGCCCTGCCCCGCAGCGCCAAAGCCGCCGGCATTGAGTTTGATAAATTTGCCACTGGACATTACGCCCGCTTATCTTATAATGATGAAACCAACCGTTACCGCCTGCAAAAAGCTGCCGACGAAAAAAAAGATCAAACTTATTTTATTTACCGCTTAAAGCAAGAGCAGCTGGCTAAAATTTTGCTCCCGCTCGGCGGCATTACTAAAAATGAAGTGCGTGAAATTGCCCGCAAATACGGCTTAAAAGTGAGCGACAAACCCGACAGTCAAGATTTTTATTCCGGCGATATTAACGATATTTTGCAGCAAGATCCAAAACCAGGCAACTTTATAGATAAAAACGGCAAAGTTTTAGGACAGCACCGCGGCATTTGGAACTTTACCATCGGGCAGCGCCGCGGATTAGGCATCAGCGCCGACCGCCCGCTGTATGTTATTGCGCTCCATAAAGATACCAATGAGGTTGTTTTAGGTTATGATGAAGATTGCTACAAGCAGTCCTTAATTGCCAACAACTGGTCATGGCTTTCAGTTGAACCGATAACCGAACCGGCATCGGTAAACGTTAAACTGCGCTCATCGCAAAAGCCGATTGCGGCTGATTTTATTCCGCTTGAAGCCGATAAAGCCCAATTAGTATTCCGTGACAAACAAAAAGCCGTTGCCTGCGGACAGTCGGCTGTTTTATATGATAATGACGGTTATGTTTTAGGCGGCGGAATTATTGAAAGCACCCAATTATGAGTTTAAGCAAACCTGAAATTGCCGAGCTTTTGGGCGATGAACAAAATGAAGATAAATTGTTCAAACAAGCTGATGAAGTTCGCAAGCAAAACGTTGGCGACGCGGTACACCTGCGCGGGCTGATAGAATTTTCCAACATCTGCCGCAACAACTGCCTTTATTGCGGCATCCGCAAAGGCAATGCCAAAGTATGCCGCTATCGTATGAGCCCTGAAGAGCTGGTTGAAACCGCCCGCAAGGCTGCCGATATGGGCTTTAAAACCATTGTTATGCAATCAGGCGAAGACACTTATTTTAATACCGAACGCATGTGCGGCATTATTGAACAAATAAAAAAATTTGACGTGGCGGTAACCTTAAGCATCGGCGAACGCAGTTACGCTGAATACAAAGCTTTTCGCGAGGCAGGCGCCGACCGTTATTTAATGCGGATTGAAACCACCGACAAAAAACTTTACCGCAAACTTGACCCCAACATGAGCTGGCAGCGCCGCTATGAGTGTTTGCTTATATTGCGCGAATTAGGCTATGAGCTTGGATCCGGCATTATGGTCGGTCTGCCCGGTCAAAGCCTTTCTTCCATTGCCGATGATTTAATTTTCTTAAAAGATTTACGCGTTGATATGGCTGGTATCGGTCCGTTTATTCCGCACCCTGATACTCCGCTTGCCAAGTGCGACGGCAACAATTTGCATTTATCGCTGCGCACCATGGCAATTATGCGCCTGATGATGCCTGATATTAACATTCCAGCCACTACCGCTATGGAAAGCCTGCACCCGCAAGGGCGTTTAATGGCTTTGCAAAGCGGCGCCAATGTGGTTATGCCGAACGTTACTGAAGGCGAATATCGCAAACTATATGAGCTATACCCCGGAAAAATCTGCGTTAATGACACTCCGGTGCATTGCCGCAGCTGTATCGGGCTTAAAATTATGAGTATCGGGCGCACTATAGGCACCGGTTACGGCAGCCACATCAAAAAATAGTGTGCTAAAACGCAAAATAATAAAAAAAGAGGAGCTAAAACTCCTCTTTTTTTATTACATTTAGCGGTTAATCTTTACTCTCTTCCGACATTGCGCATATTATCAATCCCCGCCTGCAACCGCTCTTCTTGCTCCCATTTTTTACGCAAATTCTCACGTTCCCTTCGTAATTTTTCCGCAAAACGAGCTACATTTTCTTCCGAATTTCCAGCTTCTAGTAATCCTCGTATGGTCTTTTCATTAGCTTCTTCCCGTTCTTTAATCCTCTGCTCAACTGACTTGCTTTTCTCTATTTTCTCTTCTTCTTCCAACTTCTTGCGTGTTTCTTCACGATTCTTTCGCAAATCATCTTCTAATTGTTGCATCTTTTCTTCAGAATAATGATAATGATTTTTTATAAGTAATAGTCTTCTCCTATCGCCCTCTTCCATATCCTTAATTCTCTCATCAATCGTCGGTTCTTTTTCTTCCGGCGGATTCTCATCTAACATCACCACAAACTGATTAAGCAACATCACCAAATACTGCTTGACTTCATGTTCGGTTAATCCTTCCGCTTCCATCTTCTTTTGCCATTCCACCAAATTCCGTGGTTCTATTTTGGCTCGGTCTAATCTCATATAACGCATCTCAAGACCGCTCTTGTGCCTGCCTTCTTGCTTGTCGGCATCATAATCCCAGTCGTCTTTATAATTCTCGTAATCATCAACTCTTTCTTCAACCGAGTTATACACTTTTATTTCGTCTCTTCTGCTCATTTTAACCTCTCTTTTTGGTTTAATTTATTTTCTTTATACATCATATTTCCCCTTTTGTCAAAACCTTTATCTGCAACCTATATATATTGCATGTACTAAAATTCCCATCCTGAGGAGGGGTGGCGGCGGAACGCCGACGGGGTGGTGAAAAAATCACGGTTAAAAATACAACTTATACACACCCCGACTCGTAACAACCAAGACAAGCTCTGCCTGCGCAATTTAAGAATATCCGACATAGACAACTTGTGCGGCAACCGTATGAATGTATTTTATGTTTTGTGGAATTAAATAAGATACTGACTAAGCTTTAACAAAAACAGCTTTAGTCTTCCAAGAAAAAATCCGTAATCGGAACACCGAGCGCATCGGCAATAGCATATAACACATTTACCGAAACATTGGTGCGCCCGTTCTCAATCTCAGACAAATAGGCGCGGTCAATACCGACTGTTACCGCTAAATCAATCTGTAACAGTTGCTGTTGCTTGCGTATTTTGCAAATATTTTTACCTATTTTTTCAAGCCTGTTGCTCATAGCACAATCCTTTTACACAGACTTATTGTATCGCAACCGGAATTTTATGTGTTGACTATTGTCAACAAATTGTCTATAATGTACAAAATAGCAAAAATTTTAATGAAAGGAAAATTGCCATGAAAGCAGATGAGTTATTTTATTCCTTAGGCGATGTTGCCGCCGGTAAACGCACCTTGGAAGACGTATGCAAAGAAATGCATGAAAAAGACAAAGAACGGTTTAAGCAGCTCTTAAATGCAGGCAAGGTATTTTTAAGTTCCATAAAAGACAATGTTAAACAAAACATAAAAGAAGAAACCAACAAAAATGACATGGCTGCAAAATATGATTTAAAAAGCGCCGTCACAGTTGAAATTGACGGTAAAAAAACGCTGTCAGCCAAACACAAAGAAAAACAATCATGGTGGAAAAGAATAAAAAGCGAAACCGCTCAAAAATTGAGCAATATGGCCGCGGTTTTAGAAGGGCGCAAAAGCTTTTCAGAAGGCTTAAAAGACTATGCCAAAATTACTCATGATTTCTCCATGAATGAAAGCAAGGCCTATCGCAAAGGATACAGCGCCATAAACGGCACCGTTAAAGGAGTTAAACAAACGCTTAACGAATTACGCGGAGTTACACAAAACAAAAACGACGCAAAAAAAAGTACGGCAGAAAAAACTCCGTTACAGCCGCAAAATCCTTATGAAACACTTCAACCAGAACAGTTGACAGCTGCCATGGGTATTGCTTATCACAACATTGTGTGGATGCAAAATTTAGGCGCCATGCCTGAATCAGAAAAAGCCAAATATATGGAAGAAGTTCAAAAAATTATTGATGTTGCCAAAAAAAGATTTCCTAATATCAAGCCGGAAAATAAAGGTAGTTATTTTGAAAGCCCGAATATACAAGCCGGCGAGGCAGAGTTATTTGCCTGCATGAAAGCAAATGCGGCGGTAAGCGATGATGTTGTTTTCAAACAAGAAGTTGCCAAATATGCCGCATGGCGAAACAATGAAGATTATGTGGAGAAAGGGTCTAATCTCACAATCAGAGAAGCGCCCTTTCAAAATTTACATCGTTACAGAAGCACAGAAGGCCGAAAGGATCCTGTGCGAGCTGATTGTACTGTTGAACTTTTGCAAAACCCGTATCATTACGCCAAAAACGCTTTAACCAAAAGTCAGTTAGCGATTGAACGCGCTAAAGTAGCCGCGCTCAATATCAGATAATTTCAGTGTTAGCACCATATCAAAAAGCACCGATTTAAATCGGTGCTTTTTGATATGTGTTAAAATTGATTTTTTGTCAATTCTACTGCCCGCGGGCACGACGCCGAGCGGTATCAATATAAGATTCATTATCGCCTTCACTGCCATGATAAGCAAGCGAGTAACTTGAAACAATAAACCCGTACGGATTATAAATAGCATCGTCTTTCTGTTTAAACTTCAAATTAACATAGGCAATACGCATGGTGGCGCGCCAATAACTTACCGATGGAGTACGATTGCGGGCTGTAACGTCAAATGTTTTGAACTGCGCCTGCCACAACCCTCTTGAAAGCGGCTTAATCCACTCAATTTGAATATAACGCTCCAAACCTTCTTTTTTAAACTCCGCCAAGTTGGCTCTGACATCATGCTGAAAAAAGTCAGAATAAACCGCCGGCGATGAATACCAATAAAGCGGCGAGTTTGTGCCCCACTGCTGCAACAGCATTTCAAAGTCATTAGTCATGGTATAACGCATGGTTAAATACTCTGAAATATATTGCTCGGTAACCAAATCGCTCACCGGAAAGCGCACTTCCCGCGGTTGCACCATTTCAATTTGATTAAAATTTTTATTGATATTAAAAAACTGCGGCACAACGTCAATAGCCGGAACCATCAGATAAATAGCGCACGCGAGCATCATATTAAAGCAGATGCTCAAACCTGAAAGCACCACCAGCAAACGCGATGTCCACAAATATCGCCGCTCCGGGAAAGCCTCAACGTGAACTTTTTCCGGAAAAGCGCCTAACTGGTCCGGACTTTCTTTTTCTTTATATTTGAAAAGTGTGTGAAAAATATCAAACATGCGCCAATTTTAACCTCAATTTTACATTTATGGTTTATTTTATACATCAAAGTTGTATAAAAGCAATTAAATACTGTTATTTTTTAAAAAATGGTATAAAAATTTTATAAACGAATGTTTAAGGAAATCAAAATGAAAAAAATTTTCTGTTTTGCGGCAAGCTTGCTGATGTTGGCATCATGCCAAACCCGTAATGAAAATCCGGAACAAACAACGCCAAGTCCGGCTTATTACTCTGACTGGGACCGCGCGGTTCGGATTGATGCCGATATGCAAAATATGTATTTAAATACTCCCCGCCGGATTGAAAAGCCGATTGATATGTACATGTCAATGGCTCTGGCTCTAAAATACAATTACACCCGCCGCATGATAAGCTATGAAGAATCTTTGCTTAAAGCCGGAAATTCTTCATTCACGCAATTACAGGAAATTTTAAACAAAGCCGGTTACGTCAACACCAACAATTCATCGCAATTAAGCCCTGATTTAAAAGTTGCGTGGAACGTGTTAGACTTGTCAACGCTTTATTATCAAAACAGCGACCCGTCATTTAAGGCCAATGTAGCTTTTGAGCAAAGCCGCAAAGTTATTCATAACATCTTGCAGGAAACCCGCCTTTTGTACTGGAAAACTTTAACCGCTCAGCGTCTGCTTCCGGTTATTGATGAAATGAGCGAATATTTAACTCTTGAAGTTGATGAGATGAACTCTTCCGCCAAAGAGCTTGCCGAGCAAGGTCAGGCTCCGAGCCGCGAAACCTTAATCAAAAAACGTAAATATATGGAAGCCATTAAAAATCTGGCTGCTTTAAAGCGTGACCTTGAAACCGCGCAAACCCGTATGGCGGCATTAATGGGCTTTCATCCCTCAACTGAATTTAAGTTAGTCGGCGCCCAATACGGCAACTTTGAGCTTCCAGAAATTCGCGCCAGCATTGCTCAGCTTGAATGGCTTGCTATGTCAAACCGCCCTGAGCTCCGCGTGCATGACTTAATTTCAACTCCTGAAGATAAAGAGTTGGTTATCAGTAAGTTCCACCATGACAATGAGAGCAAATATAAAAACACACCGCAAAATAACAAGCAATGGTCAAAGCAAGGTTATGAAATCGGCATGGACGTAATTGAAAACATTAAAAAAGAAACGCCCGCCACTCTTGAAACTTTACGCCGCCAGAGAATGACCTCTTTAATTTTGACTCAAGTATATGTTTCATGGGCGCAATACATGGCCGCCATTGAAGATTACCAAATCAACATGGAAATTGCCAACACTTCTGAAAACATCGCCGAAGACTTCACCATTACTAACGGCTCGCAAAATGAAAAGAGCCAGCTTGAAGCCGCCCGCGCCATTGAAGATGAAGTTAAAGCCTTTTCATCGTATGTTGATGTGCAAGACGCTTTAGGCAACATGTATGCCACTATCGGCTTAGACGCGGTTCCTTATTACATGTTAGGCGAAAAGCCCTCCAAAATTGCCCTGTACCTGCGCTCTTCCATGGACAAATGGGGCAAAGGCGAATTTTTGCCTGACAACCGCCCATATTTGATGAACATTCCGTCCAAGCGCCCGCCGGTTGATATTACCACTCTTAGCGCAAACAACGCCAGCCGTACCTCAACCAAAAAACTCTCCGATGTGGTTGTTGAAACCGGCGAACCGATTCACATCGTTGTTCCGTCTGATTTATTTGAAGGCTTAGGCTGGAAAGGCGAAATTAAAACCCGCGCCGGTTTAATTGATGACAGCCGCTTGCCGAAATGGTTAAAATACAACGATAAAGACATGACCTTTACCGGTAAAGCCATGCCGAAAGACGGCGGTGTATATCGCATTAAAGTTTACGGTACCGATGAAGGCAACAATGTCGGTTACGGCACATTCAAACTCACCGTTCGTGAAGTTTATGTTCCGTCACTGCGTGTCCGCGGTCTGACCGAAGGAAGCAAAGCAACGGTATTAAAACGCTGCAACGGACATCAGTGCAACGATGCCTACATTGATCAAAATGAAATCGGCAAAGAGGTTGAAAAAATCCCTCACCGTTAATAAACTTGCAAACTAAAATCCCCGAATTTTAACGATTCGGGGATTTTTTATGCTTAAAAATTTTAATGACAAACAATTTGCTCAATAGCCGTTGCCAATCCGGTTTTATCATCAGTAGTAACCAAAATTCCGTATACCGTTCCCTCGCCTTTAGCCGGAGTCAAACGCTCTGAGGGATATTTCCGGCACAAGCGCCGTACCGGCTCATCCGGTTCAAAACCCAAAACCGAATTATAATCGCCGCACATACCAACATCAGTAATATAGGCAGTGCCTTTTGGTAAAATCCGCCAATCGGAAGTCGGCACATGAGTATGCGTTCCGGCAACGGCAGAAACCCTGCCGTCCAAATAATAACCTAGCGACTGTTTTTCCGCCGTAGCCTCAGCGTGAACATCAACCAATATGGCTGAAACATTGCCGCCAAGCCGATAAGTTTTAAGCCAATTTTCAAGCGCCTGCACCGGACAGTCTAAAGCTTCCATAAACACGCGACCCATAACCTGAACCACCGCCAACTTGCGACCGTTTGCAAGCTCAATCTCGCAACTGCCGTGCCCTACCGTACCCTGCGGAAAATTAAGCGGGCGCACAATTTTTTGGCAGTCATCTAAAAACGGAATAATCTCTTTTTGGTTCCAAACATGATTACCGGTAACAATCGCGTCAACTCCGGCGGCAAAAAATTCGCGGCAGATTCCGGGAGTAACGCCAAACCCGTGAGCAGCGTTTTCCGCATTAACCACAATGGCGTCAGGCTTGTATTTTTGACGCATAACCGGCAAATTTTTCAACACGGCATCGCGTCCGGCACGCCCAACCACATCTCCGCAATATATAAATTTCATCACTAATCCTTTTTAACTGGTAATCTTTTGTCTTTACCGCTGGTTATCCTCAAAATTAACATAACCGAATTGCGTTTTTGAACGACGAAGCCATTCTTCTTTTTCCCATTGTTTGCTCATTTTTTGGCGGTCAGCACGCAGTCTTTGCATTTCTCTGTCAATCGTATATTGATGAGCGCCTTGGCTGCGCAACATATTTAAATAGTCATTATCGGCTTTTTCACACATTTTAACACGGCGCTCAACTTCTTTATATTGGTGCCTATCAACCATAATTACAAACTGATTGTTTAGCATTCTCCGATACAAATTCACTTCATTTAAAGTTAAGCCCTGCTTCAGCATACTATTGCACCATTCTGGAAAATTTTTATACCATACTTTTTCCCGCAAACCCAGACTGGTTTTATTATCCTCTGCCTTTACTTCCTTCCAGACATAATGTATACGCATTCCGCTTTTATGTATACCGATTCGCCGTTCCGCATCAAAGCTCCAATTTTGCCGAAAATTAGCATAATCCAGTTCAATATCTTTGCGCTCATGATAAAATCTTATTTCATCTCTTCTGTTCATTTTAAGCTCCGCATTAAATTTTATTTGCCTTTCTTATATCGTAATATCCGGTTTTTGTCAAAACTTTTCTCAATACAACTTATACACCGTACGGACACGTAAATATTGCAAAAGACCACCCCGCCTTCGGCACCATTTCGCGGGATTTTGTATGTTTAGAATATAGCTTTGAGTATGCTCAAATATATATCAGTCCAAGTGATAAGTTGCTTAAAAGGTATAAATTGGTATATGACAACATAGTTTAAGGCGGTTGTAGTAAGAATAATAGTTGTTTTATGTGGAATATTTTTTTGGGGATTAAAGTATTTAAATAAAAAGGTAATGTTAAAAATAAAATATATAATAAACCAAATTGGTACTTCAGATAATCGCGAGTAATTGAACATGTTTAAAAAAATTCGCGTAAGTAAACCATAACTACCGGCAGCTAGTGAAGCCAGCAATAGAAAAAACGCACAATATAGTATGCTGCATGATATTATTATCAGCTTTACGGAATAAGCTATCAGCTTGTCTTTTATTTCTTTTTTCATAGAACCTCTGATTAGGTTTTATACATAATAATTGTTAAAAGTTTAATAAGAAAACCCGTAAGTATACTGGGCGTTTGTTGTGTATAATTTTGTTTTTTACGGATTTATTAAAACAAAGGTGTTAGGTTGGGGCAAAGTAAAGGAAGAAAGTTATGACAAACACATTATGTCAAAAAGCTAAAGAACTGTTATATGCTGAATACAATCGCAATTTTACCATGGTTAAAGACGAGCCTTTTTATGCCGGTTTTGCAACAGAAAAATTGCAGCATTCATTACAGGTATCGGGCGCCGGAAACGGAATTTTGCAAAATGAATCGTATTTTGCCGCGCGTTCGGCTGATTTTATTGATATTGCTAAAACCGCAATTTTATTGCACGATATTTTCAGGTTTTCAGAGATTGCCATATATGCGCAAACCAAGCAGCGAGTTGATCATAGTTTGGAAGGCGGCAAATTTTTGCAAAATACAGCCGATTTTAATGATACGCGAATCGTGTTGCCGGTTAAACATCATGGGCACATGCCGAAAGATTTTTATGAAGACGCCGCATATTTGGCAATTAAAGATGAAAAGCTAAAGCAAGATATTGAGCATATTTGGTTTGCCGTGCGTGACGCCGATAAAATCGCCAACTGGAATTTGCTTGCTTCGGATTTTGATTATCTGAAACAGTTTTGGCTTTCGCACTCTTCTGATACTTCGCCGGAGCAGGCGCAAATTTCGCCGGAAGTGTGGAAGACTTTTACCGATGAGCAAGTTATTCCGCGCGCTATTTTGAAAACTAATGCTGATGAGCTGCTTGGCAATTTCAGCTGGTTGTTTGATATGAACTATGCTTATTGCATTAAATATTGCAACAAGTTAAACTTGTTTGCCAAATATAAAATTATGTTTGAAAAGCTTAATATCAGCAATGATGTTGTAGAGCAAATTATGCAGACGGCTGAAAATTACGTTAATAAAAAGTTTGGTTTATAAAACGCAAAAAAATCCCTGAAGTTTTAAGCTTCAGGGATAAAATTTTTATTGTTTAATCTTTTCAACTTGTGAAAATTCAAGTTCAACCGGAGTATAACGTCCGAAAATAGAAACTGAAACTTTCAAGCGCGATTTTTCGCTGTCAACTTCTTCAACCACGCCGACAAAGGAAGCAAATGGACCGTCGGTAACACGGATTTGTTCGCCGATTTCAAAGTCTATCATGGTTTGCGGACGTTCAACGCCTTCGGTCATCTGTTTAATAATGCGTTCGGCTTCAGCATCGCTAATCGGTTGCGGCTTGTTGCGGCTGCCTAAAAATCCGCTGACGCGAGGAGTGTTTTTAACCACATGCCAACACTCGTCAGACATTTCCATTTTAACCAGAATATATCCGGGGAAAAATTTGCGTTCGGCGTTTACTTTAGCGCCTTTTCTGATTTCAACAACTTCTTCGGTCGGAACCAAAACGTCTAAAATTTTATCTTCCATTTTTTTCAAAACGGCTTGTTCTTTTAATGATTCGGCAACTTTTTTTTCAGAGCCGGAATAAACGTTTACAACATACCAACGTGCAGCCATGGAATTATGCTCCTAAACCTAAAATTAATTTAACGCCCCAACCTAAAATTAAGTCTACGCAGAAGAAAAACGCAGCGGCAATGGCAACGATAACAATAACCATCAATGATACTTGCGATACTTCTTTTTTGGTCGGCCAGGTAACCTTTTTAACTTCTTGTTTTACCTGTCTGAAAAATTGTATTGGACTAACTTTCACTTTGGAACCATCCTTTAAACGTTTTTGTTGCAATAAAATTGGCAGGGGCAGCAGGATTTGAACCCACGACACTCGGTTTTGGAGACCGATGTTCTACCAACTGAACTATGCCCCTATAAGTTACGGCAATTTAACCGAACGATAGAGCTATTGATACACGTTTATTATTAATAAATCAAGTGTTTTTTAGCGGTTGTTACTATATTTTTATTTATAAAAACTTCCAGGCGAGGGCGCAGGTGTCACCACTGTGGCAATCGCATAAGTCATATACCTGATCTAAGGTGCCGGAGCTGATGTCGTGGGCTAAAATAACCGTTTCAGAGCCGGTAACGCGGGCATCGGTTAAGCCGGAATCTTCAATGGTTAAATCGCCATCTTTTTTAATGCTGACGGCAATAAAGCCGGTGGCAACGTCAGAGCCCCAGTTTGAAATTGCAAGCTCGCGGCAGGCCACAGGGTTTAGTCCGTTAAAAATTAAAATAAAAGCTCCGTTTTCTTTGTATTCATAATCAGCCGGACCTATGGTTACGGAACCGCGGTTTTTGTTGTGAATATGAAGACGATCGGCGTCAACCATCCAAGTAGGCACTAATCCGGCGTTAATTAAGGTAATGTCATTTACACTTCCGTAGTTTTCAGCGGCAAAAAACATACTCCGTATATTAGCGACCAGAGTGGAAATTTCATCTTTTAAATTGTTAATACGCAAATTGCGACTGGCGGTAACGTATCCGGCAATGCCGCCGACACTTAACACACCCACGATGGCAAGAACGCCAATCATTTCAACCATGGAACGGCCGATATTGTCAGTTTTTATCTTCATACTTTTGGGCCTTTTAAAATTACTATATGTTACAATAACATACTAATTTTTTAATGTCTAATCTATAATTAGTAATATACCATGGTATTGTGAATAAAAAACACCGCCACTTTTTTATTGAGGCGGTGCTGTTTTTATTATGCCATAACTTCAGGTTTGGCGCGTTTACGCTGCAACGGGTCTAAGATTTTCTTTCTTAAACGCAGCGATTTCGGCGTAACTTCCAGCAGTTCATCAGCCTGAATATATGACAAAGCCTGTTCCAGGCTCATTTTGCGCGGCGGAATAAGGTCAATTGCCTCATCTTTACCGGCGGCGCGGATATTGGTTAATTGCTTTGCTTTGGTCGGGTTGACTTCAATATCATTAGACTTGGTGTGCTCGCCGATAATCATGCCGATATAAACCGGACTGTTATGCTCAATAAACATTGGTCCGCGGTCTTGCAATTTCCACAAAGCATAAGCAACGGCAGTGCCGTTTTCGCTTGAAATTAACACGCCGGTGCGGCGACCTTCAATTTCGCCTTTATAGGGTTCATAGGCGTAAAAGATACGGTTGATAACGCCGGTGCCGCGCGTATCGGTTAAAAATTCAGAGTGATAGCCGATTAAGCCGCGGGACGGAGCATGGAAAATTAAACGAACTTTATTGCCAAGCTGCGACGGAATCATTTCAGTCATTTCAGCTTTGCGCTGCCCGAGTTTTTCAACTACGGCGCCGGAAAATTCTTCATCAACGTCAATAACAACTTCTTCAACCGGTTCAAGCAGTTGGCCGTTTTCATCTTTTTTCATTAAAACGCGCGGGCGCGAAATGGAAAGTTCAAATCCTTCGCGGCGCATGGTTTCAATCAAAACGCCGAGCTGTAATTCGCCGCGTCCGGCAACCTCAAACGAATCGGTTTTATCGGTGCGCGAAATTTTTAAGGCAATGTTGCCTTCCGCCTCTTTGCATAATCTGTCCCAAATCATACGGGAAGTAACTTTGTCGCCTTCACGACCGGCAAGAGGCGAATCGTTGACGGAAAAGGTCATGGCAAGAGTCGGAGGATCAATCGGCTGCGCATGAATGGCGGTTTCAACGCTGTAATCGCAAATGGTGTCGGCAACTGTGCCTTTTACCACGCCGGCAACCGCAACAATATCTCCGGCATGAGCCTCAGTTAAAGCAACGCGCTCTAAGCCTTGATAAGCCAAAATTTTGGTAATGCGGGTGCGTTCAACTTCGCCTTTGTCGTTAATAACTTTTACCGCGTCATTTAATTTTAAGCTGCCGGATTGAATTTTGCCGGTTAAAATACGCCCTAAAAACTTGTCAGCCTCAAGGGTGGTGACGAGCATTGAAAAAGGTTTGTCTTTTTCGCATTTAGGCTCGCTTACATAAGATAAAATCAGCTCAAAGAGCGGGGTTAAATCTTTGTGTTCATCATTTAAATCTTTAACCGCCCAGCCATTGCGTCCGGAAGCGTACAGCACCGGAAAGTCAAGCTGTTCATCAGTGGCGTTTAAGCTTACAAACAAGTCAAAAATTTCATTTAAAACTTCATCAGGACGGGCGTCGGGTTTGTCGGCTTTGTTAATAACCACAATCGGTTTTAAGCCGATTTTTAAGGCTTTGCCCAATACAAACTTGGTTTGCGGCATAGGTCCTTCAGATGAATCAACGAGCAAAACCACGCCGTCAACCATAGATAAAATACGTTCAACCTCGCCGCCAAAATCAGCGTGACCGGGGGTGTCAACAATATTAATGTGGTTGCCGTGCCAGTTTACGGAAGTGCATTTTGAAAGAATGGTGATTCCTCTTTCTCTTTCAAGGGCGTTGCTGTCCATGGCGCATTCGGCAACTTTTTGGTTGTCGCGGAAGGTTCCGCTTTGTTTTAACAAGCCGTCTACCAACGTTGTTTTACCATGGTCAACGTGGGCGATAATGGCAATATTTCTCATACTCATTTTTTGTTTCCTCATTAAGGCGCAAACAATCAGTGTTTTGAAAATAACGCGCGCTGTATCGGTTGCGCGCAAATTCAAAATTTTCGGTAATGTTTTTTAATGATAAAATCAACGCCGGTATAATTTTTTTCGTACATTACAGCGATTTTTTTAAATTTCAAGAAATTTTTATCTAAAAATGCGTAACTTGCTTATTTTCAAGTAAATTTTCAGATTCTTCTTGACAAAAGACGCAAAAATGCCACAATAACAATGCTAAATTTTATTATCATGAAAGAGTTATTTAAGTTGCTTGGTTTATGTGTAGCCAAGTGTTTTGAAATTCTGTTGACTTTTGCCCTGGTGGTGTTGGCAACAGTGGCTAATTTGCTTGTGGGTGCTCTTATCGGTGCTTGCGGCGGCATTTTGTTTGAATGGATATTCGGCAATCCGCTCGCATTTACCGCTTGCCCGATGGATTTTTGGCAGTTTGCCGCAATCATCGGTTTTGTAACCGGTTTCTTTAAGATGTATATCCGGTTCGGCAACGGAAAGAAACTACCACAGCAGAAATAAAAGAAGTCCCGCTTTGTTATCAGCTATACGCTTTTAACACGCGGGACTTTTTTTAAATCAAAAATGTTCTTTAGGCTTTCTTGCCGTATTGCAAAAGTTTGTTACGGACAAAGCCGCGCAGTGAAACTTCAGGGCGAGCGCCGTAATGCGAGATAATCTCAGAGGCGGCGATGCTGCCTATCATAGCGCAGGTGCCGAGGCTGCGTTCTTTGGTCATACCGTATAAAAATCCGGCGGCGTATAAATCGCCGGCGCCGGTGGAATCTACCACATTATCCATTTTTTCAGCTTCAACAAAAATTTTAACCCGTCCGTTGACGATTACCGAGCCTTTAGAATTGCGAGTAATGGCGGCAATTTCAACCAAAGGCTTAATCATATCAAGCGCGGACATAAAGTCATCAGTGTTAAACAGGGCTTTAATTTCATTTTCATTGGCAAACAGCACATCAACGCAGTCGGTTACCAACTTGAGCAGGTCTTCACGGTGGCGGTTTATGCAGTTGCAGTCAGATAAAGTGAAAGCGATTTTGCGGTTATATTTATGGGCAAGTTCGCAAGCTTTCAGCACCGCTTCTTTGGCGTTGGCTTCGTCCCATAGATAGCCCTCAAGATAAATATAGCGCGAGGCTTTGATGATGTTTTCATCAATATCTTCGGCGGTTAAGCGGGTAGCGGCGCCTAAATAGGTGAACATAGAGCGTTCGGCGTCAGGAGTAACCAGCACAATGCTTCTGCCGGTGGCGGGACCTTCCAATAGCGGCGGGGTGAAAAAGTCAATACCGGCGGCGCCGATGTCGCGGCGGAAGTTTTGCCCTAATTCATCATCATATACTTTGCCGATAAAAGCGCAGTCAGAACCTAAGGAAGCCATGCCGGCAACAGTGTTGGCTGCCGAACCGCCCGATACTTCGCGTTCAGGCACAATGTCGGTGTAAATTTTGCCGGCGGTGGCGGCATCAAGCAAGGTCATGCCGCCTTTGCGTAAATTGCGTTCAGTTAAAAAACCGTCGCCGACTTTGGCTAACACGTCAACAATGGCATTACCGATGCCGACAACATCATAAATGGTATCAATCTGATTCATATTTTGACCTTTCTTAAAGTTTGAATATAATTCCGGCTGCCGCTGAAATCAGTATATAAAATATAGGACTCTTTTTATAAAAGTAAATCGCAACTGTCAAGACGCAGAAAATTATGAGCGAGAGCAAATTAACAATACTGATGCGGGCAATTTGCCAACCGGCAAAGATTATCAACGCCAAAACCCCCGGTCTTATAGACGCGAGCAGGGTTTGCACATGCGGATTGCATGAAAATTGTTTTAACAGTTTGGAAATCCCGATAATGATGACGACAGACGGAAGTACCAGTCCGAAGGTGGCGATAATTCCGCCTAAAATTCCGGCGCTTTGAAAACCGGCAAAGGTAGCCATATTTACGCCCAAAGGTCCGGGGGTTGATTCGGCAACCGCTATCATGTTGGTTAATTGCGCGGTGGTGAACCAGTCATATTTTTCGGTTAAGTCAAACAAAAACGGAATGGTTACGGCGCCGCCGCCGATGGCAAACAAGCCGATTTTGAAAAATTCATAAAAAAGCAGGGCGTATATCATTTGTTTTCTCCGCGGAAAATGTTTTTGAACTTAGCGGGAATAAAATTTGGCAAAAAACCGAGAGCGGCCGCCATAATTACAATAAACACGGCAGATACTCCGCCAAATAACAGCAAAATCAGCGCGGCGGAAAAAATAAAGGCGTGCAGGCGGCGATGCTGACTCTCTTTGAAAATTTTGCGGCCGGTGTCAAAAATTAAATTAAGCAACAGCGCGGTTACGCCTAATCTGATTCCGGCAAAGGCGCTGGCGATAATCGGGAGCTGCATGTAGCGGCTTAACACGGCGGCAATTAAGGTAATGATAATAAGCGACGGCAACACCATAGCGGTGGTGGATATGATTGCGCCTTTAACTCCGTTTAATTTGTATCCGCAAAAAGTTGAAACATTAATGGCGATAATTCCGGGGGTGCATTGCCCGATGGAAAAATAGTCAAGCAGCTCGTCTTCCGAAATCCATTTGCGCTTTTCGCACACCTCAGCTTTTAATAGCGGCAGCATGGCGTAACCGCCGCCGAAAGTGAATAATCCGGTTTTGAAAAACGAGGTAAAAAGTTCAATATAATTTTTCATTATTGGTTATCCTCTGGTTAAGTTCAAAAGCGATATTATATTAAAATAAATCGTAATGGAAGTTTTTTTAAGGAAACGCAATGAAAATCGGGGTGCTGAAAGAAACAAGAGGCGGCGAGACCAGAGCGGCGGCAGTGCCGGAAACCGTGATGAAATATGCTGGTTGGGGCTTTGAGGTTATGGTTGAAGCCGGTGCCGGAGCTGCCGCCGGTTTTGAGGATAAGTTATATTCAGCTGCCGGAGCGGACATTATTATCAATCGGCAGCATGTTTTTGATAATGCCGATATTATTTTATCGGTATGGGGCGCGATGGAGCAGGAATATAACAAGTTGCGGGCCAAACAAATTTTAATTGCCGACTTTGAAAGTTTTAAATATCCGCGGCGGGCGGAAATGCTGGCTAAAACCGGCGTAACGGCGCTGGCATTGGAGCGTATGCCGCGTATTTCGCGCGCGCAGGCGGCGGATATTTTATCATCGCAAAGCAATATCGGCGGGTATAAGGCGGCAATGCTCGGTATGAACTTGTTAAACAGAGCTGTTCCGCTGATGATGACGGCGGCGGGCACGGTGGTTCCGGCAAAAGCGTTGGTGATTGGCGCCGGAGTTGCCGGTTTGCAGGCAATCGCTACTTTAAAACGTATGGGCGCGGTGGTTTATGCCTCCGATGTGCGAGCGGCGGCGCGGGAGCAGGTGGAATCATTGGGCGGCAGATTTTTATCGGTTGATGATAGCGCTGATTTTGAAAACCGCACCGGATATGCGGCGGAAGTTTCCGCGCAATATTTGGCTAAACAAAAACTGATTATCACAGAACAGTTAAAACAAACTGATATTTTAATTACAACCGCATTAAGCGCCAACGGAAAAGCGCCGGAGTTGGTCAGCGCGGCTATGGCTTCAGTTATGCCGCCGCATGCGGTTATTGTGGATATGGCGGGCGGTAATGTGGAAACGGAAAATTTGCGGGACGATATTTTAATTATCAGCAACCGCAATTTGGCGGCGTTGGTGCCGGATACGGCAAGTAAATTGTTTGCGCGCAATGTGCTTAATCTGCTTGAAATGTACGGCGGCAAAAACTTTAATCTGCCTCCTGATGATGAAATTTTAACGGCGATTGCGCTGTGCGGCTATAACCATAAGGAGGGCGGCAAATGATTTTGGTGTTATTAATTACGGTGTTTGTGCTTGCGTGCTTTGTGGGGTATTATGTGGTGTGGGGAGTGACTCCGGCATTGCATTCGCCGCTGATGAGCGTTTCAAACGCTATTTCAGGGGTGGTGATAATCGGGGCATTGATTACCGCCGCTTATGCGCAAACTATGATTGCAGAAATTTTAAGCATTATTGCGGTGTTTTTAGCTTCGCTTAATATATTCGGTGGGTTTACCGTTTCGGCGCGCATGCTGGCTATGTTTAAGAAAAAGGATAATAATCATGCAAAATGAATGGCTGCTTTTGGTTTATTTGCTTGCCGGATGTCTGTTTATTGCCGGTATTCGCGGGTTGGCATCGCCGCAGACCGCCAGATTCGGCAATCGGCTCAGTATTGCCGGTATGGCGATTGCGGTTACGGCAACGTTAGGCATTTTGCCGGAGCATAATTTAATTTGGATACTTTTTGCGATGTTTGCTGGCAGTGTTATCGGAGTTATCAGCGGGCTGAAAGTTAAAATTACCGCGCTGCCGCAAATGATAGCGGCTTTTAACGGATTGGGCGGATTGGCGTCGGCATTAATCGGGCTGGCGGAAGTTTGGAACGGAACTTTGTATCCGTTTCAGGTTTCGGTCGGGATTGTTATCGGCGGTATTGCGTTTGCCGGTTCAGTAATTGCGTTTGCAAAATTGCACGGGGTTATGCGTTCTGATTTTGGAGTTTTTCCGTTGCAAAATGCGGTTAATGTAATTTTACTGCTTTTATTGGCGGCGTTATGGGCGGAATATGCGCTTAGCGGCAGTGTAACATCGGCTTATTTGTTGGCGTTGACGGCAATGTTGCTTGGCGTTTTGGTAACGCTGCCGGTCGGCGGGGCGGATATGCCGATAATTATTTCAGTGCTGAATGCTTGCTCCGGCTGGGCAGCAGTAGGTATCGGATTTTCGCTTGCCAACGTAGGGCTGATTATTACCGGCGCTTTGATCGGGGCAAGCGGCACTATTTTGGCATTTATTATGACCAAAGCGATTAATCGCTCATTATTTGCCATTGTGTTCGGGCGTAAAATGGCAGCGGATAAAACAAAGACAGCATTGGAGCAAAAAAGCGCGCATGTCGGTAATTATGAAGACGCGGCGTTTGTGCTTGAAAATGCAAGTAAAGTTATGATTATTCCGGGGTATGGCATGGCGGCGGCGCAAGCGCAGCATGCGTTGCAGGCAATGGCGAATATTTTGAAAACGCGCTTTAAGGTGGATGTAAAATTTGCGGTACATCCGGTGGCGGGGCGTATGCCGGGGCACATGAATGTGTTGCTCGCTGAGGCTAATGTGCCTTATGATGATGTTTTGGAGCTTGATGAAGCTAATCATGAGCTTGCGACCACTGACGCGGCGTATGTTATCGGGGCAAATGATATTACCAATCCGGCGGCAAGAACGGATAGGGCGCTGCCGATATACGGAATGCCGGTACTGGAGGTGGAAAAAGCCAAGACGGTGTTTTTTGTAAAACGCTCTTTAGGCGCCGGATATTCAGGAGTGGATAATCCGTTGTTTTATGCCGATAATACAATAATGCTTTACGGCGACGCTAAAAAGGTGACGGAAGATATTGTGCGGGTTTTAGAGCAAAACCGATTATGAAATTTTATGCTTAATTAAGAAAATGTGGCGCAATTATATCGGCTAAACCGACCATTTATATTTAAATAACATGTTTTCAATAAAAACAAGGCGGTCAGTTTTAGATTTGTGATTATTCATGTAGGCGCCCAAAAGACCGATAATCGGCTTTTGATATTTGGGTTCATTTTGCGCGATGGTGCACAAATAAGTAACCGCAGCCTCAAATACAGCTTGGCGATGGTCGGCAAGTTGGGCGGCGATGGTTAAATATGGCGGAGTGCATATATTTTCAAGCTTGCGGTTTGAGTTTATGTAATTTTGTTTTTGAATTTTGGCGGCTTGCGTGGGTGATATTTCAGTTGTTTTGGGTTGCTTTTTCCAGAGTAGCTTAAAAAAAGCAATGACTTTTTCGTTGGTTATTTTAAACATAAACGTCTCCGTTGAAGGCTGTTTGTTTGATTGAATATATATAATATAATTTTTTAAGCAAAATATGTTAAAAAATATTTGACTTATGCAATAAAAAGTCGTATTAACACGGATACAAACAGATTATTGCTTTGTCGTCTAATGGTAGGACAGCGGACTCTGACTCCGTTAATCTTGGTTCGAATCCAGGCAAAGCAGCCACGCTGGACAGAGGTTAGATTTTGAGGTCTAACCTCTTGTTTTTTAAGGATATTTTGCGGTTCGCAGAGGGCGTTTTTACTAAAAATCATCAGGTTATCGTTAAAGAGATGGATAGAGTAAAAAACTGACTACACATTGAGAATTTATTTCAGACAACGTTACCAAAGCATTTCAAAGAAAAGTGGTTTGTAATATTTTATCAAGGAATTTATAACATTGTTAATATTTAGCAAAATGTCATTTATTATCTTTGGTTCATCGTCAAAGTTGGGGGCGGAGTAAAAAATTATAAAAAAATCAATCATCAGTTCGTTTGTTTTTCATAAAAATAAGTTAAGCACATAAAACTCTAATTC
>CAVBCV010000012.1:0-40975 GCA_963594125.1 Lachnospiraceae bacterium
CACAGCACGGACTCGTAAATATTGCAAAAAAAAAACGCGAGCTAAAATCTTCTCAAAACTAACTTTTTGAGAGGATTTTAGCTCATGTATACACAATCTGGTCGGTCTATGGTGGAAATGCTTGGCGTGCTCGCGATTATCGGTGTGCTGTCGGTTGGGGCGATTGCGGGGTATTCCAAAGCCATGATGAAATATAAATTAAATCAGCATGCTCAGGCGGTTAATATGCTAATTAACAATGCTTTGCAAATTAAAGACAAATTAGCATACGAGGCAAACACACTCACAGCATATGGTGATATTTTCAAAAAATTAAATTTGCTCCCCGATGGTATAGAATACGTTGCAAATGATTATTTACAAGATAAATGGTTTAAAAATGATATTTATATATATCACAACAGCTTGGAGCAAAATAACCATGGAGCTGTACGCTTCGGTTTTCTGCCAACATCGTATGGTGCAGAAATTTGCCGCAATATTGTAATTGCCGCCAAAGAAAACGCGGCTAACTTGTGGCGGATAGTCACTTATATAGATACTGATGACGGAAGTATGGATAATTCACCACAAGGAACTTTATGGGGCGATGCATATTGCAGTGATAATACAAATTGCCTGCGCAACTTAGATTTAAATAGAATAAACAATTTGTGCAACACTTGCAACGGAACTAACTGTATGTTATTTATAACTTACAAATAAATAAAAACAGGTGCTTGCGTTATGGCAAACACCTGTTTAATAAAATCACAACCTTAAATTCTATTCTTCATCACCCAAATCATCATCTGCGGTATCAATCATAGAATCATCTTCCAACAGCAAGGTTTCATCTTCCGTTTCTTTCCGGCGGCGTCCGCGGCGTTTTTTAAGCGGAGATTTGCGGTTCATCACATCCAAAACATAATTTCCGGCAACCTTGTATAATTCAACCAACCGATTGTTATACATGTGGTCGGCGCCTTCAATCATGGCAAAATCAACTGAAATATTGCGTTGCATATTAAGCCGCTTGGCAAGCGTTGCCACCTGATGCGGATTAACAATTTCATCAGCCTCGCCCTGTACAATTAAGCCGGAAGCCGGACACGGCGCCAAAAAGGCAAAATCTTTTTCATTTGCCGGAGGCGAAACAGCAATAAAATTATTAATATCAGGTCTGCGCATTAAAAGCTGCAAAGCAATCCACGCCCCGAATGAATAACCGGCAATCCAGCACTGCCGCGCATCAGGGTTGTTCTGTTGCAGCCAATCCAAAGCGGTAGTAGCGTCAGCAAGTTCTCCGGGACCGTCTTCAAATTTTCCCTGCGAACGCCCAACGCTTCTGAAGTTAAAACGCAAAACCGAAAAACCTAAATCTTTAAAACAGCTGAACAAGCTGTAAACAACCTTGTTATTCATGGTTCCGCCATATTGCGGGTGCGGGTGCAAAATCAAAGCCACCGGAGCATCGGGCTTTTCGCTTTTGTGATAGCGACCTTCCAATCTGCCGGCATGTCCGTTAAATAAAATTTCTACCATCTGCAATTCTCTTTATTGTAAATTTACTTTTTAGATATATTATCATCTTAAAGATAATAAATTATTAATATTGTTGAGGAATATAACATAAAATGAATCGAAAAAACAAGTCTTTAATTTTGGCTGATTTAGACGCGGTTATTGCCCGCGACCCCGCCACCTCTTCACGTTATGCCGCGGCATTGCTTTCGTCCGGATTTCACGCCATTACCGCTTACCGCCTCAATCATTGGCTATGGCAAAAAAACTTTAAACTAACCGCGCGTTTTTTATCGCAGGTAACGCGCTTTTTAACCGGCGTTGAAATTCACCCCGGCGCCAAAATCGGCACCGGATTTTTTATTGACCACGGCATGGGCGTTGTTATCGGTGAAACCTCTGAAATCGGCAATAATGTTACTATGTATCATGGCGTTACCCTTGGCGGCACCACCGTGTTTGATAAAAACGGCAAAGTTATGACCAAACGCCACCCCACCATCGGAAACGGTGTGATTATCGGCTCGGGAGCGCAAGTGTTAGGACCGATAAAAATCGGCAACAATGTCAAAATCGGCGCCAATGCCGTGGTATTAAAAGATGTTGCCGCCGGCGAAACAGTGGTCGGCGTTCCGGCGCATAAAACTGAAAAACACAAATCAGCAAATAAAACTTTTTGCGCTTATGCCGTTGATAAAGAAGCTGCTGATCCGTTACTTGCCGATATTGAAAAGCTTAAAAAAGAACTCAACTTGTTGCAAAATCAAATTAACGAGTTGCAAAACAAAAAATAAAATGACACAATAATGTAACTGTATTTTTGTAAAAAACTATGTTAAACTATAACTAATTTAATGAAGTTCGTATAAGGAGAGCGCCATGTTAAAAATTTTACGCCTATCTGCAATTTTAGGAATTGTATTTACCGCAAGCGTTGCTTGGGCGCAGCTTCCGGCCAATCCGTGGACGGCTCAGCCTCCTAAACCCAATGACGGCTATTTCGGCGATACCGCCGGCAACGGCACTAACGGCGCCGATGTGGTCAATGCTCCGGTATACGGCAACGGACCCACCGGCGGCGACATCCTTCCGGTTGACCCATGGGCGCGTGCCCGTGACCGCAGCGGAGTTCGCACCTGGCGAGGCAGCGGACAACACGGCAAATTAAATTATATCGGTGAAGGCACCACCTACACCACCGCCATGGGGCAAGAAATGATTGCGCCGGAAGTAAACCGCCATAACATGATTGTTATGCTCAATCATTTACGCAAAATGGGCTACAAAATTCCGGCCTCTTATGACAGCAAAGTTAAAAATATGGCGTCCGATTATAAAGCTACCCTGCATCAAAGCCTAGACGATGTTACCAACAGCACGGCTCAAGACCCGCTCAGCCTGATGTTTATGAATGTTTATAACATTATGGAAAATTACACCGAGCTTGACTTTAACAATGTTTTGTTCAACTCAATGGACATTTTAGGAACCGACTAACAACATGACAATATTATCCGATTCGCAGCCCGCGATTATTTTGGTATGCCCGCAGCTCTCTGAGAACATCGGCATGACCGCCCGCGCCATGATGAACTGCGGCTTAAGCAATTTGCGCTTGGTCACCCCGCGTGAGAATCATCTTTCCGATAAAGCGATTGCCGCCTCTTCCGGCGCTGATGAAATTTTACGCAATGCCGCGGTTTATGCTTCCGTCAAAGACGCAATTGCCGATTTAAATGCCGTTTACGCCACCACCGCCCGCCGCCGCAATCAGATAAAAACCATTTACACCGCGGAAACCGTTATGAAGCCGGTGCATGATTTGCTTAACTCCGGCAATAAATGCGGCATTATGTTTGGTCCGGAACGCACCGGACTTGAAAATGACGATATATCAATCGCCGACGCCATTATTGAAATTCCGCTTAACCCTAAACACTGCTCGCTCAATTTATCGCAAGCCGTGCTATTGGTCGGGTATGAATGGTATAAAAGCATTATCAACGTGCCGGAAGCGCAATTTATCACTAACGCCACCCGCCTTGCAAGCAAAGAGCAGCTGACTAACTTTTTTGCTTTTTTAGAACATGAACTGCAAGATTTTAAAAATCTGCAAGATGAAGAAAAGCGCCCCACTCTGCTCCGCAATCTACACAACATTTTTACCCGCGGCAACTTAACCGAACAAGACATAAACACCTTGTACGGCATAATCCGTTACCTGCACAAAAAGTAAAATTTATCGCGCGCTTTTAACCGCGTTAATGTTGCGCCAATAGACCTCAGAATTTTCCATATCTTCCAAATCTATCGGCAAACGATGCCTCCAGTTAGGATACGTTTCGCGGTCAGTCCCCGGCAGATTTTGCAATTCCGCCACTTGAAAAACATCTTCAAGCTGCAGCATCACCACTTTGCACGGCGTTTTAGCCAAAAGCTTATGCACTGCTTCTTCAATGCCTTCCGGATAACCCTCGCCATATAAATAATCGGCTTTGCGGGGCTTATCTTGCGGCCACACCTGATTAAAATCAAGCGCCGCTAAAAGCTTATACCTGTCGCCTTCGCGCATTTTATACGAACTTATCCGCTCATTATCATCAATCATATTAAGTTTGCGTTTAAGCTCAATATCATATCCGAACCACCACATTTTAAGCGGCTGCATATCATGCGTGCCGACTGAAACAAAAACATTAGCCGGATAATCGGCCGACATTTTAAAATCGCCGTATCCACCGTTCCAACGCTCTGACCACAATACGCTGATTGAGTATATATTATGCGCTCTGAGCTTGTCTAAAAATCCGTCCGGCACATTGCCGATACTCTCGCCGACCACCACGCATTTGTGCAAATAACTTTCCAGCGCCAAAAGTCCCAACATATCGTCAAAGTTATAATAAATATAGGTGCCGTTTTGCTTATCGTCCGGTATCATAAAAAGACGCATTAAACCCATAACGTGGTCAATCCGCAAGGCTCCGGCATAAGCCATATTCGCGCGCAGAATTTTAAGATACGGCTCATAAGCTCTGTTTTTAAGCTCATACGGATTAAAAGCGCCCAAACACCATTTTTGCCCGAGCGTAAAAAATGCGTCAGGCGGAGCGCCGGCTCCCGATTTTTCCATAAACACATATCTGTCCGCCCATAATTCGGCGCTGTCTTTGCATACCCCAACCGGCAAATCACGATAAAGCCCAATTTTAAGACCGCGCTTTTTAACCTCGTCATAAACGGCTTTTAACTGCCTGTCCGCCTCAAACTGCAAAAACTTAAAAAACTCTATTTGCTCAGCATGGTTTTCTTTAAATTTTGCCACCGCGAGCGACGCCGGATTTTGCAATTCTTTGCTCCATGCATGCCAACCGCCCCAAACAGTTTTTGACTGCTCGCTGTACAATGCTTGGAACGTGGCAAACAAATCAAGCTCCGCCGCCTTTTCTTGTTTAAAATCAGCAAACTGCCGCGCATAATTTGTATTTTGCTTTAAGCTTGCAAACAACTGCGCAAGCGCTTTTATTTTAAGATTATAAACCGCCGTATAATCAATTAATTCCGTGCTTTTAACTTTGGCAATTTCTGCCCGCAGTAAATCATTATCACATTTTTCAAATTCAGGAACTGCTTCAACGTCAATATAAATCGGGTTTAAGAACAACCGGCTGACCGATGAATACGGACTGGCGTTTTCCGGATAATCATGAAACAAAACATTAAGCGGATTAAGCCCAATAACATCGGCTCCGGCTTTAGCGCACATATCAACAAATGTCTTTAAATCCGTGAAATCGCCGACACCCCAGTTATGACGGCTTTTTAAGGCATAAAGCTGCAAACTGTAACCCCATAATTTAGCGCTTTCAACCGCCTCTGTGGTATAGCACTTATCCGGCACCACCGCCAAAACCGTTTTAGTGCTGCCGCCGGTATATTTCAGCTGTAAATTATAGTATCCGTACGGCAGACAATCTTGCAGCGTAATTTTAACTTTGCAGTATTCTTTACCGCCAAATTCTTTACGCTCGCCGGTATCGGTAACCTCAAACTTCAGCTCTTGACCTTCTTGCGCGGAGAGCGTAATTTTTTGGCTTAGTTGCGTTTCAGTCAGCACTGCATAAAATGACATATCATCATGCCGCGCAATAACAATCGCCGGCAGAGTTTTTTTCCATGACGCATTATCAAGCCGCTCAAGCGAGTTTGCAATATCTTCTTCCGTATCAGCTTTGTAGCCGTATTCTTTACAGAAAAACTTTATAATATCATCGCTGACAACATAATCGCGTTTACGCATTCCCGCGTCCGAAAAATGTCTGGCAATGCCTAATTTATCTGCCAACAAATTTAATTTATCGCTCATAGTTCCTCTCAATGCACCCTAAATACTGACTTCTATTGCCGTTACCGACCACGCTGGCGCATTTATAACCTCGCCTGCGCCGACATTTTCTTTATTTTTAAGTTTTCCTGAACTATCCAACAGCACTTTCCATTTTTTCGTTTTTTTAAGCATCGGCAATTTCCACTCAAGCGATTTATCATTAGCATTAAAAATCACAAACAGCAGTTTACCTTTAGCATATACGGCATACGCCAATGCCTTCCGCTCCGGAGCGTTCCAGTCGGCGGCGGTAAATTCGTTGCCTTGCTCAGTATACCATGCCAAATCCTTAAAATAACTGCGCCCGATATTCTTACCGCTGAAAAACTGATTGCGCTTAAAAATATTTAAATGCTTGCGCAGCGTAATCAACCTGCGCACATACCGCGCCAACTTGCGGTCTTTTAAGCTGATTGCTTCCCATACCAACCAATTAATAACATTATCCTGACAATACGGATTATTATTGCCAAATTGCGTGTTAGCAAACTCATCGCCGGCAAAGAGCATTGGAATACTGAATGAGAGCATAAGCGTGGCAAGTAATGCTTTGGCTCGCATTAAACGCCTTTCATTAACTTTAACGTCTTCCGTGCTCCCTTCCAAACCGGAATTCCAACTCCAGTTAGCATCGCTTCCGTCACGATTGTTTTCCGCATTAGCCTCATTATGCTTTTGGTTATAGCTGACTAAATCATACAGATTAAACCCGTCATGCGCGGTTATAAAATTAACGCTACTACATAAATTGCGATTATAATAACCGAATATATCGCTTGAACCGGCAACCCGGCTGGCAAACTCGCCAACCTGTCGTTCATCGCCGCGCCAAAAGCGCCGCGCCACATCGCGGAAGCGGTCGTTCCACTCTGCCCAACCGGCCGGAAACGCGCCGATTTGGTATCCGCCCATGCCAACATCCCACGGCTCAACAATCAACTTAACCTGACGCAAAGTTTCATCTTGACGCGCCGCAAGCAAAAAGCCGCTGTTTTGTGTAAACTCCGTATTAACGCGGCTAAGCGATGTTGCTAAATCAAGCCTGAAACCGTCAACGTGCATCTCGTTTACCCAATAGCGCATTGAGTCCATCACCAGCGTCAACACATTCGGATTTTGTAAATTAAATGAGGCTCCGCAGCCGGTGCTGTCATAATAAAAGCGCTTATTGTTTTTATCTAAGGTATAATAACTTTCATTATCAATGCCGCGGTAACAAAGCGTCGGCCCGAACTGATTGCCCTCGCCGGTGTGATTATATACCACATCAAGCAAAACTTCCAACCCGTTGGCATGCAATGTTTGCACCATAGATTTAAATTCATCAATTTCACCGGCGGTTAAATACGAAGGCTCCGGCGCAAAAAACAACAGCGATTCGTATCCCCAATAATTGTGTATATCGCGCCCGATTTTATTACCGAAAAAAGCATGTATCGGCAACAATTCAACCGAACTTATGCCAAGCCATTTCAAGTAATTAATCACGCTTTTTGAAGCAAATCCTGAAAACTTTCCGCGATATTTATTTTCCACCCGCGGGTGCAGCATGGTATAACCTTTAACATGCGCCTCATAAATAATGCTTTCATTAAACGGAACATTAGGACGCTTATCATCTTGCCATTCAAAGCTATTGGCAACCACTACCGACTTTGGCACATAAGGCGCGCTGTCTAAAGTTGAAAATGATAAATCAGCTTCCGGACTGTCTAAATCATACCCGAAAATCGCCTTATGCCAAATCAGCTCGCCGATAACTTTACGCGCATACGGGTCAAGCAGCAGTTTATGCGGATTAAAGCGTTTTCCTTCCTCCGGTTTATACGGACCGTAAACCCGATACCCGTACACCTGTCCCGGCTCAATTCCTTGCAGATAAACATGCCAAATATTATGCTCGTTTTCAACAATTGCCACCCGCGAAACTTCATTAGTGCCGGTTTTATCAAACAGGCAAAGTTCAACCTTTTCGGCGTTAGCGGAAAACAGCGCAAAATTAACGCCGTTTCCGTCATAAGTCGCCCCCAACGGATAAGCTTTTCCCGAACTGATTTTAACCGCCGCCATTTAAGCCTCCTAGCCTCTTATCGGTTTAATCACTATGGTTGAAAGCGGCGGCAGCGTAACCTCTATTGAAAACGGCTTCATATCCCAACTTTGAAATTCCGCCTGCATAAAGCCTTCATTTTTAACCCCGCTGCCCCAATAGTTGGTATCATCGCTGTTAAAAATTTCCTGATAGCGGCAGCCTTCATTAACACCAATGCGATAATTGTTGCGAACCACCGGTGTAAAGTTGCAAACGACAATCAAATAATCATCAGGGTTATGGGCTTTACGAATAAATGAAATCACGCTGTCATCGCTGTCAGAATGATTAATCCACTCAAAGCCTTTATAGTCAAAGTCTTCTTCAAACAGCGGCGCATTTCCTTTATACATCAAGTTTAAATCGCGCACGCAGTTTTGCATACCCTTGTACATCGGATATTGCAGCAAGTGCCAACGCAGACTTTCTTCCGCGTTCCATTCCCAGTCTTGCCCGAACTCACAACCCATAAACAAAAGTTTTTTGCCGGGGTGAGTCCACATAAATCCGTAATAAGCGCGCATATTGGCAAATTTTTGCCATTCATCACCAGGCATTTTGCCAAGCATAGAACCTTTACCATGCACCACTTCATCATGTGAAATCGGTAAAATAAAGTTTTCATTAAAAGCGTAAAGCAGCCCGAAAGTCAACAACCCGTGATGATATTTACGGTGTATCGGCTCATGGCTGATATAACGCAAAGTATCGTTCATCCAGCCCATATTCCATTTATAGCCGAAACCCAATCCACCCATTGAAGTCGGACGCGAAACCATCGGCCATGCGGTGGATTCTTCCGCGCAAGTCATCACGCCTTTATTTTCACCGTAAACCAGTTCATTCATTTTGCGCAAAAAGGCTATTGCCTCCAAGTTTTCATTGCCGCCATACTGATTCGGCACCCACTCGCCTGCTTTGCGCGAATAATCCAAATAAAGCATTGAGGCCACCGCGTCAACGCGCAACCCGTCAATGTGATATTCCTTCATCCAATACAAAGCGCTGGCGCATAAAATGTTGCAAACTTCAGTGCGCCCGTAATTATAAATTTTTGTTCCCCAGTCTTTGTGCTCGCCTTTGCGCGGATCGGCATGTTCATACAAATGCGTGCCGTCAAACTCAACCAAGCCATGCGCGTCTTTCGGAAAGTGCGCCGGAACCCAGTCCATAATCACGCCGATATTAGCCTGATGGAATTTATCAATCATATACCTAAAATCATCAGGAGTCCCGAAACGTGAAGTCGGCGCGAACAAGCCGGTTACCTGATATCCCCAAGATGCGTCAAGCGGGTGTTCGCAAAGGGGTAAAAACTCAACATGAGTAAAGCCCATATTAACCACATACGGCACTAATCTGTCGGCAAACTCGCGATAAGTCAAATACTCTTCGCCATTATCGCCTTTGCGGCGCCACGAACCCAAATGCACTTCATAAATTGAAATCGGCTTATCAAAACTGTTATACGATTCTCTGTAATTCATCCATTCTGAATCGCACCAGGTATAATGATTTAAATCATAAACAACTGACGCCGTCTTCGGACGTTTTTCAGCATAAAACCCAACCGGATCTGATTTGCATAAAATATAATTTTCCCAGGTTTTAACTTCATACTTATAAACTTCGCCCTCGCCGATTCCCGGAATAAAAATATCCCAGATGCCGCAGTTCAAATGTTTGCGCATAACATCAACGCGACCGTCCCAGTTATTAAAATTGCCAACCACTGAAACACGCTTGGCATTAGGCGCCCAAACAGCAAAACCCACGCCTTTCACGCCGTCCATTTCCATAACGTGCGCGCCGAGTTTTTTATAAATATCGTGGTGATTTCCTTCTGCAAACAGATATTCGTCAATATCGCCGATAGTCGGCAAAAAGCGATAAGTGTCTTCTTTGATATACACATTGTTTTGGTCATTAGTGATTCTGAATCTGTACTTAAAGTTATCCACCGCGCCCAAATTAATTTGATAAAATCCGCGGTTATCAAGTTTAGTCATCACACCCAAAGAATTATTATTTTCATCTAACAATTCCACTGAATTTGTATTAGGCAGATACGCCCTGATAAACACGTTTTTTGAGCCTTTATCGCGGTGAATACCGAGTACGGCAAACACATTGCCGTGGTCTCCGTTAATAACAGCTTCCATTTCTTCTTTTGATAATAAGTTTTCCATTAAACCTCCATATATGATATGACCAAAATAATACTTGTTTCACACTATAAAAGACTATTTTTTATCTGTAAAGCCATTAATTACGTAATCACAAAAAATATATGTAAATTTTCTTGTTATTTATTGTTGACTGATTAAAAAAACGATTATATATTGATTTTGTTGAAAACTTATTTATGGAGAATAATTATAATGTCAAATTGTAATGAAAACTGCATTCGCGAAGCCGCTTACTATCTGTGGCAGAATGCCGGTTGCCCGTCTGGACAAGATGAAAAATTCTGGTCTATGGCTGTGGAACAAATTTCAAAATGCAGCAAAAAAGCTTCTTGCAAAAAAACATGTGCTTCTTCAAGCACCTCTGCTAAAAAAGTTGCTACTAAAAGCACTTCAAAAACCAGCAAGAAATAAGATATATAATATAAGCATTGCTTATATGAAAAACACTCCCGAATAAACATTCAGGAGTGTTTTTTTATGCGCATTACAAAAAACTATTGGCACAAACGCTCATCAGATGTGGTTTGTACCGTAAAGGTAAGTTTGGATTCTGAATCAGCCGCCAAATCAATCACCCATTCATAGTTATTCACATCTTTCAAACTGCCTTTAATGCTCTCAGCAATAACTTTACTGTTTTGATTGATGCTCTGTTTAAAGATGATTCTCTCCGCCGTTTTTCCGCCGTTGTTAAAAGTAACTTCCGCGTCATAATTGCGCACGATTGTTGCTTTGCGGCAACCATTAACAATATCGGCAATTTTCTTTTCCGAAACCTTGTTGACTTTAAGCACTTTTCCATCTGCAAAAATGTTAAAGAAACTCCCCAGATTCAGTTCAATTTTTTCACCCTTAGCCACATGCCCGATAGAGTTTTCACCGATGAACTGCATACTGCCGTTATCATCGTTTTCATAAAAGCGAACCACACCGGCCGGAAGCGGCAAGCCTAAATTATCTTCATCGGTATTTTTCATAATGTAATACATATCAGGGTGCGCTTTTTCAAATGAAGATTGATAATCGCCGCCAAAATATAAAGCCGAATACAAGCGCCCTTCTTTTGTGTATTTAACCTTGTTTTTTTCAATTAAAATAACCTGCTTGGTCTGGTTATCTTTAATGTCGGTTTTATCCGGCAGCGTATAAAGCTGATAGCCGCTGATTTGCTGCGGAGCGGCGCCTGCGGCTTCTACCGCGACTGCATCATTAACCATAGCTTTTGCCATCATACGGGTTGCATACATCGGACGCGCGATTCCACCGTCATAAACCTGATTAACATCACCGGCAATCAGTTGTACTTTGGCATCTTTATAATCAATGCCCGAACGGTTATTAATGGCAACCCATCCGTTTAAGTCAAGCGTATCAGCGCCGTTGACATTAGCCACATAATTGGTCTTCCATGAAATTCCGCCGGTTAAATATGCCAGCATCAACTCATGCACACCGTCTGCAACACTGGTAATGTTAGCCGCCAACGTTGGCTTGTTATGCAAATTTTCCGGCAGATTTTCAAACACCAAACGTCCGTCAAACTGCGGTTCAATGCCGTATGAAAATTCTAAAACCGGCATACCGCCGTTAGCGCTCACAATTTTAGCTTTATCAAAAATATTTGCGCCGGTGGTCGGATTCTGCGTTACGGTTTTAACCGTTTTACCGACCGATTTTTCAATAATATTTTGATTGGTGAGCAAGTCATAATCATAATTATATTCTTTAACGCCAATTCCATCGCCCGCAAACAAAACGCTCTCCGGCTTAATTTGCGCGGCAACGCCTTCAAAGGCCACATTGTTGGCGCCCTTTTGCAAATTAACGTCGCGGGTATCTTTAACCAACGCCAGATTATTGTTGTAAATACTTATTTCTAAATTTTTACTTTCGCTGACGCTTGCGGCCTCACATAACGGAGCAAAGCCTAAAGCGGCGCCGAGCACGGCATAAGACAAACGCATTTTACATCTCCATATTAAGTTAAAAACTGCCTTTAAAGATAATGTAATTTTACAAAGAAAACAAGCAATAAAAAATCCGGAACTGATAATTCCGGACTTTTTATTTAAGTATAGGATACACTCTTAGAAAGAATATCTAACGCCCAATGAAACTTCATTTACGCAGTCAAGAACATTCTTGTCTACCCATACATGACGATACATAGCGCGAACAGCCCAGTTATCGGTAACGTTGTACTGCAAACCTGCGCCCAAACGATAACCTAAACCACTGTCCTGATCTTTGTTATATTTTGCGGTGTACTGACCCAAACCGGCAGAAGCCAAAACTTCATATTCGCCATAGCAGCCGAGCGGCAAGTAACCTAAAATATCAGCGCCATAAGCCTGAAGTTGTGAACGATTGTCAGCTTTGTGTTCTTTCTTTGAAAGCTGATAAAAAGCTTCAACACCGGCATAAGGAGATAATTTTGTACCCATAACAACAGATGCGGAATGAGCTTGTCCGGCCATAATAGCATCCATTGAAGAATCATGATGAAGCATAGAATAGTTATAATCAAGACCAACATACGGGGTCAATTCAAGTGCATTGGCGTTAAGAGCAAATACGCTGGCAACACCTGCAAGCAATAAAGTTTTTTTCATATCCGAATATCCTTTATAAAGTTTCTTTACATTGTATTTTTGTTTGTACAATACGGTATAGACTTTAGTATATGTTTATTATTTATGCAAGCACAATTTTATATAATCACCAACGAATATACACATCTCCGACTCTTTAATCGCTCCAAACACTTATTATATACAATACACACCCATCAACAAGGAGATAAACATGAAATATGCAAAACTAAACACGGAAGCAAAAATTCCGCTTATCGGACTCGGAACCTGGAAATCAAGCTCTGGCGAGGTTTACAGCGCCGTTCGCTGGGCGTTAAAGCTCGGCTATACCCATTTTGACTGCGCCTCAATTTACGGCAATCAGGCTGAAATCGGACAAGCTTTTCATGACGCCTTTAATGAAGATAACCTAAAGCGCGAAGACCTGTTCATAACTTCCAAATTATGGAACGATTCGCACGCCCCTGAAGACGTGCTGCCCGCCTTAAAACAAACTTTGCATGATTTGCAGTGCGATTATTTAGATTTATGGCTTATGCACTGGCCGATTGCGCAGCGTAAAAACACCGATACGCCGACTTCTGAGACCGATATGGTTCCCCTCTCTGAGCTTCCGCTTGAAGTCACCTGGGCAGAGATGGAAAAAGCATATAATTCCGGTTTGGTTAAAGCTATCGGCGTTTCCAATTTCGGAGTTAAAAATCTGCAACGTTTGCTTGATAACGGCAGTATCGCTCCGGCAGTAAATCAGGTGGAATGCCACCCCTATTTGCAGCAAACGGAGCTCTTAGATTTTTGTAACAAAAACCTGATTACTTTAACCGCATATTCATCGCTTGGTTCATCAGACCGCGCCGCCGCGCTCAAACACCAAGACGAGCCCAAACTTTTAGAAGATAAAACCATCAGCGAGATTGCCGCCCGCTTAAACGCAACTCCGGCGCAAGTAATTTTGGCATGGCTTATGCAGCGCGGCATTGTGGTTATCCCCAAATCAGTGCATGAAAACCACCTGCGCGAAAATTTAGCCTCATTAAATATAACCTTAGATGAAAGCGATATGCAAAAAATCGGCAAGCTTGACCGCAATTACCGCTATTTAGACGGCAAACCTTTCAGCTTTGGCGGCTACACGCCGGAAAATATTTTTTCATAAAACGCATTAAATAGTTATTAAGTTATTGCGGTTATATTAGGTCCATCTTTAATAATTTATGGGAGCTTAAAATGAAGGCTATAATTTATTTAATCGGCTTAATCGGCATTGCAGTTTTAATTATGTGGTTCGGCTATGGCATCACCCCTGAAAATCAGTGGAATTGGATTAAAGGCTACACCACCAACACCGGAACTGAAATTTCTAAACAAATTTCTGACACCGAAGGCAGCGCCGGTAAATTAAAATCTCGTTTGGGCGAACGCTTTGACGAAGCCTCTGATGTATATCACGGCAAAGAAAAAGCCGATCCTTATCAATATAACCCGCAAAATTAAAACATCTAAAAACCTTAAAAGCCGGAGAAATCCGGCTTTTTTCATACCTCAAACCGGTCAATTTAAACCAACGTTTAAGCTTAAAGAATTATTTATTACGGGTAAAAACATCACATTTTTATAATGTAAGTCAAAAAAGCATTTAACTATTTCAAAAGGCAATTTTCCGCGTCTGAACACTTTTTTAATTTCATCATCTAAGCGATAATTATAAAAATATTCATGATTAGTCAACTTGTCTGAATCACGTTTAAAATATTGTATAGTTTTAAGCATACGGCTTGGTGTAGGTTTTAATCCTGCCTTCTCACATAATTCGCTTAAACTTATGTTTTGCCGAGGATTGTTCATAATATAAGCAAAAACACGTTCAATGTTGCTTGTTTTTTTAGTCTTAAATTTATAATGCCAAACTACTTTTTCATCAACCCACAACACCAATTTATGTTTTTTAGCATTATATAAAAGTTTTGCCTTCCCCGAAAGCTTATCTTGCTTATTATCTGATACAAACATTATTATATTCCTTATTAAGGCGTTACCCAAAGCTCACCGTAAAAAGGAAGAATAGATAATCAAAAAAATAGACCTGAACACCCTTCTTTCCTCAAAAGATTATCTTTTGCGGTGAAGAGAAGGTTCGGTCATTGTTAAAGAGCTGAATAGCTTCACCCGAAACGCTTATAAACCAACTCACAATGAAATACGTCTCGGTTAAAACAATATCTGGATTGTGTCCTGGTAACAAGTTAAAGTCAAGCAAAAATTTTGCACCTTTTGATGTTTTGCAAAGGTGCAAAAATAAATATTGATTTATGCTTATATTCTTTGTATAGTAATCACGTTATCAACAGTTGTTGATAATGAGGTCTTCAAACCTCCTGTCACTAACGGATACGAAATCCGATATTTTCGTGCCTTTCCGGTCTTTATGGCTGGAGGGCAACTAATATACTGAATATGTTGCACTTCTGTTAGTGACGAAGTTTGAAGCCTCCAGCCGCATTGTTACAAGCGGCTTTATCTTTAACCGGAGGCAAATATGGCAACATACACCAAAAATCAACTCAAACAGATTTATAACTTTGCCTATGCTTATTTACAAAAACAAGCTGAGCAACAAGGTATTAGTCTGAACAAACTTGAAAGATACTTCAAACCCCTAAACAATATTTTCACCCCTGAAGCTACGCTTGATACGGTTTACGACCGCTTTTTAATATCGTTGCAAAACCGCAATTCAATGCCGAATGTAATTAAATATAACCAGCATCATGATGAAATCCGCAAGCAGTTAAACATTGCGCAACCCAACGGATATAAAAATTTGATTAATGCTAATATTAATGAGCTTATAAATAAATTTAACGCTAAAAGCAAATTATGGCAAATTTGGCTCCAAGGCGCTGTTGACGCTGCTAATTATTTATCACAATTTGCAGATTTAGCGGTCTTTAAAACTCATGTTGAAAATAAAGGCATTAAAATTATTGATGAACTTTGCCGCATTACCGGCATGGGTACCGCCCTTGCCTGTGATTTTCTAAAAGAAATCGGATATACGCAATATGCCAAACCGGACCGCCACATAATTTACTTCATAGAAAATCTTGGACTGATTGATAAATTGAGCCCCAATAAAGAGTTCTTAATTTTAAATATTATCAAAGAAATGGCAGATGCTGCCAATGTTACCGCCTATCAGGTTGATAAAATATTTTGGCTTATCGCCACTGAAAACTTCTATTTAGATTCAAACAAGCATTCACTACGTGAAACTTTCATTCAATCATACAACAAGGAGAAATAAAAATGGAAAACTCGTCATTAAAACGTTTAAGAGATATAAATGCTTTAGAGCGTTTAAGTCAATTAAAAGAAAAAGGTATTTTAACACAAGAAGAATTTGAACAACAAAAACAATCATTACTTAATACGCCAGACATTGATGAGATGATAAATGAAATTGTAGAAAGTGGCGTATTAGAAACTTCCGACAACACCAATAGTGCTTTATATTATAATCTTTTTATTATCATCCTTAGCAGTATTCCGTTAGTATGGTACCTAACTCCAACCCATGCCGCCATAGCCATAGCGTTTATTAGTCTATTAATTGTTATTGCAGATATATGCAGAAAAATAGCATATAAAAAATCATATACAGGCGGCGGCTTAGGTGTATGGGATACTATCAAAAATGAGATATACTGGAAAATAGGCCCTCAATGTGAAGTAGTTGCTGCATTTTATATAATAGCTATATCTATAATATTTTGTGTTTCTTCAAATACTGCACAAGAAGAAGTTACCAAACCAAACATTCAACAAACTTCAAATATTTCAGAATCTGCGCAAAAATCTATCATGTTTAGCGGTAAAGATTATAACAAAGGACTAAACAATTCAAATCAAGGAACAGACCATGCGAAGGCTAAATAAAATATGGCCAAAAGAAGCTAATATGCACAGAATATGTATGCTTATGATTACACATAGTTGCAATCTTAATTGTACATATTGTTACGAACAATATAAATCAAAAAATAAAATGTCATTTGAAATTGCTAAATCTCTTATTTTGAAGGAAGCACAAATTGTAAAAAAGCAAAAAAAATTCAAAGGACTTGAAATAGACTTAATGGGTGGAGAACCTATGACCAATTTTCAATTAGTTAAAGAATTGGTGGAATGGGCTGAAACCGGTGTAATTAATGTACCTTGGATATTTTTCATGACAACAAACGGTACATTGTTTACAGATGAGCATAAACAATGGTTCAAAAGACACCGGTCAAGCATAGAATGTGCCGTTAGTTATGATGGTACCCCTAAAATGCAACAGGACAATAGAGGTTCTAATAGCACCCAAATTGATTTAAATTTTTTCTTAAAAACATGGAAAGAACAAGGAGTGCATTTAACAATATCTCAATCAACTTTACCATATTTAGCTGACGGAATATTAACTTTACAAAGAAAAAATATTCCTGTTGAAATAGCGTTGGCTGAAGGAATAAAATGGAATGAATTAGATGCAGAATTATATGCTAAGCAACTCCATCTCTTGTGTGATGCATATATAAAAGACGATAAGCTGATACCGGTAAATATTTTAACAAGACCGCTTGATATTGTGATTCCTGAAAAAGATAAGCGAAAAATGAAAAAATTTTGCGGTGCCGGAACGCATATGATAACATATGACACCAATGGCGAATCATATGCATGTCATATGTTTAGCCCTATTGTTTTAGGTTCAAAAGCAAATAAAACAAAACTTTTAGATTTCAAATCATCAGCATTTGCAGAAGATCCTGATTGTCAAAAATGTTGTTTGAAACACTTTTGTCCAACCTGTGCCGGTTTTAATTACCGATATCGCAACAACCCCGCAATCAGAGATAAATACAAATGTAAACTACATTTATACGAGGCTATTATATCTGCAGATTTTCAGTTAAAACTAATTGCTAATAACTGCCGTAAATTAACCGAGGAAGATGCTTTATATGCAGAAAGCGCATTAAAAGCAAAAAAAATATTACAAAACATAAATATTGAAAAATATCCATTTGCTATAAAGGAGAATACAACATGCAAATAAACACAAATGAAATACAACAAATAGAAAACTTATTACTACGTTACAATAAGAAGTACACATCAATTATGCCATCTAAAAAATATATTATTTCAAACGCTGCAAAATGCGCCGGTTGTTTTGGTACATGTAAAGCCGGTTGCTTAAGCGGTTGCAAAACTTCTTGTAAAGGTGGTTGTAAAGGAAGCTGTAACCTAACATGTAAAGGAAATTGTAAAAACACCTGCAAAACCAACTGTTTAACGAGTTGTAAAACATCATGTAAAACATCATGTAAAATATCTTGCCGCTCAACATGCAAAAATTCTTGTTTAGGAAGATGTAAAGGAACTAGCAAAAAGCGGTAAAATAATGAATAACGAACTTTACTATTGTTTGTTTGGAGATATAGATACAGAAACTATTATCCCCATAATTAAATTATGCAATGGAGATAAAAAAGCAAACACGTTACATTTATATATCAACTCTAATGGAGGTTCTGTAACATCTGCATTTGCCTTAGCCAATTTTTTAACATCGTTAAAAAATGTATCTGTTATTACTTATAATATCGGCACATGCGATTCTGCTGCTTGTATTATTTTTTTGGCAGGAAATATACGTATATGTGTACCTCAAGCCACTTTTTATATACATTCCCCCATTGTCCATATTCACACAAAGCAAAACATCAGCACCTTGTCAAATGCGCTGAAAAATTTAATTAATGATACAAATTTAATTATTAATTATTTTACAAGCAAAACAAAACTGAGTAAGCAATGTTGGAAAAATAAGCTATCTGAAAACGGCTGTTTTATATCTGATAGGCAGTCATTAACATACGGAATTTCAACCAAAATAGAAAATTTTCAAATTAAACCTACTATCAACTCAATAACAGAATAATATCCCCATTTGTATATAGGATTACGCGCACAAAACACCCCTGAAAGAGCAAATTCTTTCAGGGGGTTTTGTTATTTATTTACTTTGGTTAAGGTATCAACTTCAAGCTTTGCTTTACTAAAATCTTTATCAATTTCACCGGTTAAAATAACGGTATCCGCCGGTGAAACGGTCTGTCCGTTCCAAACCTTTTTATCAATTTCAACCACCATGCTGCCGGTAGCGTCTTTGAACATATATTTGTCTTTTTTAATTTGTTTTTCAATGTTGCCTTTTAAGCTGACCATGGAGTCATCTTTCATATCCATAGCCTCTTTAACGGTTGAAATTTGCATATCGCCCTGCACAAAACCGCCGGCATTTCGCATCATATTTTTACCCATGCAGCCTTCGCAATCGCACTTTGCCATTGCCGCGCCGGATACGCCGATTAACAACGCCGCTGTTAATGCTAAAATTTTTTTATTCATAAACTTCCTCCTTTGTTAAAAACTATCCGCCTTAAAAATAATTGCGGATTTATAATTTTTAATCTCGCCTTTAGACTATGTCAACACTGGAAAAACGCTTTTCCAAACACTAAATTATCATCAGAACATTTTCAAAGGAGAAAAAAATGGTTGAAATTAACACTCAAAACAAGCCCGCCTGCTGTGTGGGAATATGGCACTTGCTTGCCGGAATCTTAACCGTCGCGCTCGGTATTTACGTTTGGATAAACCCGATGGTAAGCCTGATGGCACTGAGCCTGTATATCGGCGTTGCCTTAATAGTAATCGGCATCGGCTATATTGCAACATCAGTCAATTTTGAATCCGGCTGGTATATGTTTACCGGAATTATTGACATAATTATCGGCGCCATTTTGGTCGGCAACCTTGGCGTTACCGCCGCCACTCTGCCGATAATTTTTGCCGTGTGGTCAATGGCGGTCGGCGCGGCGCAGCTGGTTAGCGCTTATCGCTTAAAACACCTGCAACTGCCGTGGACATGGAGTTTGAGCCTTGGCATTTTAGGCATATTCTTCGGCTTTTTAATTATCATGTATCCCGCCATCGGCGCGGTAACCATCAGCACCATTTTAGGTCTGTATATTTTAATTTTCGGGTTGTTTGAACTTGGCGAATACTTCACCTATCAACGCTTTTTAAAGCTTATGAAATAGGCTGAAATCAAAAACGGCGGCAAAGCAAAATTTACCGCCGTTTTTTATGCCTTTTACGCCGCCGCAATATCATCAATAATAAATTGAGCGGACGAATTTCCCTGCCAGGTGTCTTTATGCAAAACGCCTACCACGTTAAACCTTTCGCCTTTGGCGTTAAGCAGCGCGTTACCGACCGCCGTATCAGCGCACCTGAAAGCAATTGCCTTTAAGCTGCCACCGCTGTCTGAACCTAAAATGCATTTAACATGCCCGCTGCCGATAATCGCAGGACGCACGATTTTAACGTTTTCAATCATTATTTTCGGCTCCGGATTTCCTGCCCCGAACGGTTCTAATGTTTGCAGTTTTTCTGCCAAATCTAAGTTGGCTCCGTTTAAGCTGACCACGCCGTCAACCTCAATCACCGGAGCAAGCTCTTCCCCGCCCAAAGTTTTGGCTATATATTCTCCGGCAAACTTTTTAAACTCTTCAATTTTATCTTCTGAGAGTGAAAATCCTGCCGCCATAATATGCCCGCCGCCTTTGGTCAAAATGCCTTTTTCTTTGGCAGACATAATAAGCGCTCCCAAGTCAACGCCCTGAATGGAGCGCGCCGAACCTTTTACCTCATCAGCTTCAACCGACATTACAAACGCCGGAACATTATAACGCTCTTTAAGCTTTCCGGCGACAATACCGATAACGCCCTGATGCCAATCATGCCCTGCAACAAAAGCCATCGGATATTCTTGCGGTTTGCCCTCAAGCATTTCAATGGCATTAAGCAGAACATAGCTTTCAATATCTTTACGCTCCGCATTAAATTTGTTTAAGTTATCCGCCAGTTTTTGCGCGGTAACCGCATCATCGGCGCATAACAGATTGTTGCCGACCGAGGCATCGCCTACCCGACCTCCGGCATTAATACGCGGACCCAACACATAGCCTAAATGAAACGCTGACGGAGCCTCGGCTAATAATGCCGAATCAAGCAAGGCCTTAATTCCTAAATTTTGGCGCTGCGCCATAACTTTAAGCCCCTGTTTAACATACGCGCGGTTAAGCCCCAACAGCGGCACCACATCGCACACCGTGCCAAGCGCCACCATATCAAGCCATTTGAGCAAATCAGGCGCCTGATGATTGTTATAAAATCCGCTTTGACGCAGCTCGCGGTTAATCGCCACAATCGTCATATAAACCACGCCGACCGCCGCCATATATTTCAAATACGGATAATCATTATTTTCATCTAAGCGCTTAGGATTAACCACCGCCAAAATTTTCGGCAATCTGACTTCCGCCTCGTGGTGGTCAAGCACAATCACATCAAAACCCTGAGCCGCGGCATTATCCAAAACATCAAAAGCGGTAGTGCCGCAATCGGTGGTAACCACCAGCTTAATATCTTCAGCGGCAAACTCCGCAAACGCCTGATTGCTTGGACCGTAGCCCTCTTCTCTGTCCGGAATATGCACTTTAACTTTTAGAGAAAAAAACTCCAAAAAGCGGCGCAGCACCGCGCTTGAAGTTGCCCCGTCAACATCATAATCGCCGATAATGCCGATTTTTTCATTATTTATCACCGCTTGCGCCAAACGCTTGGCGGCAATATCCATATCTTTTAAGCAGGAAGGATTCGGCATTAAGGTTTGCAATTTAGGATACAAAAAACTTTCCGCATTTTGCGGAGTAATCCCGCGCGACGCCAAAATTCCGGCAACAATATACGGCATACCGGTTTGCTGCATTAAAGCTTCCGCCAAACGCTCGTCAAACTTGGTGCGCTGCCAAACATTGCCGCCGATAGATTTTTGTTCATTAAAATCAGTCATTTCAACCCTATACATACTTTATTTTTAGTCAAAATATACCATTTCCCGCCCCAACTCAAGAATTAAAAACAGTTATACAACTTATACACACCCATAATAATTCCCATCCTGAGGAGGGGTAGCGGCGTTAGCCGACGGGGTGGTGAAAAACCACAACTTATACATGGCGCTATTAATTCTCCTCTATGGAGGGGTGCCGAAAGCGGGGTGGTCTTACAACTTATACACAGCACGGACTCGTAAATATTGCAAAAAAAAAACGCGAGCTAAAATCTTCTCAAATTAATCATTTTGAGAGGATTTTAGCTCATGTATACACATTTTAGCCGTTTTTTACACCACATTCTGTCATGCCCCGACGAAAAGCCACAGTCCGCCTCTATGTTGTCATATTCGGGCTTGACCCGAATATCCAGGTTCCACCAAGTAGCAAACTTGTCCCACCTGGACACTCCGGTCAAGCCGGAGTGTGACAAGTTGTGTACTGGACGCAGTATGGTGGAAATGCTAGGGGTGCTTGCCATTATTGGAGTTTTAAGCGTTGGCGCTATCGCCGGTTACAGCAAGGCGATGATGAAGTATAAGCTCAATAAACAGGCAGAGCAACTAAACACCGTATTTAATGCAGTTGACCGCAACTTGCATTCATTTAACAACATTAACGCTGAAGCAGGTCATGCTATAAATCTCACTTCATATTTTATCAAAATGGGCGAATTTCCGACTGAAATGGTAAAAAACAACAGTTCTCGTTATATTTATGATGTATTTAATACCGAAATACGCGTTGATAAGGAACAGTATGCATATTCTGACCACACCATTACGGTATTCTCCATATATATGTACCCTGCTCTTTCCACGCAAAGTGCAGATAATTTAGCTATTTGCCAAAACATAATCACTATTGCCAAAGAGCATGCCGATTCTCTCTTTTCACTGCAAACATACAGCGCTAACGACAGCGGCAATGTACGCGCTTTTTATTACGGCGATAAAGATTGCAATGCGGACAATTGTATTCACAACTTAACCTTAAACAAAATTTACGAGCTATGCACCAAACATAAAGGCAACACCGAAACCGGCTTTACCATGCAGTGGCATGTATAATTGCTAATTTTAAAGCTTATAAAAGCCTCCCCAATGGGAGGCTTTTATAATACATACCTAAATCTTGCGGAGAATGAGTCATATACGACGGGATTTTGGAGCGTCGTGTACGAATAGTTACACGAGCGAGAAAATTCCTAGTAGATGACCATTATACGCAAGATTAATCTTTAATCCACGGGAGAGAGGCTTCTAGATCCTCTTGCGTGTTAATATCAGCAGGAGCTTGTTTAACCAATCTGATATCTTCAACCAAACGGGCGCGAATGGTCATGCCGTTTTCAAGCGCGCGTAATTGTTCCAGGGCTTCGCGTTTTTCCAAAACACCGGTCGGCAATGAAACCATTTTCTGCAATGATGAGGCTTTGAATACATAAATACCGATATGATGATACAAATCTTGATTTGGGCATTTATCAGGGTTGCGGGTATAAGGAGCGGTTGCGCGGGTAAAGTACAGGCAGCGACCTTCTTTTTCTCCGTCTTTTAAGCCCATAACGATTTTAACCACATTCGGATTATTTTTATCATCTTCATTTTTAATAATCATACCGCAGGTAGCAATATCGCAATCGGTTTTTTGCACCATTTCAACAAGCGGTAAACAAACAGACGGGTCAACGTTTAAGTTATCACCCTGAAAATCAACCACGATGTCATATTTTTCGCCTTTCGGATCAAGCACTTTTAAGGCGGCGGCAATACGGTCGGTTCCGCTCGGCAGTGCCGGATCGGTTAAAATAGCGGTTGCCCCGAATTTGTTGCATTCATCAACAATCGCCTGGTCACCGGCGGCAATAGCAATATCGCTTTTTCCGCCCAAAGCTTTTTCAACGTTTTCATAAACGCGTTGAACCAGAGTTTTGCCGTTAATATTAAGCAAAGGCTTATTCGGCAAACGAGTAGCAGCCAAACGTACCGGCATCATGGTAATAACTTTAGTCATTTTACATCCTTTCAATATAGTTGTTAATACCCTGATTATACCGATTTTAGCTATTTTCACAAGCATTTTATCAGCTTTTTAACAACAAAAAAAGGTTACGAATTTCACAACTCGTAACCTTCCCATCATTAGTTAAATATGGCTAAGACAACTTAAAAAACTACCTTATGAAGGCAGTCGCTTTCTTAGCAAGCTTGTCGTCACCGAGAGTCGCAACTCTGGCAGCAAGAAGCTTGTAGTTATTTTCACATCCCGCCAGATATGCTTTTTTCTGGAAGAGAATATTCAGTCTTAGTTTGTCAGATTCGTCATAAGATGACTTAGTAAGTAGCTCGCTGATAGCAGAGTTCCTCTGGACAGGGAGCAGAATCTGCGCACGGAATTGTTCCGCTTTCTGATGTTTTTCTTTTTTTGCCATAAGAATTGTTTTTTTAATAATTTATTTTAGAAGACTATCCTATGTCAGCTTTTTGACAAAATCAACAACAAAATGCAAAAATTTGCAAATTTATTCACCTTTTTTGCCAAACTGCCAATAAACCGCCTTTAAAACTGCCGAAAATTTTTGCTCATCAACATCAAACTGCGGATTATACGGATTATTCAGCAAATGCATAACATCATTATCCACCGGCACCACTTCCGGCAACCAATGCCGACAAAACGCCCATTTTGCCGCTGCCAAGTTGCTCACATCGTACCCGATGGCGGCAAGCATTTTTTGTTCATCGTTTTCCGTAACCTTATCGGCATTGCGCAAATTATACCAAACCCCGATACCGTGCCTTGCCAAATAGCGCCACGGAAAGCAAATTCCGGGGTCGGGCTTGCGAGTCGGCGCAATATCAGAGTGTCCTAACACATTTTGCGCTTTAATATGATATTTTTTCATCAGCTTTTTGCACAGCGCCAGTACCGACCTGAGTTGTTTTTGATTATAAGGCGACTGTCCCAAAGTTAAATTACAAACTTCAATGCCGAGCGAATTATGGTTAAGCCCTTCTCTGCCGCGCCAAAAGCTTTTGCCGGCATGCCACGCGCGTTTATCATCATCAACCAGACTATAAACTTTGCCGTCCATCCCGATTAAATAATGCGCCGAAACCTCCGCCTGCTTAAACGATTCCACCGCCTGCTCCGCCGTAAACGCGTTGCAATGCAAAATTATGGTATCAATCGCGGCATTGCGTTCGTCAAAAAACGGTAATCTTAAATCCATGCCCTGCCCCTTATAAAAAGCTTTTGCCGTATTTGGTTGCCGGTAAATTCAAATATTCAGCAATGGTTTGCGCAATATCGGCATAAGTTTGACGCTGTCCGATGTTTTCAGGTTTTACACCATACCCGAACATTAATACCGGAACTTGCTCGCGGGTATGATCGGTGCCCTTATAAGTCGGGTCGCAGCCATGGTCGGCGGTAATAAACACCAAATCGCCCTCTTGCAAAATGGCGGCTAAATCAGGCAGACGCGAATCAAAATATGCCAGTCCTTCAGCATAGCCTTTAACATCGCACCGATGTCCCCATGTCATGTCAAAATCAACAAAGTTGGTAAAGACAATACTGTTATCCGGCGCATTTTTAACTTCTGCGAGCGTAACATTCCATAGCTCTTCCAAACCGCTGGCTTTAACCGCTTTGGTAATGCCGCATCCGGCGTAAATATCGCGAATTTTGCCAACCGACACCACCGTTCCGCCGGCATTTTTAAGCTCGTCTAAAATAGTGGCGGAAGGCGGAGTTTGCGAATAGTCATGCCGATTCTTCGTGCGCTTAAATTCGCCTTTATGCTCGCCCTCAAACGGACGCGCGATAATGCGGGCGATGTTATAAGGTTTGGCTTCTTCAAACGCAATTTGGCATAAATCATAAAGCCTGTCTAAGCCAAAATATTTTTCATGCGCGGCAATTTGCAGCACGCTGTCAGCCGAAGTATAAAAAATCGGTTTGCCGGTTTTAATATGCTCCTCGCCCAAGCGCTCAATAATTTCCGTGCCTGAAGCCGCTTCATTACCTAAAATACCGGCGATATTACCGCGTTCAACAATTTTAGCAATCATCTCCGCCGGAAATGACGGATATTCTTTCGGAAAATACCCCCAATCAAACAGCACCGGCACGCCCGCCATCTCCCAGTGACCGGAAGTGGTGTCTTTGCCGTGGCTGATTTCCTTCATGTGTCCGAATTTTGACGGCAGCTCAACATTTACCGCGCCTGCAAACGGCGCCTGTTCGCCGGAAGCTTCAAATCCGGCAATATTTAAACCCAAAGCGCACAAATTAGGCACCTTTAATCCGCCGACCGCTTGCGCGATATGCGCAAAAGTGTTGGCACCGACATCGCCGAATTTTTCCGCGTCGGGCGCTCCGCCGATACCGAATGAATCCATCATTAATATAATAACCCGTTTCATATCTTTTCTCCTTATATCAGCTGATAATAGCCGCAAAAATTTAAATTTTTATAAACTATTCATTGTTATAAAGCACTAAGGAGGATAAATTTATGAAACATACATCATTTTATGACGGCTTTAAACTAGGCATGGCCTTACAGGTCGGCACGGTCGGACCGGTTTGCCTGTTGCTGTTCCATTACGCCACTGTGCTTTCATTACCGGCGGCTCTGTTAACAGTATGGGGAGCCACGCTTGCCAGCGCCATTTATATGACCATTTCCATTATCGGTATTGCCAAGGTGGTTAAAAAATGCGATACCAAAAATGACTTATTCCGCATTGTCAGCAGCATTATCATCATGATACTCGGTATTTCATTTTGTTTAATGGCGGCAACTCACACCGATGAAGTTATCAATCATGAGGTTTGGCAATACAAAAATTCATTTTTAACCGTATTTTTGGTAAATATCTTAAACCCGCTCGCTATTGTAAACTACACAGCGCTGTTTACTTCTAAAACTATTGAGGCAAAATACACTCTTCATCAAACCATATTATATGCTTTGGGCATACTTGCAGCCTCACCGCTGTTTTTATCGTTTGTAGTGCTGTTAGGGCATTTCGGAACTTCATTCTTCCCGCCGATATTGCTTAGCATATTAAACATTGTTGTCGGACTGACTTTGGTTTATTGGGGCATACGCGGCATTTTTCCAAACGCTTGCGCAAAATTCAAAACCAAATTGGAGGCTTATCTGCCTCATAAATAAAGTATGCCATACCAAAACAGCCGGATTTAATCATCCGGCTGTTTTTATATCCGCATAATGCGCTTAGCTTAAAAAGTAATCACGCAAATAATTCGGTAAATCCGCAATATTAATACGGTGCTGTTCCATGGTGTCGCGGTCGCGGATAGTAACCGAAGCCGGAGTTTGTTCCAAGGTTTCAAAATCAACCGTAACGCAAAGCGGCGTACCAATTTCATCATGGCGGCGGTACGCTTTGCCGATATTGCCGGTGTTTTCCAAAGCCACGCGACCAATCCCCAATTTTAACAAGCTGTTTTTAATTTCATGGCATTTGTTCATAATTTCGTCATTATTCTTCTTTAACGGAATAACCGCAACCTTAATCGGCGCCAAGTGCTTTTTAAGCTTTAATACAATACGGCTGTTGCCATCGCCTAAATCTTCTTCAGTATAAGCCTCGGTCATAACCGCAAGCACGCCGCGGTCAACCCCCATTGAAGGTTCAATCACAAACGGAATAATCCATTTATTATGCTCTTCATCACGCACGCAAAGTTTGGTGGTTGAATCCGGATTTTTATGACAATGCGCCTCCAAGTCAAATTCTTCCTGACCTTTGGTGTGGTTGCCCAAGTCATAATCGCGGCGGTTAGCCACGCCTTCAAGCTCTTCCATGCCGTGCGGAAACTGATATTCAATATCATAGCAGGCTTTGGCATAGTGCGCCAAATCTTCTTTCGGAGTGGTGTAAATATTCATGTGCTCACGTTTTAAGCCCTGCTCTTCCCACCATTTAATGCGGGCTTCTTTCCAAAATTCATGCCATTTTTCATCTTCACCCGGGGCAACAAAGTATTCAAGTTCTGCTTGCTCAAACTCGCGCACACGGAAAATAAAGTTGCGCGGCGTAATTTCATTGCGGAATGATTTTCCGATTTGCGCAATACCGAACGGAAGTTTGCGCGAGGTTGCGTCAAGCACGTTTTTAAACTGTGTAAAAATAGCCTGCGCGGTTTCCGGACGCAGATATGCCAAATTTTCATCGCTTTCAACCGGTCCGACCTGAGTTTTAAACATTAAGTTAAACGGGCGCGGCTCGGTTAGTTCCGTTGACCCGCAATTCGGGCATTTGTTATCTTTAAGATGATCGGCTCTGAAACGACCTTTACATTTTTTGCAATCAACCATCGGATCTGAAAAAGTATCTTCATGACCTGAATATTTAAGCACTTTCCGATTCGTCAAAATCGCGGCGTCTAAACCTTCAACATCATCGCGTTCATAAACCATTGCCCGCCACCATGCGGCTTTTAAATTGTTTTTAAGCTCAACTCCAAGCGGTCCGTAATCATAAACGCCTTGCATACCGCCATAAATATCGGCGTTTTGAAAAATAAACCCGCGTCTTTTGCACAAAGAAACTAATTGATCCATTGTTGTTGCAACCATTTTATCCAAATCCTTTTTAAAATTTGTTAAATCTTAACTTATTTGTTTTATAGTATACAATTCCAAAATGCAAGAGGAGATAATAAAAAATGAAAAAAACCAAAGTGGCGTTCGTATATGACTTTGATGAAACTTTAAGCACCACTTATATGCAAGACTATGTGCTTATCCCTGAACTTGGCATGAAACCTGAAACTTTTTGGAAAAAAGCCAATCAATGGTCGGTGGATAACTGCGCCGACCAGGTTACCGGCAGCATGTACTATTTTACCAAAATCGCCCGTGAAAAGCAAATTAAGCTCACTCGTGAAAATTTGTTCTGCTGCGGCGCTTTAATTGAATATTTTGAAGGTGTTGCCAGTTGGTTTGACCGCATTAATGCTTACGGCAAACAACTTGATTTAGACGTTGAGCATTACATTATCTCATCCGGTTATGAGGAAATTATTGAAGGCTGCAGTATTCGCAAATATTTTAAGGACGTTTTCGGCTGCTCTTTTGCCTTTGATGAAGAAGGCTATCCGGTTTGGCCTGCGCGCGTAATCAACTACTCTACCAAAGTTCAGTTTTTATCCAAAATCAATAAAGGCTTAAAAAAGACGGATGACAAGTTGGTAAATGAGTTTACGCCTGACAATCAGCGCCGCATTCCGTTCCGCCGCATTATTTACTTTGGCGACGGCTTAACCGATATTCCGTCCATGAAAATGGTTAAAGACCGCAACGGCAACGCCATCGCGGTTTACAAACCCAAATCAAGCCATAGCAAAAACAAGGCTATTAACCTCTTGCGTGATGACCGCGTAAACTTTGCGCTCCCGGCTGATTATTCTGAAGGTAAAGATATTGACAACGTGGTTAAAACCATCTTAAACAAAATCGCCACCGAGCGCGACTTAGAGCTCTTAAAAGCCCGCGAAGAAAAGAAAAAAGCCAAAATCAGCAAATAACAAAAAATGCCTTTACTTTTATCAGTAAAGGCATTTTTCATACACACATCATAGCGCGCTAAAGAGCGAACTTCACCGCCATTCTGAAAACGATGTTACGCTCTTCTTTGATGAACTCATCCGCTTGATTCGGATAGGCTTTGTACCACTCCACATAGCGTTCAAACGGCAGATACCATCCGTGTCGCTTTGATCGCGGCAATGAGTTACGATAGCGCTGAACAGCAGAGAACAAACGCTGATAACGTTCTTCATCTTTGCTATGCAAAAACACTTTTGCTTTACCGTACTTGACAAGTTCCTCATCCAATTCAGAACTCTTTGCCGCAAAGAGCAACTCAGCCCCGTCTACATTACAGTCCACCGTCAGCACATCAAAGATGAATTTTCTCCGCTCTTCTTCATCCCGGCACAAGTGATACCTCGTTTCCAACGACGCGACATCTTTGTGCTCAACCAGAAACTGATTGGTAATAGTTTGGTCATAGAACGGATCAACAATGATGTCTCTTGCTTCATTGTATATACGCTCCAACCCAACCTCATCAAGAAGCTCGTAAAAAAGCCTTTTGCGAAATACAGCCTTCCAGACTTCCGGAGTAATTTTATTGCCGGAGACGAGCAAAAGCCTTTTAACTTCCGCTTCACGGTTAGCATGCTCGTTCTGCGTCCTGAGGCTATGGATTTTGGTGACATAGTCTTCATTGAAATACACTGACACAAAATCAGCCGCCGAATCACTGAATACGACCTCCGGATTTTCAAATCTTTTGATAATATCCAGCAACACTGTTTTCTTTAAGCAACGCAAAATTTCAAGTGTTTTGCCTGAAATAGCATAACCATCATCCATCATGTGCAGCAATCTGACATATTCGCCGGACTGAATCACCGCCATAATAACATCATCTTGCTGTTCAACAAGCTTTACAAATTCATTCATATAAAAATATTTAAGGGTTAATAATTTCACAAAAATTAAAAATCAAAACTTTATATCATTTACGGCAATTTTTGTCAATGGACTTTTACCCCAAATTCTTTTTAACCCACGGATATTTTTGTATTGCCTCTTCATTAAGCTCTTTACACTTATCCTCAATGCGCTTTTCAAGTTCAGCCATAAAGGCTTTTTTATCGGTGCCTTTTTCCGCTTTCATCGGCTTTAAAAACTCAAACACCACCGTTCCGGGATAACGTAAAAATGAGGATTTACCCCAAAACAGACCGGTATTAAGCGCCACCGGCACAATTTCAACGTCCAAATTTTCCGCCACAAACAGAAAGCCTGGTTTATAACCTTTGGTCGTCCCCGGCTTGCAGCGCGTTCCTTCCGGAAAAATAATCACCGGACGACCGGCTTGCATTTTTTTCGCCACTTCTTTGAGCATATTTTTCATCGCTGATGAGCCACCCTTGCGGTCAACCGGCACCATGCCGTAAAAATGCTGCGACCACCCGAAAAACGGAATATAGGTCAGTTCTTTTTTCAAAACATATGAAGTTGTCGGCACCGCCTGCGTAAATGAATAGGTTTCCAGCGCCGATTCGTGCTTGCAAGCATACAGCGCCGGTTTTTTCGCAATATTTTCCACTCCTCTAAACTCAATTTTAATTCCGGCAAACACCTTCAAAAAGAACAAACACACCGGCATAATGGTTTTATCCCACCAAAACATCGTGCATTTATGCGGCAAAAGCGCAACAAACGGCGCCAAAATGCAGCCGAAAGCCAAAGTGCCGAAAAAGAAGATATTGGCAAACAGTGAACGAACATAAATCATGCTAATTTCCTTCCGTTAATCTGATAAAAAACGATTTTACATACACAAAAATAAATTTGTTATATTCCATAGCCATCAAGTAAAAGCTGCCCCAGCGCTTCCACCATTTATCCGAAACATTTTGCGAATATACAGGGTGGTAAATAATTTTAACATCAGGGTTGCGCGATAAAATTTCCTGCTCGCTGCGCGGCATGTGATAATATGAGGTGACAAGCCTTAATGATGCAACATTATTGCGCCTTATATACTCGCTGACTTCAATACCATTTTCAATAGTGTTGGTAGCCTCATTGCCAAGCAGCACATTTTGCCGATTGCGGGTAATGGTAACTTTGTTTTTAGCTTCCAACTGTTTCAGCGTCACATGTTCCCCCACGCCTGAAATTATCAGCAAATCAGCCAACCCGTCATTATAAAGCCGCATTGATTCCGCCACCCTGTTGCGTCCGCCGGTTAAAACCACAATCGCGTCAGTCGGCTGCGATGTGTCAGTCGGATAATTGCGAATATATTGATGAAACGCCATAAACCCGCCCAGCCACATAATCAAAAAAGCCATACCGGAGGCTAAAGCAAAAAAGCCGATTCTTCGCATTTACATAATCTTTCCTAATGTGCGTCTTACCGCGTAATATGACGTTGCCATTGAAAGCAGCGCCGTCCACACCGGCAATGACGCCAATACCGCCCAGCCGGAGGCAGATAAGCTGACATCGCCGAGCAAGCCCTTGTTCATACCTGCCGCCACATAATGCAGCAAGGCAAAAGCCCCCAAAGCCAAAACAATACCAAACACACCGGCGCACAAACCGATATATAAGCCTCGTTTGGCATATTGGCGCGCCACATAATCGTCTTTAGCGCCCATAATATGCAAAATTTCAATAATATCTTTATGAATCCCCAAACTGGTGCAGGTAGCATAAAAAATTGACAGCACGCAAACGGTTAAAATCATCAGCAAAACCGACAAAGCCAGCATTTTTACCGACGACGCCAATTTAAGCAAACGATTAAGCCAAACCCGATGATCATCTATTGAAGCATACGGAGCAACCTCATGCAAATCAGTTGCCGCCGCGGCATAATCAAACCCCTGCTCCGATTCTAAGTAAACTTCCAACAAGCGCGGCAGCGGCAAACTTTTTACATCAACCTGAGCGCCAAGCCATGGGCTCATCAGCTGTTTTAGCCGCATATCGCTCATCAGCGTAACTTTTTTAACCCCTTGCCTGTTTTCAAAAAAGCTAATCACTTTATTAATACGCAAGTCTGCCTCTTGCTCGCTTAATTCCTCAGTTGCCGGCATAATCTGCACGGTCAGGCTGCCGCTTATGCTGCTCCGCCAACTATCCGCCACTGAGTTTATCAGCAAATAGCCCGCCAGCGCTACTGAAAACAAAAACACGGTTATCGCCATGATAATTTGCAAAAACAAATTGGCTTTATCTTTTTTAAGCGGCAATTCTGAATGTGAACCGAGCATAATTTTACTGTTCATTGCTAACTCTCCTTAATGCCGGAAAAATTTTAAGCGCATGATTTTCAAGGTGAATCCGCGGATAATTGTATTGATTTATCAGCTCCTGACTATGGGTTGCAATCACCACGGTAGTGCCTAAACGATTAAGTTCCACAAAAAGCTTCATTAATTTACCGGCAATATCGTCATCAACGTTACCGGTCGGCTCATCGGCAAGCAAAATTTCCGGACGATTAATCACTGCCCGCGCAATCGCCACCCGCTGTTTTTCACCGCCCGAAAGCGTGTTGCAAATTTTGTTAACGCTGCTATCAAGCTCCACCCAGTGCAAAAGCTCTTTTACGCGCTTGGCAATTTCAACCTCGCTCATGCCCCTCACGCGCAACGGCACCGCCACATTATCATATGCGCTCATGTGCTCTAAAAGCCTGAAGTCTTGAAAAACCACCCCGATACGACGGCGCATCAGAGCCATAGTGTCGCGATTGGCAAACCCGATATTGGTGCCAAAAACCGTAACCGTGCCGCGACTCGGCTTTTGCGCCAAATACATCATGCTCAAAAGCGATGTTTTGCCCGCGCCGCTTTTACCGGTTAAAAAATGAAACGACCCTTTTGCCAAACTGAGCTTAATATCGCTCAGCACCTCCGGATCCTGCCCATAGCGTATGCTCACGTTTTGCATATCAACTACCGGCTCTTCCGCATAGTTTTTTTCAACAGCCATAAAGCCTCCTTAACTTATTTTATAACACGATATAACAATAATCCGTTTAATAAAATACTTTTTTTCTTTGATTTCTGAGTTTTTTGTGCATAATGTAAAAATTATTGGAAAAACTTTTAGTTACAACCTGAGGAAAAATGTTAATAAAGTGTCCTAAATGCAATTCGGTATATGACTTGCCCGACAACCTGATTAAAGATGCCGGTTTAGCCATGCGTTGCGCCGAATGCGGCGAAATCTGGACTGCATATCCTGAAGACAGCCTCAAAAAAAACATCAAAGGTCCGTCTCAGAATATAAATAAAATCTTTGAACGCGTTTCCAAAGAAACTGAAAACCTGTTCAATGAATCTGAAGTTAAAACCGTTGAAAAAATTAAAGTGGTAAATGTTACCCGCTATAAACACACGGTTAATTTTATTTTGTTGTTTGTGGCTCTGTTTTTAATTTTGGCGGCTCTGTATTACATGCGCTATGATATTGTGCGCATTTTTCCGCGCGCCGAAAGTTTTTATGACAAAATTCAGATTGAAAGCATTCCCTACGGTCGCAATCTTGAATTTAAAGACGTTACCACGCGTGAATTTACCAAAGACAACGTTGCTAAAATTGAAATTAACGGCTCTATTGCCAACACCGGCAAATATGTAACCAACATTCCGCCGATTAAAGTGGATATTTATGATAAACAAGGCAATGTTTTGTTAAACACCACCCATTATTTGCCGATTCTACGTTTGGAACCGGGCTATAATTTGCTGTTTAACATTGTGGTTACCAATCCGTCGCCGTATGGTAAATCAATTTATCTCAATTTTAATGAAAAATTATAAAACAAGGAGAACAAAATGTTACGTGAAGATTTGCAAAACGCCTTAAAAGAGGCGATGAAAAGTAAAAACATGCCGGAAGTTAACGCCATCCGCATGATTATTGCCGGCATGAAAGAAAAAGATGTTGACGCTCGCGGCAAAGGCAAAAAGCAAGCCGACGACAGCGAACTTTTAGCCATGATGCAAGGCATGATTAAACAGCGTAACGAATCAATCAAGCTTTACAATGACGGTCACCGCCCTGATTTGGCTGAAAAAGAACAAGCTGAAATTGTTGTTATTGAAAAATTTTTGCCCAAACAACTCTCTGAAGCTGAAATGGCAGAGGTTATCAAAGGCGTAATCGCTCAAACCGGCGCGCAGTCAATCAAAGACATGGGTAAAGTTATGGGTTCATTGCGCGGCGCCTATGCCGGACAAATGGATTTCGGTAAAGCTTCGGAAATTATCAAACAGTTGTTAGCTTAAATAATTTACGGGTATGGAATCTGATTTACAAAAATTTATTGATGAGCTCCGCAGCCGCGTATCGGTTGCCGATGTGGTTGCCGAAAAGGTAAAACTCACCCGCAAAGGACGCGAGTATACCGGTTTGTGCCCTTTCCACAATGAAAAAACCCCGTCTTTCACCGTTAACGAAGCTAAAGGATTTTATCATTGTTTTGGTTGCGGCGCGCATGGCGACATCATTAAATTTGAAATGGAAGCCAACAACCTTCCGTTTATGGACGCGCTTGAAAAACTGGCGGGCAAAGCCGGACTGCCCATGCCCAAATTCAGCAAAGAACATAGCGCCGAGCAGGAAAAGCGCCAATCATTATATGATATTATGGAGCTTGCCGCCGGTTTTTACGAGCGCACCTTATATTTGCGTGAGGGCGCGCACGGGCTTGAATATTTCCGCCGCCGCGGTCTTGATGATGAGCTGATTAAAAAGTTCCGCTTAGGCTACGCGCCTGCCAATAACGCCTTAAAAGCTTATTTAGGCTCCAAAGGCGTAAATGAGCATGATATGGCGGAATTAGGCTTGATTGCCATACCGGAAGACCGCAACCGCTCCCCGCATGACTTTTTCCGCGAGCGGGTAATGATACCGATTCGCGACAAACGCGGACGCGTAATTGCGTTCGGCGGACGCATCATGGGCGACGGGCAGCCTAAATATTTGAACTCGCCCGAAACGCCGGTGTTTAATAAACGCAAAATGCTTTACAATATTAATTTTGCCCGCGACGCCGGTTTTTCCGCCCGCAACTTTATAATCTGCGAAGGTTATATGGACGTTATCGCGCTTGATAAATATGGTTTTAGTTACGCCGCCGCCCCGATGGGTACGGCTTTAACTGAAGACCAAATTATGGAAGCATGGAAAATTGTGCCGGAGCCGATTTTATGCTTTGACGGCGACGGCGCCGGTATTAAAGCCGCATTACGTTCGGTTGACCGCGCCTTGCCTATTCTTTCCGCCGGTTATTCATTAAAGTTTATGTTTTTGCCTGACAAAATGGACCCTGATGAATTTTTGCAGGCTAAAGGCGCTGATGCCTTTGCTAAAATGATGGAAGACACCACCCCGTTAATGCAGCTTTTGTGGGATAAAAACTTTAAGGGGCAGCCCTCTTCCACTCCTGAGCAAAAAGCCTTGCTTGAAAAAAACATCATGGAAGAAGTTGCTAAAATCCAAGATGAAAAAGTACGCGCCTATTATGTGCAGGAGATGCAAAAACGCATTTATGAAAATTTAGGTCGCGGCACCTTAAAGCCGTTGTTCAGCCCCAAAGGCAGCTTTTCTAAAAGCAGAAGCGCTCCTCATCGCCGTTCTGAAATCAAACCGCCACTCGGCGACATTGACCTGCGCTTTATAACCGCCGCCATGCTGATTTTTCCGGAATTAATCGGCGAATTTGAAGAAAAGCTCTTGATGTTTGATATAACAAAATTCAGTCTTTACAATTTATTACAAGCGGTTATTGAAGTTTTCCATCAAGATTACAATATCACTAGCGCCGCGCTGGCAGAATCTATAAAAAACAAAGGATTAACAAAAGAACTTAATTCTTTATGGGAAGTTAATATGCTAACGTCTCAAAAACCAACATTTAATGATATTAAAAGGCAAATTTCCCGCTTAATAACCGGCGTGCAGATAAAGCAGCTTGAAAAAGAAATCCGCGAATGGAAATTAAAGCTTGATAAGTCAGCCTTCACCGATGATGACTATCAACACTACATGTCATTAAAGAACGAATATGACGCCTTAGTAAAAGAATATAACGTCAATTAACCATCGCACCTTAAAAAATCGCGTCACAGCAATTATCTGTTAGTCTGAAAGGATTAATCAGATGATATCAACACCTAAAGAACCCAAAAATCTTGACTTATTAAACGTAATTTCGTTAGGACTCGGCTCTATTATCGGCGCCGGTATTTTCGCCCTGCTCGGACAGGTTATTTTGCTTGCCGGCGATAAAACCTATTTAGCGTTTATTATCGCCGGATGCACCGCCATGTTTTCAGGCTATTCGTATGCCAAGCTGGCCGGTCGTTATCCTATCTCCGGCGGATTAACTGATTATTTTCATTTAGCCTTTAAGAGCCGATTTATCTCCGGCGGCTTGTCACTTGTTTACATGATTGCATCAGCGGTATCAATCGCCATGCTTGCCAAATCATTCGGCATATACATGAGCAATTTTTTTGCCCTTGGGCATAACGTTTTTGCCATTAACACGTTTGCTTCCGTTTTAATCGTTGCCCTGGCGATGTTAAACATGCAAAAAGCCTCTGATGTCGGCTGGGCTGAAACAGTGATTGTCATCTTAAAAATCGCCATTTTATTGGTAATTATCGGCGCGGCGTATCTGCAGCCTGATTTAAGGCTGTCAGAAGCCGCTCTTTCCGGCAAAAAGATAGACTTTTGGCGCAGCGTCGGCGTCACCTTTTTTGCTTATGCCGGATACGGAGTAATCACCAACGCCGCCGCCAATGTCAACAAGCCCAAACAAACCATCAGGTACGCCATTTACATAACTTTAGCGATAGTTATGTTGATATATTTAAACTTAGCCTATGTGGTATTAAATTACACGCCGTTAAACGCCTTGCAAAATGACGCCGAAACCGCGGTTGCCACGGTTGCCCGCAAATTGCTCGGCGGCTTTGGCTACAACGGATTATATCTGGCGGCGGTGCTGGCTTTCATCTCGGGCATAAACGCCACCTTTTTCAGCATATTCCGTATTTCGCAAGCATTAGGAAAATTTAAAATTTTACCCGCCATTTACACCCGCACCCTTTGGCACAACGGCACTATCGGCAACGCTTTCACCACCTTTTTGATTGTTTTATCGGTAATTTTTCTTGACTTTTCATCAATCGTAAACCTGTCAAGCGGCGCCTTTTTATTAAGTTATATGGGCATATTCATGGCCAACTGGAAATTGCGGCATGAAACCGATTCCTCCGCCATAGCGATTATAATCGGATTATTGCTGATGTTGATGATATTAGCCGGTTTTATTATCAGTTTAGTTTAATATTCTTTGCCGCCGCGGTCATTATTAAGCGGAGCGCGCAAGGGCGTTTCAGCCACTGGTTTATTATCTTCCGCCCGCAAATCTCGCGCCAATTCGCGCATGCGGTTTAACTTTAACAAACGGTATTCATTGCCTTGATTTTGCGTGTGATTTTGTTTTTGCGGAGCTTCCGGAGCATCAAACCACTCGCCTTCCCGTTTATTAATAATCATCGGATTGGTCTGTATGGTAATCACATTGTCTGTTTTCGGCAAATACCCCACAATCGGCAATACCGTCATACCATTTTGCACCGCGGGAGCCACGCCCTCAATTTTAGCAAAACCATCGCGCTGCCAACGACTTAGAAGCTCTTTTTTACATACTGCATAAACTTTGTCATACCCCTTTTGCGCCGAAAATTCCATCGCTCGCTGCATAATCTGCTCTGAAATATCACGCTTGCGGTATTCCGGCAACACGCACATACGCTCAAACTTAACAAAACCGTTAAAATATCTGATGCGCATAACCCCGACCGGCGTCCCTTTGCTTAAAGCCATAACATGAGTTGACGAATGATCATTGCCGTCAAACTCCAGTTCTTCCGGAATATTATGTTCGCGCACAAACACCTGCCGCCGAAGTTCCATAGCTTGAGCGTATTCTTTATCGGTAGTTACGATTTTTATATCAATATCTTTTTCCATACCATTGATTATACCTTGACTTCCGCTTTCTTAGTAGGTACTAATTTAATATCAAGGTATATATTTTGGGACACCAAGTATCAGGATTATAAAAAATGTCGGTAAAATTAAAATCGGTTACATTCCGCAACCTGCTTTACATACGCGAGGTTTTAGCCTGCGGACAAATCAAAAAAGCCGCCGCCGACAACGGCATAAAAGCCTCTAATTTAAGCAAAATCATTGCCGATACTGAAAATTTAACCGGCAAAAAGCTGTTTTTACGCAGCACCCGCGGTCTCACCCCCACGCCTGAAGCTATTAAATTATCTGAGGAAATAACCGCGCTTGAAAAAATGGCTGACAACATCGTCAACCGTTGCCGTATCCGGCAGCATTTAAGCATCATAAAGCTTTATAAGCCGGAAAATATACAGCTGAACAATTTAGAAGATTATAGCAGCGAAGTTAACATTATATCTTGCGATAATGCTGATAAAGCCGATGTAATTATCAGTTACAGCGCGCCTGAAAATCCTGAAAATTTAATTGTGGTTAAAAATCAAATCGGCGGCAAGGTGGCGCAAAGTATATGGGTATCAACAGTAAATACTCCGCAAGCCGTTAAATTGGCTGAAAAAATCATCAGCGACCTGCACACATTATAAACCGCCTGAAACTTTTTGCATAAAATCCAGCAAAGCTTTGATTTTATCGGCATCTTTAACCTCGCGCCGCACCACCAACCAAAATTCATGACTGAATTTGAGCTTAATTTTTGCTAATCTGATTAAATTTTCTTCTTTATTCGCCACGCTTTGCGGCAACAAGCCGATTCCGACCCCGTCATTTATCAACTGCCTTAACATTGCCGATGAATTGGTAACTGCCGCCACATAGTTGGCTTTTGCCATTACTTCCGCCCATTGCGCCCACGCGGCGGCATAAGTATCGCGAGTGCAAATACGGTGATTTTGCGCAATATCCTGCATATTTTTCGGACTTCCGGATTTTGCCAAATATTCTTTTGAAGCGTACAGCCCGAATTTTAAGTCATATTTATCTATAATTTTCAAAAACTTATCATCAGGCTTTTTATACACAATCGCCAAATCAAACTCATCCGGTTTAGGCATTTCCAATGAGCACAAAATTTCAACCCTGACCTTAGGATAAAGCGTATAAAATTCCGGCAAACATTCCGATAAATAAGCAACGCCCAATCCGTCAGAAGTCCACAAGCGAATCGTTCCCGCCATGTTAAAAGCGCTGATATTTAAGTCATTGATTTTGCCGATAATTGTATTTAAGTCGCAAATATACGAATAAACATTTTGCCCGGCCTCCGTCAGCTTTATACCGTTATAAACCCTGCTGATAAGCTGTTCGCCCAATTCAGACTCTAATTCCTTAATTTGCACAGATAAATTAGACTGTTTCATATTGTTTTTCTCAGCGGCTTTTGAGATTGAACCATAACGCACAGCCGCCTCTAAGCAAAGCATACGGCGCACTTGCAATATTGTTTCTTTTATCTTCATACTCATTTTATATACCAGCTATATGAAATAGGTTTCTTCTTTTCGCATAAGATAGCATATATAATGTTAGATGCAATAACAAAATTGCATAAAGTACAAATTTAAAAAAACAGACTAAGGAGAAAAACATGGACGAAAGGACTAACACCGGTCATCACCGGCATTCATTATTATTACGAAAAATTAATTGTGACTTTTACCATCTGATAAAAAAGCTGCAAAAAAGCGAGTTAAACCACACCACACAGCTAACCGAACTTGCTTATGAACATTTTTTAAGCGAGTTGCGGCAGTCAATCAACAAACGTCGGCTTAATTAAAATGTTTAAAAAGCAAAACCAGCTGATCTAACAGGTAATTAACAATGTTATCATTGGCATGCCTTATTTTTTCAATCAGAAACTGTTCTCGCTCCAATCGTGACCAGCTTTTATTGGTAACCACATTCAGATTAACCATATCATCAAGTTTTACCTGAAAGATTTCAGCAATTTTAATAAGCATACACAAATCCGGAACGACTAACCCTCGTTCCAGATTTGAAATTGTACGCCAGCTAACGTCACACTTATCCGCTAACTCTTCCTGAGTAAGCGATGCGCTCTCACGCAGAGCCTTAACTTTAAGCGCCAATGATTTTTTTAAATCTCGTTTCATAAATCATAAATATCCTGAAATACAATGTTATTCCAGTAAACCGATTTCATAAATCATTATAAAGTAACATTTTAATATCACCACAAATGCGCCATTTTATATAATCACGCCTATTCGTTTATAAAGATGCTAACGAAAATATTTATTTTCTACAACTTATAGCAACTACATTAATTCCTATCCCTTGGAGGGGTGCCGAAGGCTCTAAATAATTCCCATCCCGAGGAGGGATGGCGGCGGAACGCCAACGGGGTGATGAAAAGCCACAACTTATACATAGCGTCATTAATTCCCCTCTATGGAGGGGTGCCGTAGGCGGGGTGGTTTTACAACTTATACACAGCACGGACTCGTAAATATTGCAAAAAAAAAACGCGAGCTAAAATCTT
>CAVBCV010000013.1:0-32952 GCA_963594125.1 Lachnospiraceae bacterium
ACACAGCACGGACTCGTAAATATTGCAAAAAAAAAACGCGAGCTAAAATCTTCTTTAAATTAACAATTTGAGGAGGATTTTAGCTCATGACTAATATAAAACAGCAATGCCTGCGGAGAATGAGGCTAATGCGACGTAACTTTTTGACGCCGTGTACAAATAGTTACACAAGGATAAAAGTTGCTAGCAGGAGCCCATTATACGCAGGCCCAAACGACGCAAGCGCCGGACGAAGTATGGTTGAGATGCTTGGCGTGCTCGCGATTATCGGGGTTTTATCCGTCGGAGCTATTAGCGGGTATAGCAAAGCGATGTTTAAGTATAAGCTCAACAAGCATACTGAACAAATGAACACTCTGATTAACACAGTTACCCGTAATGTGCGCAGTTTTGATAATCTCAAAGCAGGAAGCATTTTAACCCCATATTTTATCAAAATGGGTGAAATCCCGACGGAAATGGTAAAATCAAACGACAATAACTTTGTATACGATATTTTCGGACATAAGTGGGTAATAATTATTGACAGCGATGCTTACATATATTTAATGGCATATAGCGAAGACGGCTCATCATTCTTATCCTCAAACTCTCCTGATAGTCTGGCAATATGTCAAAATATTTTGACCATCGCTAAAGAAAATCATGATAATATATATGCAGTTTCAACAGAAACGTATGGTTCTATATTCTATATATTTGGCGATAATGCTGATGACGAGCTGGATGATGCCTACGGGTGGTTATCAACTTTAACATTAGACAATATTTACACCATCTGTTCAGAGCACACTAAAGGCGGGGAAGCTCTATTTGCCATTACATGGAAACGCTGGTAACAACATTTAAGATTAATTTGCATTAATAATTAAAACATAAACCCCTGCTCTAATCAAAAAGCAGGGGTTTAATTTTAAGCTTAAATGCAATTATTCGCGGTCTTCACCGGTTTCTTGGTTTACGCGTTTGGCTGAAAGCTTCCACTTACCGCGGTTGTCAACACCCAAACATTTAACCCAAATGGTATCGCCTTCTTTATAGAAGTCTGAAACTGAAGCAATACGCTCGTCTTTAACTTCCGAAATGTGAACCAAACCTTCAGTAGAGCCGACAAAACGAACGAATGCGCCAAAATCCATAATTTTAGTAATAACGCCTTTATAGATTTTGCCTTCTTCCGGAACGGCAATAATACCGTTGATAATATCCAAAGCGGCTTGTCCGTCTTCAGTGTTTGAAGAAGCAATTTGAACAACGCCGTCATCGGAAATATCAATTTTGGTATTGGTTTTTTCAATAATTTCACGAATAACCTTACCGCCTGAGCCGATAACTTCACGAATTTTATCAACCGGAATTTTGATTGAAATAATGCGCGGAGCAAGCGGCGATACATTAGCGCGCGGCTCAGCAATAGCTTTTGCCATTTCACCCAAAATATGAATACGACCTTCATGCGCTTGCGCCAAAGCGTTTTTCATAATTTCTTTGGTGATAGAGGTGATTTTAATATCCATCTGCAAAGCGGTAACTCCGTCTTTAGTACCGGCAACCTTAAAGTCCATATCGCCAAGGTGGTCTTCATCACCTAAAATATCGGTCAAAATGGCAACTCTGCCGTCGGCTTCTTTTATCAAGCCCATAGCAATACCGGCAACCGGCTTTTTCATCGGCACGCCTGCGGCTTCCAATGACAAAGTTGTGCCGCATACGGTAGCCATTGATGATGAACCGTTAGATTCCATAATATCTGAAACTACGCGGATAGAGTATGGGAATTTTTCTTTATCAGTCGGCAACATCGGGTGAATAGCGCGCCATGCCAATTTGCCGTGACCGATTTCACGACGTCCGGGGGTGCCCAAACGTCCACATTCACCAACCGAGAACGGCGGAAAGTTATAATAAAGCATAAAGTCTTGCTTATATTCGTTCATCAAACCATCAACAATCTGCGCGTCATCTTCAGTGCCCAAAGTGGTAACAACCAAAGCCTGAGTTTCGCCGCGGGTGAACAAAGCCGAACCGTGGGTAGTCGGCAAAACATCAACTTCACAGCTAATCGGGCGAACGGTTTTGGTATCGCGTCCGTCAATACGGCGTCCGGTAGTCAAAACTTTTTCGCGCATAACTTTGTGCATAATGTGCTCAATAACATCGCCGATATAACGAACTTCAAGCTCATTTTCAGGATCAATACCGGCTTTAATTTCTTCAGCAAGTTGTCCTAAAGTGGTGCTGCGGGTTTGCTTATCAACCTCATTAAAAGCTTCTTCATATTTTTTAGCATAGTCTTTTTCAACGCGGGCATACAACTCGTCAAATTCTGCCGGAAACTTAGGTTCTTCCCAAGCCGGTTTACCGGCTTGTTTAGCTAACTCGTTAATCATTTTAATAACCGGCTGGAAGCTTTCAAAACCAAACATAACCGCGCCGAGCATAGTTTCTTCCGAAAGCTCGTTGGCTTCTGATTCAACCATCAAAACGCCCTCTGAGGTACCGGCAACGGCAAGTTCCAATTCTGAAGTTTTACGTTCTTCCAAAGTCGGGTTCAAAATATATTCACCGTTTTTGTATCCGATTTTAGCAGCGCCGATAGGTCCCATAAACGGAATACCTGAAACTGCCAAAGCGGCAGAGGCTGCAATCATGGCAACAACATCAGAATCGTTTTTCTGGTCATGTGACAAAGTTGTGCAAATAATTTGAACTTCATTTTTAAAAGCATCAGGAAACAACGGGCGAATAGGACGGTCAATTAAACGTGAGATTAAAACTTCACGTTCTGACGGCTTGCCTTCGCGTTTCATAAATCCGCCCGGAATTTTACCGGTAGCGTAATATTTTTCCTGATAATTAACGGTTAAAGGGAAGAAATCCTGATCTGCTTTAGCTTCTTTAGCGGCAACAACCGTGGCAACAACAACAGTATCTCCATAAGACGCAACCACTGCTCCGGTTGCCTGACGAGCTATTTTTCCGGTTTCTAAAACCAATTTACGACCGCCCCAATCCATTTCTTGGCGGCATTCTTTAAATTCAATCATATTTCTTTACCTTTCTTTTTCCTATAAACCTCACCCGAAAACATTTTCGGGATTTTATAAAACTGCGGAGCCCCATTGCCCCGCAGTTTTTAATCTGTGATAATTACTTACGCAGATCCAATTTTTTAATCAAAGCCTGATATCTGTCTTCGCTCTTAGCTTTCAAGTGGTCTAACAAGTGACGACGGCGGCTAACCATTTTCATCAAACCCAAACGTGAGTGTAAATCTTTTTTATGAACATTAAAGTGTTCAATCAAGGTGTTGATGCGGTAGGTCCAAATAGCAATTTGAACTTCCGGAGAACCGGTATCACCGGGCTTTGTGCCGTATTTGGCAATAATTTCTTGTTTCTGTTCGTTTGAAATCGACATCTTTTTTTCCTTATGTTATAAATTAAAAACACGAATTGGCGAAATTTTTCGTTCGTCAACCCTAACCAGCGCTGTTAAACAACCCAAGCGCAAAGCTGCCGCCGTTTTTCCGATTAAATTTTCAATCGGGTATAATTTTGGCGAAATGCCTTGTCCTTGTTTTAATTTAACGGCATCTTCTTCCGAAACGGCAATCACCGCGATGTCGCGCAGTGACGTCTCTGTCGGCAGAAGTAATTGCTGTCGCTCAATGGTATACACCATATTTTTTACATTTTCCAGTAAAATTGTGTCATCAAGCGAAAATATTCCGCATTTTGTGCGGCGCAATGCCGCCAAATGCCCAACCGTATTGAGTTTTAAGGCAATATCCTTGCCTAAAGTGCGCACATAAGTTCCCTTAGAGCAAGCCACTCTGAACTTAAACAAAATATTGCTGAGCTGCTCTTTTAACTCCAGTTCATATATTTCAACCTTCCGCGGCGGTATGGCAACATCTTTGCCCTGCCGCGCCAGTTTATAAGCCCGCTCCCCGTTGATTTTTATGGCCGAATAAGCAGGCGGCACTTGCGTAATTGTTCCGGTAAATTGCGGTAAAACCGCCAAAATTTCCGCTTTGGTCGGAATTTTTGCCGATTCGCTTATAACCTCGCCCTCGCAGTCATCAGTGTTAGTGGCAGTGCCAAACTGCAAAACAAACTCATATTCTTTTTTACCGTCCATCACAAACGGAATAAGCTTGGTCGCCTCGCCGAACGCAACCGGCAAAACTCCGGTAGCAAACGGGTCAAGCGTTCCGGCATGCCCGTTTTTGTTGGCATTAAGCAGACGGCGGGTTAAATTAACCACATCTGTTGAACCCATATCCTGCGGTTTGTCAATTATCAGCCAACCGTTTACATCGTCATATTTTGTGCGTTTCATTCAAGCACCATAAACAAATAGGTCATCACAATAAAACCTGAAAACACCGCAAACGCCGATTTTTCGGTTTGCTTATAACCGTATGTTTCCGGCAAAATTTCATTTACAACCACAAACAACAGCGTTCCGCCCGCAACCGCCATCGCATACGGAATAAACGCCGTGCCGAACCCGATAAACAACAAGCCGAGCAAAGCCCCGAACGGCTGAATAAGTCCGAGCAAGCATGAAGTCAGCGCTGCTTTTAAGCGGCTTTCGCCTGCTCCGACCAATGATATTGCCATGGTTAAACCTTCCGGAATATTATGCAGTGCAATTCCTAAAACCAAACTTAGCGGATTTATCATATTTTCAGCGCTGTAAGCAACCCCGACCGCCAATCCTTCCGGCAATTTATGCAATGAAATTGCAATAATAAAAAGCCACGCTTTGCGCAAACTGAAAAACGGTCCGTGATGCCCCATATTGTTGTGCTCATGCGGCAACAAATCATTCAAAATCCACACCAATGAAACCCCTAAAAACACCGCCGCGCAATACCAAAAGCTTGAGGTATGAATTTCAGCGCCGGAATTCACAATCTCTTGCATAGACGGAACCAACAGCGCAAAAAACGATGCCGCCAGCATCACGCCGGCCGCCACGTTCAACATGGTGTTAATATCGCCTTTTGAATATTTATTTTTCAAAAAAACGGCAAAACCGCCGATTCCGGTAAAAAGTCCGGCCACCACCGCCGCCAAAAATCCGCTTATAAACGACGGATTAGCTAAAAGAGCCTCCATCTTTTTTATCTCCTTGCTTTTTCATCAGTTGCGCCAACGTAATTTTTTGCGGCACAAACATATCTTTATATATAGCGTAAAACTTATTTTTCATAGCATCAGTATCATTAACTTTAGCAAAAAACACATTTTTATCCGCCGCGTCAGCTTTAGCAAATTCGCCGCCTGCTTTTTTAAATTCCGCATCGGCAACCGCTAAAGCGGAAAGCATATCGTACTGCAACGACACCGCCGATTCGCACTTTGCCGCGCGCAGCTGTTTAACCACTAAGTTTTTGCTGTTTTCCGCTGCGTCTAAAAACTCCGATTGCATATTTAAGCTTTTTACGCTCTCAGGCGTAACAACCACCAACCGCACTTCATTATTTTGCGCATACTCAAACAGCGTATCCGCCGCCGAAGCGCCGAACTTAAAGTTAAAGCTGTTATTATCAGGCACATACTTTCCGCTTTCCGATTTTTGCGGCAAAACATTGCCCATTACCACAATTTTTTTAACTTTTTTCTTTACCACATCAGCGGTCGCGCTCAAAAACTTAGCAAAATCCGGAAACGGCGCGTTAAGCAATATCACGATTCGCTTATCTTTAACCGACTTAAAATATTCCTGCATAAAAGTCATGCCGCTACGCAAAATTGCCGAACCGTTTACCTCAAATTCGTGCGAAAATTCATTTTCAGGGTAAATATTTTCATCTGCCTCGCTCTGCAGCTCATAATCGCCGCCCGGAACTACCCGCACAAACGGCATATTAAGAAAACTCATTACCCCTTTGGCATACAGTGCTCTGCGGCGGCGGGTTTCAAACGCGCCCAATTCGGTTATTATGCCTTTAAGCTCAATTTGCTTGGTCTTTGCCAAATAAGCCAAAACCGGCATTGCCGCCAAATCGTCATAATAACCGTTGTTAATGTCGGTAAAAACCAACACTTCAGGTATAATGCGTTCTTTTTGTTTTTTTTGCGCCATAGCTAACCCAATTTCTGCTTCAAAATTTGGTTTACCATCGCCGGATTAGCCGTGCCCTTAGACTGCTTCATAACCTGCCCGACAAACCAACCCATTAAGTTTACTTTGCCCGCTTTATAAGCCGCCACATTATCCGGATTAGCCGCCAAAACGCCGTCAATAACCGCCTCAATCGCGCCGGTATCGGTAACTTGACGCCAGCCGCGTTCATCAACAATTTTTTCAGGTTCTCCGCCGGTTTCCGCCATAATTGCAAAAACATCTTTAGCTGTTTTGCCGTTAATAACATTTGTGCTGATTAAATCAACCAGCTTGCCCAATTTTTCAGCTGAAATCGGAGATTTTTCAAGCGGCAGACGCTTAGCGTTAAGCATAGCAAAAAAGTCGCCCATAATCCAGTTTGCCACCTTTTTGGCGTCATGACCGGCGGCGGCTTTTTCAAAAAAGTCTGCCACTTCTTTATTTTCGCACAAAACCGAGGCGTCATAAGCGGTTAAGCCAAGCTCTTTAATAAAGCGGGCTTTTTTAGCGTCCGGAAGTTCAACTAACTCATTACGAATACCGTCAATAAATTCATCTGACAAAATAAGCGGCGGCAAATCCGGTTCCGGAAAATAACGATAATCATGCGCAAATTCTTTTTTACGCATAACCTTGGTTTGTCCGGTTGACGGGTCAAACTGGCGGGTTTCCTGCTCAATGGTTCCGCCGTTTTCATAAACTTCAACATGGCGCTTGGCTTCGTTTTCAATCGCCTGCATAACAAATTTAACGCTGTTTACGTTTTTCATTTCGCAGCGGGTGCGCAATTCATCAGAGCCGTACGGACGCACTGAAACATTAACATCACAACGCATTGAGCCTTCGTCCATATTGCCGTCGCAAGTGCCCAAATAGCGTACAATTGAGCGCAGTTTTTTCAAAAACGCTCCTGCCTCTTCCGGCGCCTTAAAATCAGGCTTGGTCACAATTTCCATCAAACCCACGCCGGCGCGGTTTAAATCTATGTAACTCTTTTTCGGATTAATATCATGGACCGATTTGCCGGCATCTTGCTCAATGTGCATACGCTCAATACGAATATCTTTAGTGGTACCGTCGCTCAAATCAATCGTAATTTTGCCTTCGCCTACAATCGGATACTGGAATTGCGTAATTTGGTAACCCTGCGGCAAATCGGCGTAAAAATAGTTTTTGCGTGAAAATTCTGAGTGCTTGTTAATAACCGCGTTTAAGCCCAAACCGGTTTTAACCGCCTGACGCACGCATTCTTCATTAAGCACTGGCAGCATTCCCGGCATACCCGCGTCAATAAACGAAACGTTCTCATTAGCGTCATCGCCAAATTCGGTAGAAGCGCCACTGAACATTTTAGACTTGCTGACTATCTGACAATGAATTTCAAGTCCGCAAACAATTTCCCATTTGCCTTTAGGGGTTTCAATAATATACTCTGCCATTTTTATTTCCTCTTAAATTCTGCGGCGCGTTCCAAAGCGTATCCGGTCTTAAATATGGTTTCTTCATCAAAAGCCTTGCCGATAAGCTGCATACCAAGCGGCAATCCTTCAGCCGAAAGCCCGATAGGCAAACTCATTGCCGGTAGCCCTGCCAAGCTGACTGAAACGGTAAACACATCATTTAAATACATATTTATCGGATTTTCCGCCATAGACTTATCGCCAATCGGGAATGCGCCGACCGGCGAAGTCGGAGTTAAAATCACATCGCATTTTTCAAACGCTTTAACAAAATCATCTCTGATTAAACGGCGAACTTTTTGCGCTTTTAAGTAATAAGCGTCATAATATCCGGCTGAAAGCACATAAGTCCCGACCATAATACGGCGCTTAACTTCCCGCCCAAAACCTGCCGTGCGGGTATTGATATACAAGTTATCCAAATGCTCGCCAGTTATCCGATTGCCAAACCTGATGCCGTCATAGCGCGCAAGGTTAGACGAAGCTTCCGCCGGGGCAATAATATAATAAACCGGCAAAGCGTATTTAGTATGCGGCAATGAAATATTAACAATTTCCGCCCCTCTGGCTTTAAGCATTTCGGCGGCTTTATCCCAAGCCATGGCAATTTCAGCATTCAAACCATCTGGACGATATTCCGCCGGAATACCAATCTTTAAGCCTTTAATATCTGCGCCCAAAACCTTTTCAAAATCTGGCACCGGCATATTAGCCGAGGTGGAATCTTTGTTATCATATCCGGCCATCGCTTTTAACAAAATTGCGCAGTCACGAACATCTTTAGCCATCGGACCCGCCTGATCAAGCGATGAGGCAAACGCCATCATGCCGTAGCGGGAGCAACGCCCATAAGTCGGTTTAATACCGGTAATGCCGCAGAATGCAGCCGGTTGGCGGATTGAGCCGCCGGTATCGGTACCGGTTGCCGCCGCGCACATTTTAGCGCAAACTGCCGCCGCCGAACCGCCGGAGGAACCACCGGCAACCAATTTAACATCTTTGCTCCACGGATTAACCGCCGGCCCGAAACAACCGGTTTCAGCGCTGCCGCCCATTGCAAACTCGTCCATATTAAGCTTGCCCAAAAATCCGGCGCCCGCATTTAACAAATTAGCGGTAACGGTGGATTCGTATTGCGGCACAAAATTATCTATAATATGCGAACAAGCCGTGGTGCGGATACCTTTAGTGCAAAATAAATCTTTAATTCCGAGCGGAATACCCTCAAGCGCGCGAACCGTACCGGCGGCATAATTTTTATCGGCAACCTCCGCCGCTTTTAAAGCAACTTCCGGAGTTTCCAAAACATAGGCGTTATATTTGCGCCCGTCTTCCATTTTTTTAATATAAGCTTCAGTTAATTCTTTGGCGCTTATTTTTTTGTTCTTCATTGCCTCTAAAGCTTCGGCAACGGTCAAATCAGTTAATTCACCCATAACTTTTACTCCACAACTTTCGGAACGGCAAAATAACCGAACTCGCTCATCGGCGCGTTGGCAAGTACCTCTGCTTTTTTATTGCCGTCATTAACCACGTCCGCACGGCAAACTAGCTTTGTTTCATTAACTGAAACCAAAGGCTCCACCGATTCGGTATCAACCTCGTTTAATTGTTCAACCCAATCTAAAATTTTATTAAATTCATCTTTGGTTGCCTCAATTTTATCATCATCAACTTTCAATCTTGATAAAAAGGCAATTCTTTTAACCGTTTGACTATCTATTGCCATAATATTCACCTTTATAAAACAAAACTTCTGCTGTTGTAACAGCACCTCACTTATTTTTCAAGTTTAAAACTCACATCGTCAGCTTAAACGGCGGCAAAACCGCGTCATGTTTAAGCCTGAACAACAAGTTAACCTCTTCAGGCAGCAAGCCGTTCTTTTCCATAATCTGCATAGCAGGCAAACCGCCGCCGCTTTCCAAATAGCGGCTGAGTTTTTCCTGCAGATTAGGACGGCGCGGATAATACATCATGCCGAAAGTATCGCCCGGATTAATACCGGCAAGCTCTTTGGCTTTTTGGAGCGCTTTTTCAAACCCGCCCAATTCATCAATCAAGCCGACTTTAACTGCGTCTTGTCCCAGCCAAACTCTGCCGCGGGCGAGCTTATCCATTTGCTCATCGCTTAAATTGCGAGCCTTTGCCACTTTGCCGGTAAAATCTTTGTAAACATTATCAAGCGAACGGTTAAACACAGCCTTTTCTGAAGCGCTGAACTTATGATTAGCGCTCAAAATACCGGAGTTTTTACCATATTTGATTTCACCCCAGCTTATATCTAGCTTTTTCCATAAGTCGCCAAGCACCATTTTGCCGCCCAAAACGCCGACCGAACCGGTAATCGTTGCCGGTTCCGCCACAATATAATCACCGGCAATCGCCACAAAATATCCGCCGGAAGCCGCATAATCGCCCATTGAAACCACAATCGGCACGCTCTTCCATTTTTTAAACCGATTTAACGCATACCAAATTTCCTCAGAAGCAACATAACTGCCGCCGGGGCTGTTAATCCGCACAATTAAAGCCTTAATATTTTTATAATTACTCAATTCTTTTAGCTGCGCCACCACAGTGTCAGAGCCGACCATTGCCTCACGCATCGGAGCGTTGGTACTGGTGCCGCTGTCAATAGTGCCTTCTACCACCAACATACCGACCAACGGAATATCATCATTTTCATAATCATTAATATTTGTCATATAGTCATTAATTGAATATCTTTCAGCCTGATAGCGGCGCTCTAAAAAGCTAATCATTTCCTGCTTATAGCCGATTTTATCAACCAATCCCGCCTCTAAGGCATCACCTGCAAAAATCGGTGCCTTATCAATTAAGTTTTTAACTCTTTCTATACTCAAATGCCGATTTTCGGCAATCCCCTCAACCAACTGATTAAACAGCCCACCGCCAAGTTTGCTCAGCTCTTCTTTATAAGCGGGAGTAAAGCCTTTGTTCACAAGCGAGGCAACCGCGGTTTTATATTCGTAGCGAGTATAAAATTCCGGTTCAACCCCGACTTTATTCAGAATTCCCTTAAAAAACGGGACTTCAATATTAACGCCGGTCATACCGATGTCACCGCCGGATTGCAGCCAGATTTCATCAAAAAACGAGGCCAAATAATATTCTTTAGTGCCCTGTCCGAATGAGCCCATGCTGTTTGAAAATATATGAACTTCTTTGCCTTTACTTTTGAAATAAGTTATTGCCTGCGCCACATCTTGCATTTGCGCCAAACCCAAAGGCGACATATTAACTGTTGCGGCAATCGCTTTAATTCTGTCATCATCGGCCGCCGTATTAATAGCGCGCACCAAATCAAACACCGAGTATACTGATTTATCGGCAAACTCAGCAAAAAAATCATCACTTCTGAGTTCAGCGTAATTATCGTCAAAATTAATTTCCAACACCGCGGAATCCGGAATAACCGTCGTTCTTGAACGAGGGCTGATAATGCTTAACACTCCAAGCAAAATCAAAATAAAAACCACCCCGAAAACGGCAAACGCATACACAATGGTTTTAAGCAACAGCTTAATGCCTATTTTACGCTTTTCAATTTCTGTATTTAATGTTTTCATTACAACCTCATTCATTATTTTCAAGTAATTGTTTTACAAATTCCGGCAAAGTCTGCCCGCTTTTACCATAAATATGTTCATCAAACAAATAATTATTTGATGTGTCTTCTAAATTAAATTCTACTGTGCGCGCACCATGTGCCTTTGCCACCTTAACAAATCCGGCGGCAGGGTAAACCACTCCTGAAGTTCCGACAGAAATAAACAAATCGCACTCATTAAGCAAGCGCTCAACCTCATTCATACACAATAAAGATTCGCCAAAAAACACAATATTCGGCTTCATCATACCGGCAACTCCGCAGTTAGGACATATCGTTTGCGTATCAACATCGCCCCAAGTTTCTAAAATATGCCCGCAATTTAAACAAACCGCTTGATTAATTTGCCCGTGGATATGATAAACCTTTTTGCTTCCGGCTTTTTCATGCAAAGTATCAACATTTTGGGTCACAATATTAACATTGCCATTATACTTTTGCTCCAATTCCGCCAACGCCAAATGCGCCGCATTTGGTTTTGTCGCCAAAAGCTCCGGCTTCATTTCATTATAAAAATCGTGCACATATTCCGGATTTTTTGCAAACGCTTCTATTGTTGCCACATCTTCAACTTTATGATTATTCCACAGCCCGTTGCTGCTTCTGAAAGTTGCCAACCCCGATTCTGCCGAAATTCCGGCGCCGGTTAATACCAAAACATTATGATACAAATTGCTCATTATCTATCCTCTTGTATATTAACATACTTATTTTTTATCCTTACGCAAGAATTTAATCAACTTAATGAGCAGTATTTCAAAAATATAACCTTATTATACCAAGCTCTATTGACAAAGTATAATGCGGTTATATAGTCTATCTTCTAAAGATACAGATTAGTAAACGGTAATTATTACAGCATGAACAAGAAAAATATCTTCATAGATTTTGACGGGACTATTTGTTTTGATTATTTTTGGCGGTCTGCTCCTCAAGAGGCAAATAAAGCCATCACCAAATTTTTATTTCAAAACAACGTGCAATTAATTGAAAATTGGATGCGAGGAAAGCTTTCATCGGAAGATATTGCCGCCCTAATTGCTAAAAACACCGGTTTAAATTACGATTTAATTTATAACATATTAGTCAAAGACTGCCAAAATATGTAAATATCGCCTAAACTTTTACAGGCTATATCCGATTTAGGCAAAAATAATACCACCATATTGATTACTGATAATATGGATTGTTTTAACCGCTTCACCAAACCGGTGCTTCAACTTGAAAAATATTTTTCTTTCATTTTTAATTCATGTGATTTCGGCGTTTTAAAAGACGATATACCTTCCGGCGGATTATTTAAAAAAGTATGCGATATGCACAAATTTGATATAACAAAATCAGTGCTATTAGATAACTCTGAGGAAAATTGCGCTATTTTTACACAATTAGGCGGAAGAGCCTTTTTAGTTAAAAGTCAAGAAGAAACCTTATCCCTGATACAAACACTCTAAACAATTCCACTTCCAAGGCGGGGTGGTCTTACAACTTATGCACAGCGTGGACTCGTAAATATTGCAAAAAAAACGCGAGCTAAAATCTTTTCAAATGCAACAATTTGAAAGGATTTTAACTCATGACTAATATAAATAATCTAAGCTTGCGGATAGTGAGGCAGATACGCAGTAACTTTTTTTCGCGGTGTACAAATAGTTACATAAGAAAAAAAGTTACAAGTAGGTGCCCGCTAGACGCGAGCGCCGGTCGCTCTATGGTTGAGATGCTTGGCGTGCTCGCAATCATAGGCGTGCTTAGCGTTGGTGCGATTGCGGGATATTCTAAAGCGATGTTTAAGTACAAGCTCAACAAACACACTGAGCAAATGAACCAAGTTGTCAATGCCATTGCTCGCAATGAGCACAGTTTTGATAATGTCAAAGAAACTAATTTAACCCCTATCTTTATAAAAATGGGTGAAATTCCGACTGAAATGGTAAAAGCAAACGATAATTACTATGTGTATGATATCTTCGGACAAGGATGGCAAGTTAACAAAGGCGATAATGGTTCCCGCCCTTTTATATATTTAGCTTCTTTCCATATGGCCGGCTCATCATTTTTATTCTCAACAGATAGTCTGGCAATATGTCAAAATACTTTTACCATCGCCAAAGAAAATTCTGATAATATATCTGGAATTACAATAGAAACTGCCGACGCTGCCGCTTATATAGTGGGTAAAAATTGTGACGACCAGAATGATGATTGTTTGAAAAACTTAACCTTAGATGATATTTATACTCTCTGCGCCGAATATGAAAAAAGTGGAATGGCGGCACTCGCTTTTATATGGTATCTCTGATTATATACTTTTAAAATCCAAAAACCGCGGAATATTTCATCCGCGGTTTTTAAGTGCCAAAGCCCCGTTATTTAATAGCGTTTAGCCATTTCAGACAACGGAACAACTTTAATTTTATCGGCATGTCCGGCAGCACCGAATGCAATATAGCGGGCTTCGCAAACTTTTTGCATTTCTTCAATCGCCGGTTTCAAATATTTACGAGGATCAAATTCTTTCGGATTCTCAATAAATACGCGGCGGATAGCTCCGGTAATCGCCATACGGCAGTCAGTATCAACGTTAACTTTACGAACGCCGGACTTAATACCGCGGACAATTTCTTCAACCGGAACACCGTAAGTCTGCGGAATGGCGCCGCCATATGCGTTAATCAAATCTTGCAATTCTTGCGGAACTGAAGATGAGCCGTGCATAACCATGTGGGTATTCGGCAATTTTTTATGAATTTTTTCAATAACGTCAATCGCCAAAATATCACCGTCCGGTTTACGGGTAAATTTATATGCGCCGTGTGAAGTTCCGACAGCAACCGCCAAAGCGTCAACATTGGTTTCAGCCACAAAGCGGGCGGCCTCGTCCGGATCGGTAACCAAACGTTTGCGGTCAATCACGCCTTCAGCGCCATGACCGTCTTCTTTATCGCCTTTACCGGTCTCTAATGAGCCGATAACACCGAGTTCGCCTTCAACTGAAGCGCCGACAGCGTGCGCGCGGGCAACAACTTCTTTGGTAACATGAACATTATATTCGTATGAAGACGGGGTTTTGCCGTCAGCTTCCAATGAACCGTCCATCATTACTGATGAATAACCGTTAACAATCGCGGATTGGCAAATATTAACCGAAGCGCCGTGATCTTGATGTAAACAAATCGGCAATTCCGGAAACATTTCAAGTCCGGCGGCAACCATGTGGCGCAACATCGGATCACCGGCAAATTTACGAGCGCCGGTTGAAGTTTGCAAAATAACCGGCGCATTAACTTTGCGGGCGGCCTGCAAAACAGCAATAATCTGTTCCATATCATTTACGTTAAATGCCGGAACACCGTATCCGTTTTCAGCGGCATGGTCAAGAATCTGACGCATAGAAATTAAAGGCATAGTTTTCTCCTTAAACAATTAAAATTAACTATGCAAAAATATAAGACAATCCGCTTAATTTGCAAGCACAAACTTACAACATATAAACAACTTACCTCTTAAAACGCGTATTTGAGGTCAATTAAGGCTTTGGAGTTAAGCGAGCGGTCAAGATACGACATCAGGCTGCCGCTTAATTTTGCGCTGCCGCGAGTAAACTCAAAACCGGAGCGCAATGCCGCGCGGTTAGCGCCTCTGTTTTCATCTTTTACCGCAAAGCTTCCGCTCATGTCGTTTACCATCACTTTGGTTTCATACGGATTGCCAAACTCATGATATACCGTCGCGCTCAGGTTAAAGCTTAATGCGCTTTGCTCATCAAAGTTTACCTGCTTGCCGGCATGCAGCCCGAGCCCTGCCTCCAAAGAGTAATTATTCTGCTCTTTTATCCGCAAAGCATACGGCAGATTATCCGCTTCCGCGCCTTCCGTGCGATAATTTACTAAATTCAATTCCGCCGATGGAGCCAACGTCCAACCCGCCGCCTTAAACGGCAATCGCGCCTCGTTCATAAAGCCGAACATCTGCTTGCTGAGCGTGCCTTTATAGTCACGATTGTTAAAGCCTTTGCGGTTATAGGTGCCATAAGCGTAACCGAACCGCGGCGTGCTGACCATGTTTAAGCCGCCGAGCTTGTAACCAACCGGCGCGCTTATGTTAAACATACGATCCGCGCGGCGGTTTTGATTATCAGCGCCATTGCTGTAAACATCGGTAAAGGCAAAGCCCAAAGCGTAGGTGGTATCGCCGGATTTTTTACCGGTGAGCGACCACTTGCTGTTTGAGCCGTTATTGCCCTCAAACGCAAACGGGGCGGTGTTTCCGCTGATGCTGAAATACTCGTTTTTATTGCCGCTGAACATCTGCTCGTTCATCTCGTGATTAAGTTCGCGGAGCATGGTAAAATCTTCAAACGCCATGCGTGAGAACAAATCCTGACCGGCAAAATTGTTCAGACTCCTGTTAAGCGATGCAACGGTTTCCGCCGATTTAAAGTTATTAAACAGGCTTTCGCCATTCTGCTCGCGGTAATTTTGCGCCAAAAACGCCGCCAAAGACTTGTTGTTCACCACCTCGTCAAATGACTTCATGGTTAAGGTCACATCGCTGCCGTTTTCCGCCAACTTGGCGTCAAACAACGCCGATTGCGACTGTAAATTAAGCCCCGATACGTCCGCGGAATCAATCGCCCGCTTAGCGGTATATTCATTTTCAAACCCTTTAGCCGTAATATCTGATGACACTAACAACCTGCCCGAAAGCTCATCCGCGGCAAACTGCCCGCCCTCTGCAAGCATAATTCTTCCGCCCATCGCGTCTAAATCAAGCAAACCGCTGGCGGCAATTAATGAAGCATTGCTTAAAGTTGAGGAATCGTCAAGCTTAATATAATTACCGCTGCAATCGCCTTCGCAGGCAGCGCCGTTCAAAATAATTGTGCCAGTATTAGTAACTGTGGCATTATCGGTTGCATATATGCCGTAAATTTTCCCTTCCGTACCTTTAACATTAATTGTGCCGCTGTTTTCAACAGAGCCGCCCTCGGCGTAAATTCCGTATGCCGTGCCGCTTTCTGATGAAACGGTTATGCTTCCGCTATTGGTAATCGCAGCGTCTTTACCGTAAATACCGTATGCGTCGCCGCCTTTGGCTGAAACTATAATATTTCCGCCTTCTTCATTAGTCGCAACCATGCCTCCGTCAGCGTATGACAAAATACCATACGCCTCAGCATTACCCGATATTGCGGCGATTCTGCCTGAATTAAAGAAATTACCGAATGCCGCCCAAGCCGCCATTACATCGTCAGATGTTGAGGTCAGCTCCATCGTGCCTGAATTTTTTGTATCAGAACCATTGCGCCCAAAATTTATATACACATTATTCAGATTAACCGAACCCTCGTTATTAAAAGTCTCCGTAACCGAAAGCACTGACTGTTTAGCATTTTGTTTGCTGAGATTAATCTCGCCTATATTGCTGATATTATAAAAATTACCGTTTTCGCCTTCCCATAAACCGCCATTGATAAACGAGTACACATTTGACATATCGCCTTTAATATATCCGTTTTTGGCATTGGTTAAATAACCCGAACCGGTCACATTACCGATAATCTTATTATAGTTGAACATCCGCGGAACACCAAACTGTGCCCCATGCGACAATAAAACATTTCCGTTTATAATTCCCGAATTATAGCCGATAGATTCGCCAGTGTTTGAAAAAATAAAAATATTGCCGTTTATATTTGCGCCATCCATAATATAAACTTTACTCGTATTTGCAAAAATAGCATAAGCGCTGGTTCCGCCAACCATATCAATATCACCATATTGGCGCACTTCACCGTTGTTTACATACAAACCATAATTGTATTCATCCTCACTTGAGGTGATTTTAATATTGCCTTTATTAATAAGCGCCATATCTTCAACCCAAATTCCTCTTTTTTGTGAAGTTCCGCTCATGGTAATATTACCGGTATTAACATTTTCATCCACATCATTGCTGCGGCTGACATAAATTCCGACCGCTTTTCCTCCGGTTGAATCTTTAAGCTCGCTTACGGTATCCGATTTAATTTCTATATTACCGGAATTACTAAAGTTTTGCGTACTACTGAAACGCAGTCCGATTGCGGTTCCAATATTATCTGATAAATCCATTTTAATATCGCCGCTATTGTCAAAAACAGTGCTGTCATCAGCTGCCGCAGAGTTATACGCCAAACCAAAGCTGCTATCGTCAACCGTGCCGCTGATACTGATCGTTCCGCTGTTTTTAAGCGACCCATCGCCTGAATAATTGTATACGTAAATTCCGTTATTATTTTTGCCGGTCATAATAATATCGCCTTGATTATCAATATTGGCAAAAGTTTGCGAAACATTATAATCATATTCACCTGACTGTTCCTGAGCTTTAATCGCCGTGCCGGCAACGGTATTAGTCAGCTTTATCGTGCCTTTATTAATTATTGAAACATCTGAATCTCCCCCCGGAGCATATATGCCGTATCTGCCTACTTCATTACCATATTTTCCTCCGTATATTCCGCCAGATTCACCATCCCCGATTACTTCAATTACTCCCTCATTAGTAACCGTTCCTTTACCGGCAAGATATAAACCCATTGCGGCGCCTTTACCCGAAACAGTAATTGTGCCTTTATTATATATATTGCCGTCATTATAAATGCCATACGCTGATTGTGCGCTTGAAACACTGATTTTACCCAAAACATCATTAACCGCGTCAACCCCTTTTGAGTAAATACCGTATCCGGTTGCGCTTGTCCCGTTTGCTTCCACCGTAACCGTACCATTGTTGTGGTTAATATAAGAGCTGGCAAACGTTTCTTTCGTCTCTGCCGAATCATCATCCTGCCCCGGACGCACATTGCTTATACCTTTTACCGTTCCGTTTTTGCTCACAACTTTAATACTTGAATCTTTGTAGTTGCCGCCGCCATACACGCCAACCGCATCATACCCTGTAACATCAATATCTATTATGCCTTTGCCTCCGTCCGGCGAACCATTATCTACCGCCCCGTATACTCCGTATACAGTGTTGCTGCCATACACACTTCTTGCAAGCGAGATTTTAATTTCACCGGTGCCGCCGCTGCTACCATTATACCCGTAACTACTGTCATTATATAAAAAGATTCCGCCAATATCACCTGTATAAGAATCTGAAAATCCGCTGTCATCACTAATTTCAATATAGCCGTAACCGCCGTTGGCTCCGTTATAAACCCGATTATTTTCATAATCTGCCGCAATACCGATGCCAACCCCGTTAATTATAATTTTACCGGTGCTGTTTTTGCCATACGCATTATATATCAGCATATTATCATAAATTAAATTCGCGCCGGACGAGCTTTTACCGCCGCCGATACCTATCGCCTCAATATTATTAAGATTATTAATGGTAATTGTGCCGGTTGTTTCTGAACCATTATCTGAATAAGCATTAGCAACCAGCCCGCCGCTGCCTGAACTTAAAGCCATACCCCGAATAAAACCTTGTTTGGCAGTTAAATTAATTTCACCGGTGCCGCCGTTATAAGCGTTAATTAAATTAACCCCTTTCATACCATTAATATTACCGGCTTCCGCATTAATGGTAATTTTTCCGCTGCCGCCGAACGCATTATACAAGTAACTGTCTGAACCTGAAGCCATACCGCTGATTTGTGCGCCGCTGTTAAACTGTTTTCCCTGTGAGGTAATAACAATATTACCGATTCCGTTCAGCGCATTATATAAAGTGCCTTTACCTAATATACCGTATATATCATATGAACTATAATAGCTATTAATGACAATATCGCCGGTTTTACCGTTATAAGCGTTTACCACCTGCGCATTGCTTGCATCAGGCGTGCCTAACCCGACCAAAATATGGTCTTTGAACGTGTCTTTATCATTAACTGCGTCAATCGTTATGGAAGCGTCTTGCGTTTTGGCGTTAAACAAGCGCGATGACGGATTATCCGCATTTGCAAACCCAATAATTTTTGTATCGCCGTCACTGACTTTATTGTTTTCGTCAACTGCCAAAACTTTATCATTAGCAACGTCAGAATCTGAACTTTCCGTAATTTTCACACACGCTTCTTCACCTGATTTTTGAGTATATCCGCCCAAACACCCCGTAAAATGATAATAAGTTCCGGTCGTATCCGTACACGGCGAACAAGCTGCGCCCACCGGACAAACGGTCAATTTATAAACTGAGACATCGCAAGTTGCACCTTCCGGTCTTTCTACGCATGATTTTCCGTCTGAGCCTACAAAATAACCGTCATTGCAGCCGTTAAATTTGTAATACTTGCCGTTTGAATCGGTGCAATCAGCGCAAGAAGCGTTATTCGGACATGAACTCATCGTATACACCGCGGTATCACAAGGCTCAAGCTGCTTTTGCGCGCATGATTTTCCATCTTCCGCCATAGTGTAGCCGTCATTGCATGAATTTAATTTATAATGCGTGCCCGTTAAATCGGTACATTCCCCGCAAACCCCGTTATCAGGGCAGCCGCCGGTTATCGGATAAAGAGTTGTATCGCAAGTCTGCACTTGGTCTTGCATACATGAAAGCCCGTCCGCGCTCATGCTGTATCCGCTGTTGCAAGAATTAAGTTTATAGTGCATTCCTGAACTGTCGGAACAAGCGGAGCACATGCCATTACTCGGGCATCCGCCGGTTATCGGATAAGTCGTTGTGTCGCAGGTTGAAGGTGTTGGGTCATCGCCGCCGCTATTGTCGCTGTCATCACTGCCGCCGCCACCGCCGCCGCTGAAAGCAAGCGCCGCGCCGCCACCGATTAAAGCCGCGCCGCCAATCCATCCCCACATATTAGATTTTTCAGCGCTGCTGGTATAAACCGGCATGGTATAATCAGTGCTGCGCCAATTAGCTCCGGCCTGCACCGGCGCCGAATTAATAAAACTCTCCCAATGTGAAATTTGCCACCGGCAAGGCGGAGTGCCTGATGCCCCTGCCGCTCTGAATGTGTTATAAGCCTTGGCATCACGCCGTTTTACCGCCACACAAACGCCGGTATCGCCATCATCATTTACCGCGTCTATATTTAATCCGCGGCTAACCGCCTCATGCAATGAAACAACATCGCCGCGCGCCGCCATCCTGTACATTGAACCGAAGTCGTCCGGTGGAAGCGGGCGCATATACGCCTCTGTTGTGCTGACCAATGTTGCCATTGTCAACGCATAACTTAAAACAAAAAACAACGTTTTTTTGCAAAAAATTCTGAGCATTGCACCCACCTTAACAATTTTTACAGCCAAATTATGGCTATATTAAAGCATTAAATATTTAATAAAGCTTTACTTAAACAAAAAAGCCGGTAAATTTCCGGCTTTTTTAGGGCGCAATCAGAACATTGCTTTATTTTGAAGTCCATTCCGCGGTTTCAATTTCAACTACTTCATCGTCATCATCGTCCATTTTGTTGCAGCCGCAACCGCAGCCTTTGCCTGATGACGCTTTTTTATCGGTCTTCCACGCGGCGCCCGATTTTTTATTATCATAACTCTGTTTCATATTGTTTCCTTTCAAACAAATTAACCAAACCTTTAAGCTATCAGCTCAAGGCACCAAACAATATAAATACGGCGCGAAGTTTTTTAATCTGACCATTAGGTTAATTTAAAAGTAAAACTCCCGACAGCGCAAACTATCGGGAGGAATAATTTTTCAGCGGCAATTACCAGAAAATCTGCCTCTTTGCCACTTTTGCCGGAACATTGCCGCGGTACAAAATGCAGTTGAGCACATGGCGGTCAAGCTCGGCATTGTAAATTTCTGACCACGAACTAACGTTGGCATAAAGCTCAAACGCGGTCACCACATTTCTGAGGCTTTCCGGTATTTGCGACAACACTTCATACACTGACGGCACCACGCGCCCGCAAGAAGAGCAACCGTGATAAGTGATAATTTCCGTCACTTTTTCCAAATGCTCCGCCGGCATAATCGGTACCACGCGGTTAGCGTAGCTGCCATGAAAGATGTCGCCGCCCGCCACCCAAAACTTGGTGCCTTCCGGCTTGCCTTTGATTGAAAACTTCAATTCATCAGCCGAAGCGCCGGAGATAACCGGACGAATCTTTTTTGCCAACCGCATAGCAAGCGCCTGCGGCAGGTTTTCTTCCATTTTGTTCAGCTCGCTTAGTTTGCGGACAATGAACGGTGAAGGGCTGGTCAGCGGGTTCACCACTTTAACTGTTTGGTTCATATTGTTTGTGTTTTTAGAGTTTCATGTTAAAAATCCCTGAGGTTACCTGAGGTAACAATCAGGGATTTTCTTTTTCTTAATCCGTTAAAGCTATCTGAGATTTTCAAACGCCTCGTTAAGGAGTGTCAAGATGTAACACCACTTATCCTGCCTCTCACGATCGCTTTCCTCAGAGTACCAATTCTTCCATACTCTGTTGTAAAGCCACGCGAAATCGGCATAACTGAAGCTTTCCAGCTCATCCCTCGTGATGTTATACAAGTAATCATCACTCGGAAACGGACGACCGGACGGAAGCACATCACCTTTCTGATCAATATCTTCTACGCTCGCGTCCTCAGTTGCTGCAACCAGCTCTCTGATTGGGTCGTGGTAGTATTGCTCAAAGCGCTCCTTTTGGGCTTTCTCTTTCTGCTCAGCGCGGTAACGGATAGTAACCACAAGGGCGATAATCACCAGCGCAACAATGGCGCATACAAATACAGTACTGTTCATAATATAAAAAAAATTTGGTTTCCGATTACACAGTAGCGAATTTTTTTGCAAAAATCAACAAAAATTTGACATAAATTTTTAGTCAACCGCTTCCGAAATCACAATATCCTTAATACCGGTATCATATTTGATGCTCGCTTTGCCTTTGCGGAACAGCAACGCCGTTTTGCCGAAAACCTCATATCGCCAACCTTTCAGCGCCGGATTAGTCTTATCGTTGTTACCGCAGGCAATATCGCGCAAATCCTGCTCAGAAGCAATCAAATGCGCCACCACGCCCTCTTGCTCGCTTTTAATTTTAAGCAAAAGTTTCAGCACCTCAATTAAAGCGCTTGCCGCCGGTGGAATATGAATCTGCCGCGCGCGGTCAATTTTTTGCAGCTCGGAACTGAACGGCATATCCAAAGCCTTGCCAACCACCTCAAGAATCTCGCGCCCGAGCTTGCCTTTTTGCACATCTTGCGGCAAATTGCGCACCTTATACAAATCTGCTTCCGTTTTTGGCGCCACCGCCGCCACATTGGCTAAAATATCGTCTTTCATGATAGTGTGCCGCGGAGTGTTAAACTTAACCGCTCTGCGCTCACGCCATGCCGCCAACTCTTTCAAAACCGCCAAGAACTGCGCGCTATGCACCGAATGCCTGATTTTAAGCCACGCGTTTTCAGGGTCGGGCTTGTAAATTTCTTCATCGCACAAAGCCGCGGTCTCTTCTTTAATCCACTCCTCGCGGTTATGTTCTTTTAAGTATTTATCCAAATACAAATAGCATGGAATCAAATACGTTACGTCGCGCAAGGCATATTCCAGCTGCTTAACCTCAAGCGGACGCTTGCTCCAGTCGGTCAAGCGGCTTGACTTATCAAGCTCCACTTTGGTAACTTCCGCCACCAATGTGCTGTAACTCACTGAGGCGCCAAACCCGCACACCATGGCGGCTATTTGCGTATCAAACACCGGCTGCGGAATTTTTCCGCTTAAATTGTAAAAAATTTCAATATCCTGCCGACCGGAATGAAAAACCTTTAAAATATTTTTATCCTGCATAATGGCAAAAAACGGCTCCAAATTAAGCCCCTTTGCCAACGGGTCAATAATCGCGGCGTCATCAAGCCAACCCACTTGCAGCAAACACAGTTTTGAAAAATACGTTTTTTCGCGCACAAATTCCGAATCTATGGTAACAAATTTTTGCTGCTTCAGCACTTGGCACAAGCTCTCAAGCTCTGCCTGATTTTCAATTACTTGCATTATTTTTCCTTAAAATATCCCTCCTTTTAAGATAGTGCCGATTGCTTAATATTTTTTTAATTTTATTGTTGCTTTTATCTGAAAACGGCTCTACAACTAAAAAAGTTGTTTTAATATATTTATTGAGGGAAAAATGAACGAATACCGCACTCACACCTGCGGAGAACTCCGCAGTTCCGATGTCGGCAAAAAAGTTAAGCTCGCCGGCTGGATACATCGTAAACGCAACTTAGGCAACCTGTGCTTTGTTGATTTACGAGATCATTACGGATTAACCCAATGTGTGGTGGATTCATCTTCCGATTTATTTACAAAAATTGAAAATATCAGGGTTGAAAGCGTTGTCGGTTTTGAGGGCGAAGTTGTTGCCCGCGAAAGCGTCAACAAAAATATGCCTACCGGCGATATTGAAGTTAAAGTATCGTCACTAACCGTATATTCTGAAGCCGATGTTTTGCCGATTCAGGTTTTCGGCGAAGACGATGCTCCGGAAGAATTGCGCTTAAAATATCGTTTTCTTGACTTGCGCAAAGAGCATATTCATAACAACATTATTTTGCGCTCCAAGGTTATTGCCGAAATGCGCCGCTTAATGACCGAACAAGGCTTTACTGAATATCAAACCCCGATTTTAACCGCCTCATCGCCTGAGGGCGCGCGTGACTTTTTGGTTCCGTCGCGTATCAACCCCGGCAAGTTTTACGCTTTGCCGCAAGCTCCGCAGCAGTTTAAGCAGCTGCTTATGGTTTCGGGCTTTGACCGTTATTTTCAAATCGCGCCGTGCTTCCGCGATGAAGACCCTCGCGCTGACCGCAGCCCAGGCGAATTTTATCAGCTTGATATGGAAATGTCTTTTGCCACGCAAGAAGACGTGTTTAAAGTTTTGGAACACACCATGGGCGGCATTTTCAACAAATTTTCCGGCGGTAAAAAAGTTGATCAGGCTCCGTTTATCCGCATTCCGTTTAAGGAATCAATGTTAAAATACGGCTCCGATAAGCCAGACTTGCGCAACCCGCTTGTTATTCAAGACGCAACCTCGTTCTTTTATAACTCCGGTTTCAGCGTTTACGATTCTAAAGTTATCGCCGGTGAAAAAATCCGCGCCATTGTTGCGCCTCAAGCCGGTGACAAGCCGCGCTCGTTCTTTGACAAGCTTGACGCTTACGCCAAAGCTGAAAGCATGGGCGGCATTGCTTATGTTGCTCTTTCCGCAAACGGTCCCAAAGGCATTGCCAAATACTTTTCAGCTGAAAAAATGGCTGAACTTAAAACCACATTCGGCGTAAACGAGGGCGACGCAGTTGTATTTATGGGCGGCGTTGAAAAAGTATTAAATAAATTTGCCGGCAAAGTACGCAACAAAATGGGCGAAGAGTTAGGCCTGTTTGATTACAATTCATTCAAACTCTGCTGGATTGTTGACTTTCCGATGTATGAAGAAAATGAAGAAACCGGCGAAATTGAATTTTCACACAACCCGTTCTCAATGCCGCAAGGCGGTATGGACGCTTTGCAAAACAAGCACCCTCTTGAAATTTTGGCTTATCAATATGATATGGTATGCAACGGCGTTGAGCTTGCTTCCGGCGCGGTTCGCAACCACAAGCCTGAAATTATGTACAAAGCGTTTGAAATTGCCGGTTACGACCACAGCGTGGTTGATAACAAGTTCGGCGGTATGATTAACGCCTTTAAATACGGCGCACCTCCGCACGCTGGCGGCGCTCCGGGTATTGACCGCACGGTTATGCTCCTGCTTGACGAGCCGATTATCCGTGATGTTATTATCTTTCCGCTTAACGGCAAAGCGCAAGACTTAATGATGCAGGCGCCAAACACCGTTACGGAAAAACAGCTTAAAGAATTACACATTAAGCTTGATTTAGATAATAAATAATTTACACCCAAAGCAATAAAACCGCTCTTTTGAGCGGTTTTATTTTACCTCAAATCAGACAACCAAAGCAAATTAAAAAGGCTCCCGCCGTTAAGCAAGAGCCTTTGGTTTTGTGTATTAACACTAACCTATAAGATTAGTAGTATTTCCAAGCAACTACGTTGGTAGAACCGGTACCGTTGCAAGCGTTAACCGCATCGCTAACAGTCATCGGAGCTTTTTTAGCAGCTGAGGTAGCACCCGGAGAAACGACTGCAGAACCAGCAGAAGAAGCTAAGCCGGTATCACCGGTATCAGTTTTAATAGCTTTAACGCTGGTTACAATAGCATCAGATGAACCTGCACCAATAGCAATCAAGCCTGATGCCTGACCGGAACCCCAGTCACCGGTTGCAATGGTAACGCAAGCTTCTGACGGCAAACCTTCGTATGAAATAACGAAAGCTTCATGACCGGAGTCACCGGCTGATCTTGCTGCATCTGATACAATTTTTACAGCGCCGCCGAAAGCGTTTTTAATATCATAGTTTGAAGCATAGGTGTTGTTTGATGCGTTAGCATACATATCATTCGGTACAACGCCGAATTTAATAGCCTGACCATTGTTCAAACCTTTGTAGTCACCCTGTGATGAGAACAAGGTACGGAGGTTAGCAACGAGCATTGAAACCTGATCAGTGGTTTTGTTGATTTTATATTTGTTCATAGCTTTTGAATAACCGGCAATACCACCAACCGACAAAACGCCGATAATTGCGAGCACGCCGAGCATTTCAACCATGGAACGACCGTTTTCATTAATGTGTTTCATAATATTTTCCCCTAAAAAATATTCTTGTTTACAAGTTAAACTATACTGCAATTCAGCCCCTCAAACAAGCCTATCTTTAGTCATAAGTTAAAGATATATATCTCAATTAAAAGAAAGACCATACAGTACATTCACCGCAGAGCATATCCGCATCTTTATTAAAAAACCTTTAATTTGTTTAATTTTTATCACATCGCCCTTGACTTAAAGCTCAAAAGTTATACTATCAGCTTAATTTTAATCAATAATTTTAAGGTATACCATGACTTTTAAAGATTTAGGTTTAAGCGAACAAACTGTCCGCGCTATTGAAGAAATGGGCATCAACCGCCCAACCACCGTTCAAAATGATGTTATTCCCTCTATTTTAGAAGGCAAAGACATTTTCACCATCGCCCCCGGACGCTGCGGCAAAACTTGCTCGTATGTTTTTCCGCTGATTGATATTATATCGCGCAAGCAAGGGCAAAACATTTTAATCATCACCGCTGATTCGGCGCAGGCGGTTAAAGTTTCTGACCGCTTGGCAGTGTTTAACAAATATCATGAGTTCAGCGAGCAAGCTTTGTCTGAAAACTGTGATGATGTTAATTCTGAGGCCAATGTCATTATCGCCGCGCCTGATTTATTGCTTGAAATTGCCGCCGAAGATAAAATTGACCTTTCCGCAGTTAACATTTTGGTGGTTGACGATATTAACTTAATCAAAAAGAAGCACCAACTCGCCAGTCTTGAAAAAATTTTAGCCCTGCTCCCGGCTGATAAGCAAAACATTGTGTTTACCAACCGCCGCTCCAAAGAAACGCAGGATATTTTAGATAAAATCTTAAAAACTCCGGCTGAAATTAAAGTTGACCGCACCAAAGAAGATGAGGCTTCCGCGCCTGAACCGGTATCTGAAGTTAAAAAAGCTTCCAAATCGGTTAAAGAAAAATCAGGCTTCGCCACTCCTAAAACCGATGAAGAGGCCATTGCTTTAATGAACCGCTATAAAAATTTCGGCGCCAAAACGCCTGAGTTTTTGCTCCTTAAAGGCGAGCTTGCCGGTAGCGAGGCATAAAAACTCATAAAAATTTGCAAATTTTTTAAAAAAGATATTGCCTGAAAACGCGGCTTGCGTTATAAGCACTTTACAATTAGTTATGAAGATTAAAGGAGATAATAATGTCCGGACATTCCCAATTTAAAAACATTATGTACCGCAAAGGCGCGCAAGATGCCAAAAAAGCCCGCGTTTTTGCTAAACTCGCTCGTGAAATTACCGTTGCCGCCAAAAGCGGCTTGCCCGAGCCTGATAAAAACCCGCGTTTAAGATTAGCCATTCAGGCTGCCCGCGCTGAAAGTATGCCTAAAGATAACATTGAACGCGCTATTGCCAAAGCTACTCAAACCGCAGGCGGCGCAGATTTTGTTACCATGCGTTATGAAGGTTTTGCCCCCAACAAAGCCGCGGTTATTGTTGAAGCTTTAACCGATAACAAAAACCGCACAGCTGGCAACGTCCGCACCATTTTCGGTAAACGCGGCGGCGCCATGGGTGAAAGCGGTTCCGTTACTTTTAACTTTGAACGCATCGGTCACATTCAATATCCGGCATCAGCCGCTGAAGCTGACAAAATGTTTGAAGCCGCTCTTGAAGCTGGCGCCAACGACGTTGTTTCAGATGATGAATATCATGAAATTGAAACTTTGCCTGATGATTTGGCTATTGTTACTGAAGCTCTTGAAAAGCAATTCGGCACCCCGTCTGTTTCCCGTCTTGACTGGAAACCAACCGTTAAATCTGAAATTAACGATGCCGAAACCGCGCAAAAGTTTTTAGAGTTTATTGACGCCTTAGAAGAAGATGACGATGTTCAGCACGTTTACCACAATGCTGAAATCGCCGATTCAGTTTTGGCAGAACTTGCAAAAGAGTAATAAGTTTTGGTAAAAATTTTAGGTCTTGACCCCAGCCTTTCATCTACCGGTTGGGGCGTTATTGAAACGGAAAACAACCGTCTGCGTTATATCGCGGACGGTTTTATTCCAACTGACCCCAAACTGCCGATTGAGCAGCGCCTTGACCATTTGTATCGCGCTGTTTGCGAGGTTATTGAAACTTATAAACCTGATGAAGCCTCCATTGAGGTAATTTTCTTAAACTCTAACCCTAACTCCACCATCAAATTAAGCATGGCGCGCGGCGTGGTGGTGCTCGCCCCCGGAACTTATAGCATTCCGCTTTATGAATACGAACCTAACAAAGTTAAAAAAGCCACGGTCGGAGTAGGACGCGCCGCCAAAGACCAAGTTGAGACCATGGTTAAAATTTTGCTCCCCGGCTGCAAACCAAAAAACAACGATTCGTCTGACGCGTTAGCCATCGCCATTACGCACGCGCACTTTCGCAACTCGCCAAAAACTTAATCAGTCGGCTTAAAATATCGCCTTTTAGCGTTTTCACCCTGCTTTAAACGCCAATATTTTCTAAATTCGCACAAGCTGTTTTGCACGTCGTGCAAACATAAATACTTGCCGCCGCAATACGATTCGTTTTGCCATCTGACCTCGTTCCAATCTTTTCCGGTTGTTTGTTTAAGCTCTGCAAACGCCTGCGGCTGCATTTGCCATAACTTTCGGCATTCCGCGTCCGCCTCTTTTTTATTAAGCGTGCGCCCGCAAATTATGTTAAGCCCCCAACGCGCCCCCGGACCCACAATTAAAAAATCATTCGCGGTATAGGGCACAATGTTTTTAGCGTATGTTGCGTCCAGCAAAATCTGCCCCGCTAAAAACGGTCCCGCCATAGGCACTGCATCCGCCACAATTTTAATTCCATCTTGCGGCGCCGATTCGCGCAAATTGTTGATTATATCTTTGAGCTTAAAGCGCAAATCATTCAGCATCAGCAAAATTTGCACGTGCTTATCTTGCGGGCGATAATCAGGATTATAGGCGTGCGCCGTAATCAAATACGCGTTTGAAAAAATGTTGCCTTCTTCTTTTTTGGCGTCAAACCGCTGTTCCAAAGCCTTAAAGTCAAAATTTTGCTCTGAAAGCAACCCGCCGAACAAATTTTCAATCGTATCGCGTCGGTTAAAAAAGCGGTACGCAATAATATTAAACAACTTTTGTTCCGCCGGCAGCGGCTGCGCCAAATACTTGCTGATGGCAAGCGTTCCGCCGTCAAGCTCGCGATACACGTTGCAAAACCTGAAATTTTGCAAAACTTTATCATCTGTCCACGGTGCGGACAGCCCTAAAGCCTTACGTTTGTGCCAAACCGATTGCCGGTCAAACACAAACTCAAAAAATGCCGCGGTCATTTTATCCATTAATCTTCTCCGCCAAACAGTTCCTCGCCCAAAACCTCTGCCGCCACATCATAGTCAAATCCGGCGCGGATTAATGTGCCCATATCTTTTTGCCGGTTAAGTTTGCGGCTTTCTTCATCAGGACGGAACGGACCGATTTTTTTCTTTTTAGCGAGTTTAAGCGCCATTTCTTTGGGGTCATACTCCTGCCCGCTTAACACTTCGTCAATCGTATTTTCATCAATCCCTTTTTGCTTGAGCTTAGTTTTAATATAGCGCTCCGGCTTTCCGGCATTTAAATAATCACGCACTTTAAGCGCGGTATAACGTTCATCGTCAATATATTTCCAACCGGTAAAATCGCTCAAAAGCTCTTCTATCCAACCATACGCTTCCGCTTTGTTAAAGTCGGGATTCTGATAAGCATAATCATTTACCCGCCGCCGCAGCACCTGCCGTAAATTATCCTCTGACGATTCAAAACGTTTAAGATAATATAAACCGATGTTTTTAAGCCTTTGCTTGGTAATTTTGCGCAAGGCTTTCGGCTTGCGGGGCTGTTCTTCAAAATCTGACACTTGAAAACTCTTTCATTTTACATTAGATTACACATAACTGAAAGTATAATACAAAGGATTAACAAATTGACCAATAAAAATTTTGATACTTGTGTATCTTTTTACACCAACAACGGCGCTTTTATGGGGCGTGTTGTTCGCTTAAATGATGTTCTGCAAACCATTTTGGGCAAGCATAATTACCCGCAAGATGTTTCGTCCGCTTTGGCTGAAACCACCGCTTTGTCGGTTTTGCTTGCCGATGCTTTAAAATATAACGGGCTGTTCACCTTACAAATTCAGGGCAACGGACCGGTCTCGGTTTTGGTTGCCGATGTTACCTCTGATGGCAAAATCCGCGCTTGCGCCAAATTTGACGAGCAAAAACTGATTGAGGCTAAAAAACTCCGCAAAACCGACGATATAATTGAGGAACTTCCGCACCTTGTCGGCGGCGGTTATATGGCGTTTACCATTGACCAAGGACCTGAAACTGAAACCTATCAAGGCGTTGTTGACCTGCAAGGAAAAACCTTAACCGAACTGGCTTTGCGCTACTTTAAGCAGTCAGAACAAATTGACACCATCTTAAAACTTTTTGTAAAACACCCTGAGGGCGAAAGTCAAAGCTGGCAAGCCGCCGGTATTTTAATGCAAAAAATTCCGCTCAAAGGCGGCAATGAACAAGCCATTGATGAAAATGAGGTTAAAGAACTTTGGAACGAAGCGGAAGTATTTGTCAGCAGCTTAACCGATGACGAGATGTTTAACGCCGATTTATCCACGCCTGAAATTTTGCACCGTCTGTTTCACAGCAGCAACCTGCAAATCGGCCGCGAAAAAGCTTATTCTTTCGGGTGCCGCTGCAGCCGTGAAAAACTTTTGAGCACTTTAAGCGCTTTTAAGCCGGAAGAAATTAACGCCATGGCGGAAGATGACGGCAAAATCACCGCCACTTGCAGTTTTTGTTCCGAAAAATATGTGTTTGATAAAAACGAATTGCTCAAACACTAATTAAGTGCTTGCATAAGCGCAAATTTTGTATTAAATAAAGTTTATCTTAACTTAAAGACAAACTTTTTAGCTAAAAACAACGGATTAGAAAAATGAACAGATTACATAAAATTTTTGCGGCAGCCGCCGTTTTGTTAATCAGCGCTTGCGCCGGTCAAGCCGATGTTGCTGAGCCGCGCCGCTTTACCGAACCCCGCTTTGACAACAAACCGAAAATTGAACTTCAGGTCGGCAAAATTGACGTTATTTCTGAATTTACCCCGTCTTTCACCCGCCCGAATGTTGAACATCTGTTCCCGATTTCTATTGAAAAAACCGCCCGCATCTGGGCGCATGACCGTTTAGAAGCGGCTGATTTTTCATCTAACCGCGTGGCAGAATTTATTATCAAAGACGCCAGCGTTACTGAAACCGAAGAAAAAGCCTCGCAGCTGTTTTATAAAGACAACTTAAAATACCGCGCCACCTTGTCGGTTGTGTTAAAAATCAGCTCTGCAAACGGGCAGTCACAGGCGCAAACCTCTATTGAAGCATGGCGCGAGCTTACCATGCCGATTGACACCGGCATTGAAGATAAAGAAAAATACTGGAATGATATGGTTTATAAGTTGTTTGACGAATTTAACATGCGCATGGAACAAAACATTCAGCAATACTTAAATATGTATGTTAAAAACAACAACGCCATTACCGAATATTAAAAATTAAGCTCCTAAACGGAGCTTTTTTAATGCCCGCTTTAACCCTAATTTAAACGATTCGGTGTTTTAATTTGCGCTATGATAAACAAATTAAAAAACATATACCGAATTTATTTTAATCGCAAAATGGCGGCTTTAACCGCTTTGGGTTTTGCCAGCGGTTTTCCGTTTTTATTGGTGTTCAGCACTTTAAGTTTGTGGCTCAAAGAGGCCGGTTGGACTTATGCCGCCATCGGCGCTTTTTCGCTCGTTAAAATTCCGTATGCTTTTAAATGGGTTTGGTCGCCGTTACTTGATAAAATAAAGCTTCCGCTGCTTTGGCGCTTAGGACGCCGCCGCAGTTGGGGGCTTTTAATGCAAATTCTGCTCTTTTTGGCGGTTATGGCAATGAGCGCCGTTAATCCGGAATATCAGCACCGTTTAATTTGGGTTTGCGCGGCGGCGGTTTGCTTTTCATCAGCCTCGCTTGATATTATTCTTGACGCCTATCGGGTTGAAACCTTTAAAGACGCCCCCGATGAACAAGCCTCCGGCGCGGCGGTATTTGTTTTGGGTTACCGCCTCGGCTTGATCTTTTCCGGCGCAGGCGCTCTGTGGCTCGCCGCCATTATGAGCTGGAACAATGTGTATATGATTATGGCGTCAGGTTCTATCATCGGCTTTATCACTTTGCTGTTGGTTAAAGAACCAAACACCGGCTTTAAATACAGCGCCGATTCTAATAAACCGATTCGCGCGCGGATAAAAGATTTTTTTGCCGCCTCAGTAAAAGCTCCGCTCCAAGATTTTACCAAACACAGCCATTGGCCGCTAATCATTTTTCTGATTTTTATTTACCGCATGAGCGACGCTTATTTTGCCCCTATGTCGTTTCCGTTTTATGACGATATGGGCTTTAGCAAAGCCGAAATTGCGTATGTTATCAAAATTTATGGCATGGCGGCAACTATTGCCGGCGGACTTTTTGGCGGAGTATTGCTCAAAAAAATCGGATTATTTAAAGGGTTATATTTGTGCGGATTTATTCAAGGCTTAACCACGTTACTATTCAGTCTGCAAGCGCTTGCCGGACATAATGTGCCGCTTTTGACCGTGGTCATCACGCTTGAAAACTTTTCATCAGGCATGGCAACCACTGCTTTCGTTGCTTACATATCGTCATTATGTAACGTTCTGTACACTGCAACCCAATACGCGCTGCTTTCATCATTAATGAGCTTGGCGCGCGATGTATTTTCGGCAACAAGCGGACTATTGGCAGAATTAGTTTCCTGGCCGGTGTTTTTTATTATCGCCGCCGCCTTCAGTATCCCCGGCATCATTTCCGTAAAATACCTCGCCAACCACCAAACAACTTAACTCATACACACCCATAATAATTCCCATCCCTAAAAAGGTTGACGGCATTCCGCCATCAGGGTGGTCTTACAACTTATACACAGCATGGACTCGTAAATATTGCAAAAAAAAAACGCGAGCTAAAATCTTCTC
>CAVBCV010000014.1:0-31513 GCA_963594125.1 Lachnospiraceae bacterium
TCCCGACTGAAATGGTGAAATCAAATGACAATAACTATGTGTATGATATTTTCGGACAACAGTGGTATACATATATTGAAAAAGATGACAATGAGGTAACTTTAACCTCATATCGTGAAGATGGTTCATCATTCCTATCATTAAACTCTTCTGATAGTCTGGCAATTTGCCACAATATTTTAACTGTCGCTAAAGAAAATTCTGATAATATAGGTGGAATTTATGCATCTACAGCCAACTCTGACGCTAGTCATGGTTATATGATAGTAGGCGATAAATTTTGCACCGATGAATATATGCACGAATACAGATGTTTGAAAAACTTATCCTTAGATGATATTTATAATTTCTGTGCTGAACACGCTAAAGGTGGCGCAGGGATTTTCCAGTTTATGTGGTATCTCCGATAACAACATTTAGGATTAATTTCTTTATATATAATGTTTACACCACCCCGGCGGCGGAACGCCGCCACCCCTCCTCAGGAGTGGAATTTTAAGGTGCGGATTTAAATACAACTTATACACAGCACAGACTCGTAAATATTGCAAAAAAAAAACGCGAGCTAAAATCTTCTCAAAATAACTTTTTTGAGAGGATTTTGGCTTATGTATACATATTTTAGCCGTTTTTTACACTATGCTCTGTCACACTCCGGTATAAGAGAGGTGTTTACCTCTTCTTTGTCACTCTCCGACTTGATCGGAGTGTCCAGGTCAAACCAATTAGCTAATTTGTTCCACCTGGACCATCGGGTCAAGCCCGATGGTGACAGAAAGGAGATGGACGCACCGCTCAAACCCGATGGTGACAGTTTATGTGCTGGTCGGTCTATGGTGGAGATGCTGGGGGTGCTCGCGATTATCGGAGTTTTATCGGTTGGGGCGATTGCAGGTTACTCCAAAGCGATGATGAAATATAAGCTCAACAAGCAAGCGGAAGGACTCACTATGCTGCTTGCCAACTGCATACAACTTTCAAAACAGCTGCCCGCAGTAAACGAATGGAAAATATATACTGACATACTGTCTAAGCTTAACTTGCTGCCTGATTCGGTTTCAACCTTTGTCGGTGGCGGGTCAACCTTAATGAAAGATATTTTCGGCACACAATCATATTTTTATCATACTTCAGCGCAAAACGAATGGGGGATTTTTTACTATGTGCCGGAAAGTTCATTCGGCACGGAAATTTGTTATAACTTAATTAAAACCGTTAAAGAATTTCATGCTGATATGAGCGTAATAGCCCGCTCTAAAAACCGTACGGCAAGCGGGCAAGAAATCGGCAATCGTTTTTACGGCGATAACTATTGTAACAACTCTGACAAAAAATGTATACGCAATATGACGATGAGCGAGATACACTCGTTTTGTACCGACAAAGGCGATAGCGGTGAAGATTTTAATGAATATTATTTATGGTTAACCTGGCTGTATCCGGAGCCTTAATCTTCCTCAATATGCAGCATGACCGTAACGCCTAACAGCGCCACCACTAAGGTTGGCGCCCATACGGCAAACCACACCGGAATATAACCGTTAATGCCGAACGCATATACCAATTGCGAGCTGAAATAAACCACAAATCCGGTGGTGATGCCCGCCACAATCATAAACATTACGCCGCCTTGCCGCATGTTAGCTTTAAGGGCAAAAATAGCCGCAACCAGAGCCATCGCCATTAGTAAAAACGGCGAGGCAATCAGCGATAAATAACGCATACGGTGGCGTTGCGCCGAAAAGCCAGACGACTCATAAAAATTAATCGTCGCCGGTAAATCCCAAACGGAAATGGCGTCAGGGTCAATAAAGTTTTCTTTAATGCGTTGCAGGTCAATACTGGTGTCATATTCGGTTTCCGAAAGATTTTTAGTTTCCTCACCGCTTGCAAAAACCTTTACGCCGCGCAATTTAAACTTGTTATCTTTCAACTCGCCGACTAAAGCCTCAACCCGCCGCAAAATTTGCGAATTACGATCCATTTCCAAAATACTGACATCTCGCATTGAGAGCAGCTCGCCCTCTTCCTGTCTTAACGACTTTGCCTGAATAACCAAAACCTTGTCATCAGCCGCCGCCTCGCGTATCCATAAACCTTTGCTTGAAAACAGCATTGCCTGCGGGTTGCGGGTGGCAAAGCGATATTTTATAGTTTCATGCAGTTCATACATTTTGGAAGATATAGGGTTAATTAAAGCAACATTAATTACGCCGACAATAAACACCGCGGTTAAAACCGGAGCCAAAAAGCCCCAGACCGAAACTCCGGCGGCGCGGATAATAACATATTCATTATTTTTGCTGACCTTCCAAAACATAATCATTGCCGCCACCATCATCACAAACGGTAAAACTTTGTCGGTAGTTTGCGGCAAACGCGTCAGCGTATATTTTACCACATAGCTCATACCAACGTCATCGCGTCCGGAAATACGGCGCAAGGCTTCAATAGCGTCAAACATCATGATGATTCCCATAATGGTGACCAATACCAACAGAAAAATCACGATAATTTGTTTTGAAAGGTAACGACCCAATATTGAATTAAGCTTCATTAACGTCCTTTATTTGTTGTTTTTAATCAAAATACGGCAAAGATAAATATCTTTCAATAGAATCGGGCAAAACAACCACAATATTTTTACCGTGCATTTCATGACGCTTGCCAAGCTGCAAAGCCGCCCATACTGCCGCGCCGGCAGAAATGCCGATAAGCAGCCCCTCGGTTGTTGCAACTTCACGCGCGGTATTAAAAGCGTCCGCACTCGGCACCGCAATCACTTCATTAACTTGTTCGGGCTTATATAGCGGCGGCACAAAATTAGCGCCGATGCCGGGAATTTTATGAGCTCCCGCCTCGCCGCCTTCCAAAACCTGACTTTCCGCCGGTTCTGCCGCAACCACATACAAATCAGGATTGCAGGTTTTAAGCGCTGCGGTAATGCCGCTTAAAGTACCGGAAGTTCCAACTCCGCAAACCAGAGCGTCAATATTGCCGCCGGTATCTTCAATCAGCTCCATAGCGGTGCCAAAAGTGTGGGCTTGCGGATTGTTCGGGTTTTCAAACTGCTTAAACATAATTACATTTTTGTTTTTTTCTGCCAGCATTTCAGCCTTTTTAACGGCTCCGGTCATGCCCTCTTCCGCCGGAGTTAAAATAACTTCCGCTCCCAAAAAGCGCATAAGTTTAACCCGCTCTTTTGACATATTCTCCGGCATTAAAATAACCAGCTTATATCCTTTCGCCGCGCACATTGCCGCCAAACCGATGCCCATATTACCGGAGGTTGCCTCCACAAAAATTGTTTCCGGTGTAATTTTTTCAGCCGGTATGGCGTTAAGCATCTGCAGCGCCGGACGGTCTTTTACTGAAAACGCCGGATTATACGCCTCGCACTTGCCCAAAATTGCGGCTTTGAGTTTATGCTTTTGCGCCAAGCGATTAAGCTTTAACAATGGAGTGTGCCCGACCATTTCAGTCACGGAATTATAAATGTTTGCCATAACGCACCTCTTATTTTTCTTCTTCCGCCTCTTTCATAAGCTCAGCCACAAACGGCGGCAAGCCTGCTTGACGAACACGCTTCATTCTCTCACCGGAAATCACGCGTTGAACTTTGCAAATTGTTTCTTCAACATTAACATTTACTATTACGTAGTCAAACTCTTGCCAATGCTTAATTTTATCAAGCACTAACGCCATACGCTTGTTTATTACCTCTTTAGAATCGGTGCCGCGGCTTTCCAAACGGCGGCGAACCTCTTTAATTGAAGGCGGCAGCAAATAAATGGTTACCACATCATCAGGCGCTTTTTGGCGCATTTGGCGCGCGCCAATCCAGTCCATATCAAAAATAACGTCTTGCCCGATGTTAATAAAGCTGTCAACTTCTGAACGCAAAGTGCCGTAACGCGAACCGTATTGCGAATCAACGCATTCGTAAAAAGCGTCTTCCGCGCGAAATTTATCATACTGCTCATCAGTAATATAGTAATAATCAACCCCTTCCTGCTCGCCCTCGCGCTTTTGGCGGGTGGTTACCGAAACCGAAAACTTTAAATTAGGGTCGCGCTTTAACAGCTCTTTAATTACCGTGCTTTTACCGGTGCCGGAGGGCGCCTCAATAATAAACATTGCGCCTTTGCGGGTTTTTCTTAAAACATCAACAATATCAGTCATTACTATTACTCCACGTTTTGAATCTGTTCACGAAACTGTTCTATCAGAGCTTTAAGCTCCATGCCGCATTGCGTTTGCGCAATATCCATTGACTTTGAGCATAATGTGTTGGACTCGCGGTTAAGCTCTTGGCATAAAAAGTCAAGCCGACGCCCGACCGGATTAGATTCGGCAAGCAGCTCGCCCGCGGTTTTAATATGCACATACAAGCGGTCAAGCTCTTCTTTAACATCAGCTTTCATAATCAGGCGCAAAGCCTCTTGTCCCAAGCGATCCTCAGATACATTTACATCAGCGGCTAATTCATTAATCTGAGCTGCAATTTTGGCTCTGATTTTATCATTAACACCGGCATAAATAGCGGCGGCTTTATCGGTGGTTTGCTTAATTTGAGTTAATATATTTTGCAACGCGTCATAAATTTTGGCGCCTTCATTCTGCCTATCTTGCGCCAAAGCTTCCGCCGCGGTTTTAAAACTTGCAAGCAACGCGGCTTTAAGTTCGGCAATTTCCTCTTCATCAGGAGTATTTTCTTTAACCGTCACCACTCCGCAAATATTTAGCAAATCCGCCGGATTAGGTTTTGCGAACAGCTCCGGCTTGGCAAGATAAATCTCTGAAACTTTAGCGGTGAGCTCTGCAAGCAACTCCGCATTGACCGTAACTTCAGGTTCCGCGCCGTCAACATTAATATCAAGCGATATATTAACCGTACCGCGGGCAAAACATGCGGCGCAAAGTTTTTTAACTTCGTCATCTAACCCCGAAATCCATTGCGGTATGCGCGTTTTAACATCAAGCCCTTTGGCGTTCACGCTTTTAATTTCCCATACCCAAGCGTAATTTTGGTTTTGATAGCTAAAACTGCCTTGACAACGGGTAAATCCTGTCATACTGGAAAGATGCAAAATATTTCTCCTTTTTTAATGGTTTTTGTTTAATATAATAACAACCGGTTAATATTTTACTAGGAAAAAATGATGGATAAAAACATAAAAAACATTTTAATCACAGGCGCATCGTCCGGAATCGGCGAGGCTCTGGCCTTATATTATGCTAAACAGCCGCAAACCGTGCTTTTTATTTGCGGACGCAACAAGGAGCGCTTAAATTCGGTTGCCAAACAATGCCGCCAACTCGGGGCGGAAGTTCATTCTTCGGTTTTAGATGTTACCGACAAAGAAAAAACCGCGGCATGGATAAAAAAATGCGATACAGCCGCGCCGCTTAATTTGGTTTTTGCCAATGCCGGAGTTTCAACCGGCGCCGAAACGGAAGAAAATATTTACAACACTTTTAACACCAACATTTTCGGCGTTTTAAACACGGTAACCCCCGCGATTGAAATTTATCGGCAGCGCAAAAACACAAACAAGCCGCGGATTATTGCCATTACCGCTTCAATCGCCGGATACCACGGCTTAGCGGGCTGCCCGTCATACAGCGCCAGCAAAGCCTGCGTTAAAGCTTACGGCGAGGCTATGCGCCTCCGGCTTTCGCAAGAAGATATTCAGCTTAATGTAATTTGTCCGGGGTTTGTGCGCTCCCGCATTACTGATAAAAACACCTGCCCGATGCCGTTTTTTATGGAAGCGGAAAACGCGGCGGAAATTATTGCCGACCGCATTAACAAAAACATCGGGTTGATTGCTTTTCCATGGCCGATGCGTTTGGCGGCTTGGCTTGGCGCCATTTTACCCAACTGCATTAGCAACTTTATTTATTCTAAAATTCCGTACAAGGTTTAAGCTTAATCACGGTGGCGGCGGAGCAAAATATAAAGCGCGCCGCTGCCGCCAAGCTTGGGCGACGGGTGAATATAAGAGAGTATCAACTGCTTTAAGTTATCTTGCGAAAGCCATTGCGGAACACGGTCTTTAAGCACGCCTTTAGGCGCAAACACATCTTCATCTTGGTGCTGAAGTCCTTTGCCGGTCACAATCAAAATACAGCGTTTGCGCGCTAAATAAGCATTGGTCACAAATTTACAGACTGCATCGTAAGCCCTGTCTTCAGTATAACCATGCAAATCAAGCGATGCTTCTATCGCAAATTCTTCGCGCTTAAAACGGCGCATAGTGTTAGCGTCAATATCGGCGGTCGTGCCTAATTTTAACTCATGATGATAAATTTTAAGCGGCACGGTTTGTTCCCTCTCCGCCTTAAAACCTGTTTTAGGTTTAGCCTGCGAGACAACCGATTTATGCGGCATCGGGTCAATATTTTTTACCGCCTCTTGCCATACCTCATTATCGGCATCGCTGATTTTAATTTCATTATTTGCCAATTTTAACCTCGGATCCGCGCGGAATTAAAATATAATAGCGCCCTGCCGCATTCATTTTACCGGCTGAAAGCAAAGCTTCTTCGCCGTGTCCCCAAAAATAATCGCCGCGAACCGCGCCTTTAATGGCTCCGCCAATGTCTTGCGCCAGCATAAGTTTTTGTAAAGGTTCATTATCAGGCGCCGTTGTTTCAAGCCAAAGCAGCGAGCCGAGCGGAATATAGCTGTTGTCAACCGCCAGCGAACGACCGGCAGTTAATGAAACGCCAAGCGCTCCGACCGGACCATCGGCATCAGAAATGCGATGAAATATAAAGCGCGGATTTTCATCCATGTTAACTTGCGCCATTTGCGGATTGGCTTTTAACCAGTCGCGGATTTTATCCATTGATCCCTCGCCCGGTTTAAGCAAACCTTTTTTGAGCAAGATACTGCCGATGCCGACAAAATTATGCCCGTTATTATCGGCATAACGAATCCGCACACTGCTACCGTCATCAAGCATTGCGACCGCCGAGCCCTGAATTTGCATTAAATAAATATCAACCGCGTCATCGCCCCACAAAATAACCGGAGCATTTACCCCGTCGCGCTCAATTTCAGCGCGGGTGTAATAAGGAATCACTTTATTATTTTGCACTCTGCCGAGCAGGCGTTTATCAGGCAAGGTGTTATCAAAATCACGCAGGTTAATTTCCAATAAATCATTCGGGCGACCGTAAATCGGGTATTTATACTTGCCGCGTTTTTGGCGAGAAGCATTAAGTTCCGCCTCATAATAGGAGGTAAATCTGCCGTCGGCATTCAAGTTTTGCAAAACCAAATAGGGCTGAAAATTTTCTTGCACGAACTCCCGCATTTGCGCGGCAGTGGTAATATCAGCACTGCTAAATTTGCGGCATATGCGCAAATAATCTTCCGGAGTGATTTTAATTTGCGATTTTTGCAAAATATCAGGCTGAGCGGCGATAGCCTCGCAGCTTTTGGCAAAGGCGGGTATCGCCTCTTGCAAATTGTCGTGATGAAAATTTTTAAGCTGACTAAATGAAACCGGCTGCAGTTCTATCCCCGTTTCAGCCCCGATAACGGCAGACGGCGGAGTGCGCCGCTCAAAAAAACAGGCGGATAAGCAAGCAACAAGCAATAAAAGACCAAGTTTTTTCATTAATTTTTCTTTGTGGAAACCAATAACCATACCGGAGTGTTGGAATTAATATCTTTTTCAAAAGTCCACACATCGGTAATTTGCTGCACAAAATTTTCATCGCCTTCAATAACTTCACCAGCGGCATTTTTAAGCAGGTTAATCTGCTCGCTGATAAATTTAACCACAATGCTTGCTATGCCTTTTGATGAAATTTTGGCATCGGCAATGGTTAAATCATCAATTTTGATTAAATCGGTTTCGGCGGTAATGCCTTCGGCGGCGCGTTCACCGATAATTTTTTTAAAGCCGTCAAACAATTTTTTACCGGTCAGCATTTTGAGCGTTTCTACATCACGCGAGGCAAACGCAGCCAGCACCATTTCAAAAACTTTGGAACAGCGGGCGCAAAAATCTTTGCGGTTAAAGTTAGGAATTTGATATAAAATTTTATCAACCCCTTGCAGATTTGCGGGGTCGGTCGGTTGTTCAACCACAGATTCAGAAGTATTGATTATTTTTTCAACCTCTTGCTTAATTTTTTCAAATTCTTCATGCGAAACTATCCTGACTTCATTGTTTTGTTCAGGTCTGGTGCCAAGCACATTACGCAAGCGGGCAAAAATTACTACCGCGACAATCAGTAAAAAAATTATATCCAAATAAGCTGACATATTTATCCCTCATTTTCAAAAAACTAAGTGTAATATAGGGGCTTTTATCCCAATTATCAACTATTATATTTGACTACTTGCACAATTTACTGTATGACATGGGTATTAATTTTTGTTTTAACAGTTTTTTTAAGGATAAAATCATGACTGATGAAAAAAAGCCGGAAGCTAATATGGCGCAACCGCCGATTTTGATTAACAATCAATATATTAAAGATTTATCGCTTGAAATTCCGCACGCGCCGGAAATTTTTGCGAAAATGAATCAAAAGCCGGAGCTTAAAGTTGAAATGAGCGTTCAGTCGCAGAAACTTACGGATAACAACCACAATGTTTGTTTAAATATTGCCCTAAACGGCGATATTAACGGCGAAAAATTGTTTATTTTGGAACTTTCATACGCCGCGGTTGTTACCTTAAACGTTCCGGCAGAACATATTGAGCCGGTTTTGGCGGTTGAAATTCCGAGACTTTTGTTCCCGTTTGCCCGCAATGTGGTAACTCAGTGTTTGGTTGAGGGCGGATTGCCTCCGTTTATGCTCACTCCGGTTGATTTTGGCGCTTTATACCTTGCGCGCCAAAACGCAAACGCCAAACAGCAATAAGGCAAAAAATATGCGGTTAGCATTGTTTCAGCCTGATATTCCGCAAAATACCGGCACGCTCCTGCGTTTGGGAGCGTGCCTTGATTTGCCGCTTGATATTATTGAGCCGTGCGGATTTTTATTTAATGAAAAAGCCATGCGCCGCGCCGGTATGGATTATTTAAATATGGCGCAGTACCGCCGCCATAACTGCTGGGAAGATTTTTTGGCTTATCGGGAGCAGCATCCTGATGAATACGGACGAATCGTGCTGTTGACCACACACGCCTCAGAGCCGTACACTGATTTTAAGTTTTTAGCCAACGACATTATTTTAATGGGACGCGAGAGCGCCGGAGTTCCGCCGGAAGTGCACGCCACCGCCGACGCGCGGTTGTTAATTCCGATGAACGAGCACGCCCGCTCCATTAATGTGGCAGTATCCGCGGTAATGGTTATCGGCGAGGCTTTACGGCAAACAAATTTGTTTCCGGTAACAAAAATTTAAAAAATCTTAATTTTTAGTCTGGATTTAGACTAAAAAATGTGGTATAGTCGGTTTGTTGTTGAAGAAAAATCACCTGAAGGAGATAATATGAGTACGAAAAAAGTACCTTCTCCGGTATTCAATTCCGGAGATTATGTTGTATACCCGACCCATGGCGTCGGCAAAGTTTCTGATGTGTCAAAACAGACTATTGCCGGTAGTGAGTTAGAGTTGTTAGTTGTTAATTTTGATAAAGATAAGATGACTTTGCGAATTCCGGTTTCAAAGGTGGAACAGGTCGGTTTGCGCAAAATTTCAGAAGCTTCTACGATTGATGACGCTTTAGCAACATTAAAAGGCAAAGCCAAAGTTAAAAAAATTATGTGGTCGCGCCGCGCGCAAGAGTATGAAAATAAAATTAACTCAGGCAACCCGATTGCCATCGCCGAAGTTGTGCGCGATTTATACCGCAATGAAAATTTGGCTGAACAATCATACAGCGAGCGCCAAATTTATGAACAGGCTTTGGACAGATTGGCCAGTGAGGTCGCTGTTTTTGACAACACGTCTATTGAAGCCGCCAACAAAAAATTGTTGGATATTTTGGCCAAATAATTTTAAGGTACAAAAACAAAAAATCCTCGTTTGCATTTGTAAACGGGGATTTTTTGTTACCGGTTATACAACTTATGCACAGCATGGACTCGTAAATATTGCAAAAAAAAAAACGCGAGCTAAAATCTTCTCAAAATTAACTTTTTGAGAGGATTTTAGCTCATGTATACACAATCCGGAAGATCTATGGTGGAAATGCTCGGCGTGTTGGCAATTATCGGGGTACTGTCGGTTGGTGCTATTGCCGGTTACTCCAAAGCAATGTTCAAGTATCGCCTTAACAGGCATGCGGAAAGCTTTAATACTCTGATTAATAATGTTATTCAGCTCGGGCCGGAATTATCGCGCGCGTTTAACGGAACACAATTTACTTCTGAAATATTTTATAAGCTTAACCTTGTTCCGGACAGTATGATATTTAAGAATCCATATATAGAAGATATTTTCAAAAATAAAATTCAAGTATACTACTATCACAACTCTCAATATAACCACAATGAATATTATATGTCATGGCGAATGGAGCGGACAGGCAATGTTGCCACTACCCGTTCTATTGAGATATGCCGCAATGTAATTATTGCCGCCAAAGAAAACGCCGCCAATATTACAAGTTTGCAGTTACGCTCCGCTAACAGTAATGCCGACAACGGTATGTATGATCAAAGCGTATTGCGCGGTGACTTAGCCGACGTAGGCGAAAGCAACAAAACCAAACTTTTGCGCAATGCCGGAGTAAAAGAAATTGATGATTTTTGCTCCTCCTGCAATTCAGAAGATCGTTGTGACGTTTTTATTTTCTTTCAAGCCTGATTAATTGCTATTTTTATTGCATATTTTATAAAAAACGATTATAATATTGTTTATATGAATATGTAAGGAGTTGCGCCATGACGTTTAAATTTTCTTTCGGAGCGGTTTTAGCCTTGGCTTTATTCGCTTCCGCCAATGTTTTTGCCCTGACCTGTGAAAATGATTACAGCTCAGCCAGCGGATGCGCTCAGAACGAGAACGCCGCCGGTGATTGCTCCACGTTAGGATATACAAAAACCAGCACAGCGAACTGCTCACATTATATTTACTGCCCGTTTGACAGCAGTTACAAAAGATGCACGGAATGTAATGACGGATATGCATTACAAAATGATACTTGTGTAAAACAATAAAAAACAAACATTTAGCGCGTTGTTAGATAGTGGCATGACCACCCCGCCTTCGGCACCCCTCCATAGAGGGGAATTTATATAGCGCCACTTCCATGGTTGGGAATTTTAAGATGCGGATTTAAATACAACTTATGCACAGCAGAGACTCGTAAATATTGCAAAAAAAAAACGCGAGCTAAAATCTTCTCAAAATAACTTTTTGAGAGGATTTTAGCTCATGTATACATATTTTAGCCGCTTTTTACACCACACACCGTCACTCTCCGACTTGATCGGAAAGTCCAGGTCAAATAAATTTGCTTCTTTGTTCAACCTGGATTATCGGGTCAAGCCCGATAATGACAGAATGGGGAAGGACGCATCGCTCAAGCCCGATGGTGACAGAATGGGGAAGGACGCACCGCTCAAGCCCGACGGTGACAGCTTGTGTGCAGGGCGCAGCATGGTGGAAATGCTTGGCGTTTTAGCGATTATCGGCGTGCTTTCCGTCGGCGCTATTGCCGGATATAGCAAGGCAATGATGAAGTATAAATTAAATCAGCACGCTCAGGCGGTTAACATGCTAATTAATAATGTGTTGCAACTGAAAGGGCAACTGCAATTTACGCCCGATGATTACACTTATTACGGCACGCTCTTATATAAAATGAATCTGCTCCCGGACGGTATTAATTATGTCAGTAATGTAACCCTTCAAGATTCATGGTTTAAATCCAGAATAAGCGTATTTTATAATAATCTTATAGACGGAAATGGAGTGCGAAATGACTTCGGGTCAATAGCATTTATTTTTCCAAAGGCATCTTTTGGCGCGGAAATTTGCCGCAACATTGTAATTGCTGCCAAAGAAAACGCCGCTAATCTGTATGAATTACTAACTCAAAAATGCAATGATGATTCCAGCTGTGATTATTATGGTCGCGCACATGGTGACAGCTACTGCGGAAATGATAAGAAATGTATAAATAGCTTGACATTAAATGACATCTCAGAGCTTTGTAATATATGTGATGACCAAAATTGCAGCTTGATTCTGCTTTGGAAATAATAAAGCATAAAATTTAAGCCCCGAACTTAAAAACTCGGGGCTTAATATTAATTGTTTAAGATTGCGAAAATCTCATCTTTGCTGCGGGCGTGCCGTAATTTTTCACAGACATCTGGGTCTTTCAGCACTCGCGACAAAGCCGCCAAAGCGGTTAAATGGTCGGCGCCGCTGTTTTCAGGCGAAATCAGCAAAAAGACCAGGTCAACCGGTTTGCCGTCAACCGCGTCAAATTCAATCGGCATAGCCAAACGGGCAAAAACCGTTACAACTTTATTGATGCCGTCTATGCGGGCATGCGGAAAAGCCGTGCCGTTACCATAGCCGGTTGAGCCCAAATTTTCACGCTCCCAAACCGAATCTGTTACCATACGAGCATCTGCGTTAACCGTGTTTGCCGCAACCTCTGCCAACTGTTGCAACAGCTGACGTTTGCTACCGGCTTTAACATCGGTCAAAACATTGCTTAATGATAAAATATCAGAGATTTTCATTAATTTACAATCCTTAAATTATTTATCTGCTTTCGGTTCAACCCAGCCGATATTGCCGTCTTTACGGCGATATACCATGCTGATGTGGCCGTTAGAGCTGTTACGGAACATAATGGCGCATTCGTTCACCAAATCCATATACATAACAGCTTCTGAAACCGTGCAAACCGGAATGTTGGCATCAGTTTCGGCAATAGTAATCGGAGCATCAACATCAACATCAAGTTCTTCATCAGTTTCATGCAATGGTAACACTGCCTGATAAGCCAACTCTGCCAAACCGATTTTGCTTTTATGATCATTTAATTTGTTTTTGTTACGGCGCAGACGAGTTGCAATATGTTCATTAGCGCTATCAAATGCCGAATAAGGATCACCGGCAATACCGGAGCCTTTTAACACCATGTTTTTTGCAGGGTGAACGGTAACTTCAGCGCTGAAATCTTCGCCTTCTTTAGAAAAAGCAACCGTGCAGCTAATCGGGGCGCTGAAATACTTTGTTACTGAATTTTCAATAGCCTCTTCAACATGCTTGCGCAATCTGTCACCAATATCAACTTGTTTGCCTGTCAATGTAATTTTCATAATTTTTCCTCGTATATTTTTAAATTAATACCTGAATACCAGTTCAGTTTATTTCAGTTCGCTTAATATATCAACCTTATTTTGCACAAAAGTCAATAAATTTTATTGCTGATAAGGCTGAGACAAAGCATTTAAACCAAAAGCGGCACTTTTGCTTGCAAGCACCGCTTTTATTATATTTCAGCCTTATTTTGCCGCTTTTTTACCGGCTTTAGCCTCTGACTTTTTAGCCGGCTTTTTTTCATCAAATGAATAAAGTTCTTCAACCGGAACAACTTTTTCATTCAATTTAGCCTGACCTAAAATGTAATCAACGATTTTTTCTTCAAAAACCGGAGCTTTTAAGGCTTCAATCGCTTCTTTGTTTTTCAAATAGTAGTCAAACACAGCCTTTTCCTGACCAGGATATTTACGGGCTTCCGCAGCAATAGCCTTATTAATGTCTTCAGGAGCAATATTAATTTTGGCATTCATGCCGACTTCAGAGAGCAACAAGCCCAATTTTACGCGGCGTAAAGCAATTTCTTTATATTCAGCGAGTAAATCTTTTTCATCTTTTGATTTTTCATATTCATCAAGCTGATTATATTTTTTAGCCTGTTCATATTGTTTAACAATGCCGTCATATTCGGCGTCAGTTAATTTTTGCGGAACATCAAAGCTGTATTCTTTATCCAAAACGTCAAGCAAGGCGCGTTTTAACTTCATTTTAGAAGCAATTTCATAGTCGGCCTTAATGCGCTCAACAACTTTAGCACGCAATGAATTTAAATCAGTTTCGCCCAAAGATTTAGCAAATTCATCATCAATAACAACCGGTTTCGGTTCGCGGATTTCTTTAATTTCAACGGCAAAAACCGCATCTTTACCGGCTAAATCTTTAGCGTGGTATTCTTTCGGGAAAGTAACCTTAACATCAACTTTGTCACCGGCATTTTTACCGATAAGCTGGTCTTCAAAGCCCGGAATAAACGAGCCGGAACCAAGCTCTAACGGATAAGCATTGCCTTTGCCGCCGTTAAACTCGTTGCCGTCAACCGAGCCGACAAAATCAATAACGGCAATGTCGCCTTTTTTAGTCGGGCGGTCTTCAGTGATTTTAACATTTTCTTTGCGGCTTTCAGCAACATAGCGGATAGCTTTTTCAACTTCTTCGGCCGGAACTTCAGCGGTAAGTTTTTCAAGTTCAATTTTAGAAAAATCACCGAGTTTGATTTCAGGCAACACTTCAACAACAACGTCAAATTCAATATCCTGACCGTCTTTGAAAACTTTTAAGTTAATTTCAGGCATAACTGCCGGACGCAATTTATTGTCTTTAACAATAGAATCGGCAGCCTGACGCAGCATTTCATCTAAAACTTCGCCCAAAACCGACGCGCGGTATTTTTGTTTAAGCATAGCTTTAGGAGCTTTGCCCGGACGGAACCCCGGAAGTTTGGTGGTTTTAGCCAAAGTATCAAGTTTGGCGTCAATTTCTTTTTCAAAATCAGCTGCCGGAATTACGGCCTGATATTCTCTGTTCAAACCCTTAGATTTTGTTTCTGTAACTTTCATTTATTCCACTCTTTTGGTTAATCCATTCGCAAGCGAATGGTGCGGGCGGAGGGACTTGAACCCACAAATCTTGCGACACCAGATCCTAAGTCTGGCGTGTCTACCAATTTCACCACGCCCGCGGTTGATTTATTTTTCTGCTTGCATAGTAGCTAAAATTTTATTTAAATCAAGAAAAATTATAAAAGTATTGTATTGTTAAATAAAATTTTATAAAATGCCCGCAATTAATTGATAAGCTTAAACATAACGAGATGTAAAAATGTCTGAAAACAAAGTTAATCCTCGCAAAACATTTGCGATTATTTCACACCCGGACGCCGGTAAAACCACTTTGACCGAAAAATTGCTGTTGTTCGGCGGCGCCATTGTGCAAGCAGGAGCAGTTAAAGCCCGCGGTGAAAACCGCCGCGCCCATTCCGACTGGATGAAGGTTGAGCAAGAACGCGGTATTTCGGTTGCCTCTTCGGTGATGACTTTTGAGTATAAAGACATTACTTTTAACCTCTTGGACACTCCGGGGCACGAAGACTTTTCAGAAGATACTTACCGCGTGCTGACCGCGGTTGACTCGGCGGTAATGGTGCTTGATTCCGCCAAAGGTATTGAAACGCAAACCAAAAAGCTGTTTGAAGTTTGCCGCTTGCGTAATATCCCGATTTTAACCTTTATCAACAAACTTGACCGCGAGGGGCTTGACCCGTTTGTGCTGCTTGACGACATTGAAAAAACTTTAGCGCTTGACGTAACTCCTGCCAGCTGGCCAATCGGCAGCGGCAAAGACTTTTTAGGCTGCTATGACATTATTAACGACCAGCTTATTTTAATGAATAAAAACGGCGACAAGTCACAAGTAAACACCGTGATTGAAACCTGCAAAGGACTTGACGACCCTAAGCTTGACGCCTTGCTTCCGGCGCATGCGGTCAACAAACTGCGCGAAGACGTTGAAATGGTGCGCGAGCTGTGCCCGAAATTTGACCTGGAGCAATATTTAGCCGGCGCGCTCACTCCGGTGTTTTTCGGCAGCGCGATTAATAACTTCGGCGTGCGCGAAATTTTGGACGGCTTATATCATTTTGCCCCTTCCCCGCGCCCGCAACCGGCGGCGGAACGCACTATTAATGCCTCTGAGGGCAAAGTTACCGGCTTTATTTTTAAAATTCAGGCCAATATGGACCCCAAGCACCGCGACCGCATTGCCTTTATGCGTATTTGTTCGGGGCACTTTAAGCGCGGCATGAACTTAATTCAGGTTCGCACCGGCAAGGGGATTAAGGTTCCGACTCCGGTTATGTTTTTAGCGCAAGAGCGCGAACTTGCCGAAGACGCTTATGCGGGCGATATTATTGGTATTCCGAACCACGGGCAGCTACGCATCGGCGATACTTTAACCGAGGGCGAAAAGCTCCACTTTACCGGTATTCCCAGTTTTGCGCCGGAGCTCTTAAAATCAGTCCGCGCGGTTGATCCGCTTAAATCAAAACATCTTGGCAACGCTTTGCAGCAGATTGCCGAAGAGGGCGGCGCCAGCGTGTTTAAGCCGATTATCGGCTCAGAGTGGATTGTCGGCGCGGTCGGCGTTTTGCAGTTTGAAGTTATGGCCGACCGTATCCGCACCGAATTTAACATACCGGTTATGTTTGAGCCTACCCAATACTTTACCGCGCGTTGGATTGAGTGTGATGATAAAGACCAACTGCAAAAGTTTATGGACGCCAACCAAATGAATATTGCCCACGACCATGACGGCGCGATTGTATTTTTAGCCCGCAACGCATGGCATTTGGGTAAAGTAGCGGAAGATTTTCCGAAAATTGTGTTAAAGAAAACCCGCGAACAGGTTATTTAATTTCAGATAGCAAAAGCCGCCATTTTAACATGGCGGCTTTTTTGATGTTTCTGTTTTTACGGAATACGAACCGTATGCAGCATATTGGTTGTTCCCTTGCGTCCAAGCGGAAAACCGGCGGTGCAAATAATATAATCGCCTGATTTACCGTAACCGCAGAGCTTAACATAATGGATAGCGGTTTCTTCCATTAAATCAAAGCTTTGGAAAACTTCAGTATTTACAAAGCTGCGTACACCCCAAACAATGCCAAGCTGGCGGGCAACCGCAACGCTCGGGGTTATGCCCAAAATCGGCAAATTAGGACGCTCGCGCGCCATTGAAAAACTGGTGAACCCTGAGGCAGTGTAGGTAACAATCGCGGCAACGTGCGGCAAAACTTTGCCAAGCTCATTAGCGGCATAAGTAATGCCTTTAGACTCGTTTTCGCAAATTTCTTTTTCACACTTTAACATACAATCGCTGAAGTGCGGGTCTTGCTCAACCTGCTCAATAATTTTGTGCATCATGCCGACAGCTTCCGCCGGATATTTACCAACGGCGGTTTCTGCTGAAAGCATAACCGTGTCGGCGCCGTCATAAACCGCGGTTGCAACGTCGGAAGCCTCAGCGCGGGTCGGCATTGGAGCGTTAATCATAGATTCTAACATCTGTGTTGCCACAATTACCGGCTTTGCATATTTGCGGCATGAAGCCAAAATGCGTTTTTGCAATACCGGAACGGTTTGAATCGGGCATTCAACGCCCAAATCGCCGCGGGCAACCATAATAGCGTCGGAAAGCTGAACAATATCGTCAAGCTCGGTAATGGCGCTCGGTTTTTCAAGTTTAGAGATAATTAAAGCGCGGCCGGCAACAATTTCTTTAGCCTCTTTAACATCTTGCGCTTTTTGCACAAATGATAAGCTGACCCAATCAACGCCAAGATTTAAGGCAAATTCCAAATCATTGCGGTCTTTTTCGGTTAAGGCGGAAATCGGCAATGAGATATTCGGCAAATTTACGCCTTTGTGGTCAGATAACTCGCCGCCGACTTTAACTTGGGTAACCGCATGCGACGAATCGCAAGAGATAATTTCAAGTTCAATATTACCATCATTTAACAGCAGCATATCATGCGGCTTAATCGCGGCAAAAATTTCTTTATGAGGCAGATTTACACGGGTTTCATCGCCTAATTTTTCATCTAAATCAAGCACAAAGGTTTGCCCTTCTTTTAAGGTGATTTTACCGCCGTTAAAGCGCCCTACCCGCAATTTAGGACCTTGCATATCGGCAATAATGGCAATGTGGCGGTTGCGCGATTCGGAAATTTGGCGCACCACATTATAGCGTTCGGCATGCTCTTCATGCGTGCCGTGCGAAAAGTTAAAACGAAAAGCGTCAGCGCCGGCATCAACCAGTTTTTCAAGCATTTCGCGGGTTGAAGTGGCCGGTCCGACCGTGGCTAAAATTTTGGTATGAGTATTTTCAGGCATAACATTTTCCTTTACTTAATTCTTTTTTTAACCATATATAACAAAAATTATTACTTGTAAAATATAATCATTTTTGTTAACGTCTTTAACAACAATTTTTTAATTTTTTATAAAAGGAGATAAAAATGGCTGAAGTTGGAGGCATTGCTACCGACAGATTACGTTCATTGATTGAGCGTATTGAAAAATTGGAAGAAGATAAAAAAGAAATTTCTACCGATATCCGCGAAGTTTTTGCTGAAGCAAAAAGCGCCGGTTTTGACGTTAAAATTATGCGCGCGATTTTAAAACTGCGCAAAATGAACGCCGCCGACCGCGATGAACAAGAATTTTTGTTAGATACTTACCGCAAAGCTTTGGATATGTAATTGTTTTAATTTAAAAAGCTTAAGGCTTCTTGGTTGTTATGCCAAGAAGCCTTTTTAATTGCTTAAAATCAGTGCTGCTCCGCCTGCCGTGTGAGCGTGTAATTAACGTACTCGCTCTTTAGGCTCTGCACTTCCGGATGCTCCTCCAAATAGCGCTCGGAATCTTCTGTAAGGGTGTGGTATTTTTCAAGCCAAGCCTTGAGAAGATTAACGTTATTGCGCCTCAGCATCGCAAGTTCAGCCTCTGCTCCGGGGTACTCGTCAAAGCATTTAAGCACTTTTAATGCTGTTGACGGCGAGGCAGTAAAAAATGCCCAAAGGACATTCTCACGCCAGAAGCCCCATTCTTTGTACGACCACTTCAGCACTTCCTGAGTGCCGGTAATCATTAAGCATTTTTCAGCTTGCGGACGTAACCAGGTTACTCTGAGATAGGCTTTTTGCCAATGTTCGGGAGCGGTTTTGAAAAACTCCATCTCCTCATTTTCTGACACCTTCCCTATTTCATCGGAGGCTAACAGCTCCTTAAATCCTCGGTAATCATTGCTTTTGAGGATTTCTATTAAATTTTGTCTCATAATTATAACATTTTAAATTCAACATAAAAATCAGTAGTATTTGTTTTTATAACAGCTCCGGTAGATTTTGTCAAACATAATTTGTCTATTTAGACTTTGACAATGCCGGTTGCCATCGCATAAACGGCAAACAGCGCAATAATTACTAAAGCCGCGGCTAAAATCAGCTCATGCTTGGTAAATACTTGTTCGCCTTTGCTGTTTTGTCTGCGCGCCCAAATATAAACCGGAATACCAAGAGTCATAAAGATTATTGCCATCAGCAAATACTGCAAACCGGCGGCATAAATCAGCCACAACGCATACAGCGAGCCGATTATGGCGGAGATTAAAGCCGTAGAGCGGCGCACATAGGCGGTTGCTGGGTATTCATGGTCTTCGCAAATTTTCCATAAATAAGCGCAGCTTGCCAAATAAGCCGGAAGCACCATCACACTGGTAATGCTGAGCATGGTGTTCCACGCATTGCCGGAAAAATAAACCAACAGCATAAACACCTGCATTATGGAACTGGTGACCCACAATGAAACATTCGGGGCGCCGTTTTTATTTTCCGAGGAAAATTCTTTCGGAAAAGTGCCGTTTTCAGACGCGGCTTGCGGAATTTGCGCCGTGACCATCGTCCACGCGAGCCAGCTGGATAAAACTGAAATCAGCAGACCGATGTTCATTAACCACGCGCCCCATGAGCCGACAATTTTTTCTAAAATTCCGGCGGTTGAAGGGTTGGGCACCGCGGCTAATTCTGCCTGAGTCATATATCCGAACGGCAATAATGAAAGCATTACATAAATAATCAAGCAACCCAAAAAGCCAAGCAAAGTTGCTTTGCCGACATCTTGCGGTGCTTTGGCGTGTTTAGACATTACCACCGCGCCCTCAATGCCGATAAACGCCCACAAAGTTACCAGCATGGTGCTTTTTACCTGTGTGGATAAGCCGCCAAGCTTAGCGCGGGTTGCAATATTTTCGCCCCAAAAGTCAAAACTGAATTTATCGCTATGGAAGGCAAACAGCACAATAACAATAAACAACAGCAACGGCACAATTTTGCCGACCGTGCCGATAATATTGATAATCGTTGCCTGCTTAATACCGCGCAAAACTAAAAAGTTAAAGCACCAGATTAAAAGCGAGCCGCCAATAATGGAAATTAAATTGTTTCCTCCGGCAAAATAGGGCGGAAAAAAGTAATTCAAAGCATCCATGGTAATTACGGCGTAGCCGACATTGCCGCAAATTTGGCACAACCAGTATGACCACCCGATGGTAAATCCGGCATACGAGCCGAATCCCTCGCGGCTGTACATATAAATACCGGCGGTTAAATCCGGTTTGGCTTCCGATAAAATACGGAAAGTGTTAGCAATAAAATAAACGCCGAATCCGGTGATTATCCACGCCAACAACACAGCGCCGGCTGAAGCTCCCGCCGCCATATTTTGCGGCAGACTGTATATGCCGCCGCCAATCATGGAGCTGACAACAATCGCCGCCAGCGCCCATACGCCCAAACCGGCAGAGGGTTTAGCCCCTGCCGCCGGTGTTGCGCCTTGAATATTTTGCTTTTTCTTTAACATTTTTCCGCCCCTTAAAATTATTCGGCCTTAGCAGGCTCGGCATGTTCAAAGTTCAAAAAGCCCAAGCAGGTTAAGCAATAACCGAACTGTTGCGTGATGTTTAAGTAATTGTGGAAAATTTGGAAATCGCTGTGTTTTTCAACGCCTCTGATTTCAAGCTCATGATTAAGCGACTTGTTAAGCCACATACGCGCGTGACCTTCGGCAATTTCATCATCAATCGGGGTATCAAAATATTCAACATATTCTGCCGCCCAACCGCCGATAAGCTCGCCTTTTTTATCTTTGCCCCAACAAATGCCGACGCCGGTGGCAATGGCTTTGTGCTCGTTGAGGTTGGCGCCGTTGCCCGCCATAATAACCTCAAGCACCGCGCCGTGCTTAAACTGATTGACCACTTTGTTTACCGGAACAATATTGCCGTATAATTCTTTAGGCAATACGGAAGTATACGGAATAACGTTAAAGTTTTCAATTTTGGCCTCCATCAAAGCCGAATCGTAACAGAAAGTTTCAAACGGCTGCGGTGGAATGCCGTCATCGGATTGACCGGCACCGCCGGTATGAAACGCTAATGTTGGGTAACGAACGCCATGTATCATTATTTTTCTCCTTAAAATCAAAATTAATTTACGCGTTATTGAAGTAATCTTGTTTTAAGCGCTTTCAATGAACCCAAACATAAAGTTTTAGTTTGGTTGATACAACTTATACACAGCATATAAAATTCCCATCCCGTGGAGGGGGTGGCGATAGCCGACGGGGTGGTGAAAATACGAGGATGAAAATTAGATTCGTGTGTTGTTTGCGTTACTGATTTCATAACAAAAACAAACCGTTAATGCATTGTTAGATATGCATGTAACCACCCCGCCTTCGGCACCCCTCCATAGAGGGGAATTTTAAAATGGTCGGCACCCTGACTTGAGATGGGAATTTTAAAGTGCGGCTTAAAATACAACTTATACACAGCACGGACTCGTAAATATTGCAAAAAAAAAACGCGAGCTAAAATCTTCTCAAAATTAACTTTTTTGAGGAGATTTTTGATGTTTATAAAAAAATTTGCTACTTTGCCCAACCTGGATTATCGGGTCAAGCCCGATAATGACGGAAAGGAGAAGGACGCATCGCTCAAGCCCGATGGTGACAGTGTTTGTGCTGGTCGCAGTATGGTGGAAATGCTCGGGGTGCTCGCTATCATCGGGGTGCTATCAGTTGGGGCTATTAGCGGTTACAGCAAAGCAATGATGAAGTACAAGCTTAACAATTTATCACAAGGGTTAAGCCAATTAGTTCAAAGTTATGTTACTTTATTGCCACAATTACAAAATGATAAAACAACTTTGCATAATTTTTTAGCTATCGCCCAAAAATTAAATTTACTGCCAAGCGGCATAACCTATGATGGCGCTTGGGGACATTCGCAATTTGGAAAATTTGAATTTAGGCAGTTAGAGCCTAACGGCAGATTTCTTCTGGTTTTGACTTTAGACGGCAGCCAACTTATGGAAGAATATTGCAGGCAAGCACTTATCACCATGCAGCCTTGGAGTGAACATATAGGCTCATGGTATGTAATGCGTAAGGGCGATGGTATGCGGGATGATTATATCGGTTATCCTAAAAAGCTAAACACTGTAAGCATAAACGATTTTCAATACGTGTGTTCAAAATCATGTAATGCTGATTATGATTACTGTACCATAAATGTTTGGTTTTATTTTAATAAAATTTATTAGATTTAAAAAGAAAAAAGAGGAGTTCTTTTATGAAACATCCTCTTTTTACTTTGCATCAAGCCGCCGGTTTATACCAAACCACAGTGGCGGCGGATAACGTTGATTCTTTCTGAACCCTTTGGCGAGAAGTAGTCGGCAAGGTCCGTAAACCTTACGTTGCCAAGATACCTCAGCGGATAGTACTTCTCTTTCGGATTGTGGAGAACTTTGCCGGTAACCTCTTCCAGATGATCAACCAGATCAATCACGAACGGTCTGTCAAGCAAGGTGCTCTCTATACCGGAAGTACGCAACTCTGATACCTTGGCACCAGAAGCCTGAGAGAAGTAGTCCATAATGTCATCAGGCTGATAGTCACCGGCGAGGTCACACAACCACTGGCGAATCGTTGGTCTTGGAAACAGCAGTCTTCTGGTTTGTTCCAAATTGTACCGACGACCGATAACATCTTTGAAGTGAGCAACCATCTTCGGGTCAAGCAGTGACAGCGGCGTATCTAAAACCGCTAAACGATACTGTTCTGCCTTGCCTTCAGAGAATAAGCGCTCGTACATATCCTTAAAGGCTCCATCTTTCATCCGCAGTTTTCTGCAGATATAGCTCTCAGCGAGAACTACATTCATTTCTGATTTATTCATAATTAAAAAAAAATTTGGTTTAGGTTAGTAACCTAACACAGACATGAGCAGTAATCAAGTTATTTTTTGACAAAATGTTATAAATTTTGCGCTATGAGCAAATATTGTTCGGGAGTGATATTTTCCGCCCGCGCGGTTAATTCAACTCCGGCGACACGGCAGGCATTTTCAATACCGGCAACTGATTTTAAGCTTTGGCGCACCATTTTGCGGCGCTGCCCGAAAGCGGCGGCAGTCAGCATTTCAACCTCGCTTAAAAGCTCAGCTGAGGGAATATCGGCAAGCGGCTGAAACAGCAATACGCTTGACCAAATTTTGGGCGCCGGAACAAAACATTCCGGATTTAAGTCAAGCAGTTTGCTAATACGGCAAATAAGCTGCGCCAAAACAGAAATGCGACCGTAACTTTTGGTGCCGGTATCTGCCATAATCCGTTCCGCAACTTCTTTTTGAAACATTAAAGTTAAGGCTTCATAAGCTTGCATGTTTTTAAGCCAACCGGTCAATAACGGCACGGAAATATTATACGGCAAATTACTGATGACCTGCCGCGGCGCCTGCTCCATCGCGGCAAAATTTAAGGTTAAAGCATCGGCGTTTATAATATCAAGCGGGGCATTGAACGAATCGCGCAAGTCTTCCATAATTTTAATACAGCGCTCATCCATTTCCACTACCGTTAATTTTAAGGGGCTGTTGCTTAAAATAGCGCGGGTTAATCCCCCCGGACCGGGACCGACTTCAAACACATAGCGGGAGCTAAAATCTTTTAAGCCCTGTTTTTCAAGCGAAAGGCGGATAATTTTGTCAGTAATATTGTAATTAAGCAAAAAATTTTGTCCTAATGACTTTTTAGCCATTAAGCCGTACTGCTCAACCGTTTCCTTTAATGAAAGCGCAAATTCCATAACCGCCCCGCCTTTGGTTTAATCTTTGCGGTTAATAATGGCGCGGTTGCGTAAATCACGCAGATATTTGGTGGCAACTTCATCGGTCTTTTTATTTTCAAGCATAGCTTTTACTTCCGCTTCGGTTACCTCCGGCACTTTGTCAATCCCGGGGCGATAGACCTTTTCAAGGCGCAAGATATAATAATCAGTGCCAAGTAAAATCGGGTCTGAAATATTGCCCTCTTTCATTTTTAACAGCGCTTTTTCCAAGGGTTCCGCCAACTGCCCTTTGTTAATCCAGCCAAGTCTGCCGCCATTCGGGGCGCTCGGGCTTTGTGAAAACTGCATAGCATACAACTCAAACCGCGGGTCATGGCGCAAGTTTTCAACCAAATCAGAAATATGCGCCGCCTGTTTTTGCGGAATGACAATTTCAGAGACCATAAACTTTTGGATTTTTATGTCTTTGGCAACCGCTTCCATAGCGCTGTTAATTTCAGAATGCGAGATATTAACTTCTTGCGCCGCTTTACGCTGAACCAAGCGCGTCCAAGCCATTTCCGCCTTCATCTGCGAGCGGAAAACACTCTCTTTAACCTCAGCCTGAGCCAACATTGCTTTAAGTTTGGCAACAGAAACTTTGTTAGCTTTGGCAAAGCTTTCCATGCCTTTATCTATGTCAGCTTCCGTAATTTTGACGCCGTTTTTTTCCGCCTCTTGCAGTTTGATTTTTTCATCCACCGCCGACTGCAAAACCTTGGCGATAATCATATCTTTGGTTTGCGCATTAACCGGAATTTGCGTGGTGGCAACAAAGGCGTTGACCCTATCCTGCATATCGCGGCTGGTGATAATTTCACCATTGACTTCCGCAAAAATTTTTAAGCCGTTACCAAACAAATTAACCGGTCGCAAGGCTTTGCGGCGTTCTTCTTCCATTTGGCGCATTTGCTCCTCGCGGCGAGCCTCCTCTTCACGGCGCATTTGCTCTTCATAAGCCTGCCGACGTCTGATTTCTTCCTCACGGCGAGCCATCGCCTCTTGCGGCTTTTGAGTCTTAAACATAACCGATGAGCCTTGCGCACTGCGCGCCGCCGCGTCAAGAGCCTCAATATCCGCCTGCTGTGCCATGGCGTTAAAGCTAAATAAAACCGCCGCCGAAACAATTACCAAACGCAACATAAATTTTCTCCTTCTGCTAAGCGCCCAAACCGCCCAAAGTTTTAAGATAAAAAGTAAAGTTAAATTCATAGCCGTCATCTAATTCCGGGTTGTTTGAATTAGAGCGTTTAACCGTGGTTATAAACATAAAGCATTCATCCTCATAAATTAAGTTTCCGCCATGCTCTAACGAGCCTCTGCGGCTGTCGGCTAAATCTTGCCGGTTGTAAAGGCTAACTGACCAGTCACGCGTTAAAGCCGCCTTTACGGAAGTATACAGTTCTTTACGTTCTTTAAAGTATTCTGATGAATTTTGATTTTCCTGCAAGTAAATATATGAGGCATACAAACTAAGCATACTGTTGCCGAGCCGCGCACCCAACTCGCTGTACTGAATTTTCAGGTCGTCTTTACCCAGGCGGAAACGATAGTCCAAGTCTAAATATTGCGACGGCGCAGCATAAATGCGTCCGACATAATCAGTAAAGTGCCCCTCGTTATCAATATTGCCGGTAAAGCTGCTGTGATTGCTAAACTGATAGCTTTGGGCAATAAAAGCGGATGTGCGCCCCATAATATTGCCGTATGAGCTCCAGTTAAAGCCGTAACTGATGCGGCTGCCGGTATCGTTGCGGTCATAACCGGAATAACGGTCTAAGCTTAAAATGTTGGTATCATCAAGCTCAACGTCTTCACTGTCTTCATTAGGAATTTTTTCAGGCATATTGCCGCCGTTAGGCGCCAACACACCAACAACAATCGGCTCTAAAATCTGGCGGGTGTTTTCAGTTGCCTTTACAAACGGCAAGCGCCATTCAACCCCGACCTGCGGAAAAGTGCGGATTACCTCGCCGCTAAAGTCATTATCCTGATTTGCCGCCTGATATTTATCAACATAATATAAGTCTGATTTTAACGAGGCTTGAATGCGGTAACGCTCGCCGAATGAGCTTGTCCACGGCAAAACCCAAGCGTTAATCATAGACAAACGCTGAGTTTGAGTATCTTCTTCATGATAAACGGAAGCCATGCCGAAATTGTTTTTCCAGTACGCGCCCAACGAATTTACATCGCTGATGTTTTCATAGTCAGCCACCGGAGCCACAAACGGGCGATTGTACTTGCGGCGCTCATATTCATAATTATTACTGCGGCGCAAATCATAACTTATCAGCTTGTAATAATAAGATTCAATCGCGGCGTAATCGCGGTTGTTAAAATATTGCAAGCGGGCATTAGACATTAACCACGCGTCATCATCATGCTCTAAGTCAAGCTCTTTTAAATAAAGAGTATCTGAGGTGTAATTAAGATTAGCATCGGCAACCCAATAATCATTAATTTCATAACGACCATAGGCAAAAACATTGCCGCGGTTTTCAGGGCGGGAGTCATTGTTATCACGCAGATAACTGCCCGACATATCAACATAACCTTTATTAAAATATTGCCGATACTGCCCGCCCCAAACCACATCTTTATCAGTGGTAAAAATAGGGGAGAACAAAACATCGGTATGCGGGTTAATGTCCCAAAAATAGTTTACCTGCAAAGTTCCGCCCAAATAATTGCTGCTGCCGATGTTGGGCACCAAAAAGCCGGAGCGGCGCTTTACCGTTGGATCAGGATGAGAAAAGAACGGAGTGTAAAACACCGGCACGCCCTTAAATTCAAGCAAAGCGTCATTATAGTTAATGTCTTTAGCCTCAGCGTCATGTGTTACTTTGCGAGCTTTAATCTGCCAGAGCGGATTTTCAGAGCCCTCGCAAAAATCGCATGGGGTATAAACGGCTTTGCGCATTACTTTGTTGTTATTTTCTTTTTTATGGAAGTGTTCTGCCCATAACTTGCTCTCATCTTGCAAAACGGCTTTGATTTTATTCATCTCCGCGCGGGTCATTTTGTTGGAAAGCTCAACATTATCGGCATAAACCACATTGCCGTTTTGCTCTTCAAGCCGAACATTGCCAACCGCTTCAATGCTATCGGTTGACTGCCGATAAATAAGTTTGTCGGCATAAAGAGTTAAGCCCTCGCGTTTGACCACAACATCGCCGATAGCCTGAATGACTTTGTTTTTATCGTCATTAATCAGCTCATCGGCATTAAAATAAATATTAGGCTCTTTATCAGTTTTTTGCGGCGCTAAATCAGTTATATTTAACGGTTCGGTTTTTATAAAAGGCTTCACGGTTTCTTTTTTCAAAACCTCGCCGGCAACCGGAGTTTTTTCAGCCTCATCAACGGCAAAAGCCGCGCCGGTTTGGAGGGCGGCATAACATAAGCCAACTGACAATATTTTTTTAACATAACTACTCATTAAACATCAGCCTCAAATTGTGGTTTGTGCTTGCGGGCAAAAGTATAGGGCGAATAAAAAAACAACAAATATAAGCAAATGGCAAACGGCACCAGGCAGTTGGCGTACAAAACCGGCACAAAATAAAGCGAGCGCCCCGCCAAACTGGTTAAAGCCAAATCATTACCCTGAATTAAAATCATCAGCAAAACCGAAAGCGAGATAATTTTGGTTTGCCCGCGGCGGTTAAAAGCTCCGATTAAAAGCCCCGTGCAGCCAAGCAAAGCAAAAAGCAGATTATACCACGGAGTGATAATACGGCGGTGACCTTCCACAATATATTTACGCTTTAAGTCATCAGTTAAGCTGGCATCATCACCGGCGGAAAGCAACTCGCTTAAAGACTTTTCACGCACTGACGCCGATTTTAATTTTTTGCCGCCGACCGTGCCCATATCAACTGAGTAGCGGTCAAATTTTAATGATGAAAATTGCGAGCCGTCGCGATTAACTTCCTGCCGCATGCCTTTAATTAAAATAATGCGCGGACTGGTGGGAGTATACACAATGCGCCCATGCTCCGCCGACAAAGTAACGCGGCTTTGCGGATTGCTCTCATCATTTAATAAAATGCCGGAGACCGAACCGTCCGGTTCATGCTTAGAGATAAACACCGTCATGCCGTTTTGCATAGTGGTAAATTCGCCTTCGCGGAACATTAAATGCGACACGTTGTTTTTGATTTCCCATTCCAGATTGCGGAAGGTATTTTCCGCCCCCGGAATAGCGTAATTTTGCACATAAAAGCCAAACAACGAGAGCAATAAGCCCATATAAACCGCAGCTTTAGCATTGTTCCACGGACTGATGCCCGCCGCCTGCATAATTACCAACTCGCGGTCAGCCTGCATGCGGTTATAAACAAACATCACCGCGGCAAAAAGCGCAATCGGCGACAAAATGGAAAACAGGCGCGGCATTAAAAGCGAGGTTAATTCAACAAACAAATAAAGCGGCAGACCTTTATTGGTGACCATTTCCACAAACCTTAACGACTGCGTAAGCCACAGCATGGAAAGCAACGAAAATGACACCAGCAAAAAGCCGGTTAAAATTTGCTTTAAAATGTACAGGTTCAATTTTTTCATAAGCGAGAGTATAACCACATATTTAAAATAAAAAAACTACAATTTTACGATACTTCACAAAAAAATACGTAAAATTGCAGTTTTTAAGGCTTAGAGCTAAAAAAATTATTTTCCGCCCTTAGAAACAACCACCATCGCCTCACGCAAAATACGACCGTTGATTAAATAGCCGGTTTGCAACTCGGCAATTACGGTACCGGCAGGTTTGGCAGGGTCGTCAACTTCTTGCACTACACGATGATAATTAGGGTCAAAAACCGCGCCCATGGCGTGCATCGGTTCAATACCGAACTTGGCAAAAACATGATTTAATTCATTTTGCGTAAGTTCAACGCCTTTTAAGAGCGCCGTAAAATCAGCGTTGCCGTTGTCTTCGGCGGCAGCCAACGCGCGTTGCAAATTGTCAGCCACGCCAAGCAAGTCTTTAGCAAAAGATGACACCGCGTACTTGTTGTTTTTTTCAATTTCAGCGGCGCAACGTTTTTTAACATTTTCCGAATCGGCAAGCGCGCGTAAAAAATCTTCTTTCAATTTTTGATTTTCGGCCTTGACAAGAGCGAGTTCATCAGGTTCTTCAGAAGCATTTTCTGCTTCAGGCTCGTTTTCGGGAGCGTTTTCAAATTTTTCATCCGGTTCATTATCTTGGTTTTTATCGGTAAATCCGTGTTCTTTTTTCATTTAATCCTCTTTGAAATAAAAGACATTATCCTTATATAATATGAACTTAGTGACTAAACATTCACAAGTCAAGAGATTAAGTATTTTTTATGTTGTTCTTTCAAATAAAATGATTATACTAACGGCTATATTATTAATATACGAGAGCGATAATGAATACAACTACACAAACACATAATGACGGTTTTTTACATGAGGGGTTTAATCGGAAAAAGGCGCCAAACGTTTTTCAGACAACCCGCGATACTTTTTTGGCTGAAGTGCAAAAAGCGGCTAAAAATCAGTGCGTCGGCAAAAAAGAATGGCCGCAAATTAATGAAATAAGCGCTTGGATGATGTCGGCGGAAACCGCAACTTTTATGAAGTGGGGCGGCTTGGGCATGGTGGCATCAGAACTGCCTGAAAGTTTTAACGCCACATTCGGCAAACAAAAACATCATATTGCAATTATCACTCCGATGTATATCGGCAACACCGGCAAAAAATGCGCCTCGTTTGACGGCACGACCTACTGCGGAGCGGAAGGAAATTCAGTCGCCGCTGAAAAAATCGTGACCATAAAGGTACCTTTTATCAGCACGCGCAAAAACTTGACCGTTTACAATGTGGCGGTTTACAAAGCCTCGTTTAATAATGTTAATTATATGTTTTTGCATAACGAGCACTTTTTTTCCATTAATCCGCACAAAACCAATCCCTCAACCCAAGACGGATGCTATGTGTTAAACGAGCACGGGGTTAATGAGGTTGAGCGTTTTGCATTTTTTTCAAAAGCGGTATATATGCTGCTGAAAGAGTGCGTAACTTCCGCAAAAAGCGCTTTGCCCTGCCCTAATATTTTGATTGCCAATGACTGGCACAGCGGAGCTTTAGCCGGATTGTGCAAATACAGCACCATTATGGAAGTTCGCGATAAAAGCATGACGGAAGAAGTTGCCGCGCGGATTCAGAATACGCCGATTATTCATATTGCGCACCATTTGGGCTATCAGGGTTGGGATTATCCTAACACCGCCAAAATTTTGAACTCATTGTATGAGCATAACACGCAGGCGGTTTTCAAAAACGCCAAAGCGATTAAAAACTCTAACCCGCGCACGCCGAACACACTGATTGTTTATGACTGCTACAATCAGGCTTCCGGAAGTTTTCATCTGGCGGACCGCGTGGTTACCGTTTCAAAAAACTATATGGAAGAAGTTTCTAAAGAGCTTGGTTTCGGGCTTGATTTTCGCGATATTTTGAAAATCAGAAAAAATCACCGCACTTTTTTCGGCATTGTCAACGGATATGATAAAAAGCTGATTTCGCCGAACAGTAAAAAAATTGAACACATCAACGAGTATTTCCAAAACTTTAAGTTTAAGGTTTATGATGAAAACTCAGTAACAGAAAAGCTGAGCAATAAAAAAGAGTGCATTAAGCTTCTTTCGCAAATTGCCACTGATGAGGCTTATAAGCAAAAAGTTATTCCGCTGATTGATATTTATCAGTTTGAAAATATTGCTAATTTGGCAGATAAAGCCGAAAAGATTCCGTTTGTTTGCGCAACCAGCCGTTTGGTTGAGCAAAAAGGTTATGATATTGCCGCCAAAGCCATTATTCAGCTTGCAACCGAAAAGGCGGCTACCAAGCAGGAATGGCCGATATTTGTTTTGGGCGGCGCCGGTGATTTAGAGCAATACAAAATGCTGCAAAACCTTAAAAACACCGTTAAAAAGATTTGTCCGAAAGCGGCGGAGCGAATTTTTGTATTCCGCGGCTATCGCGATGAATTTGCTTACGCTTTGCAGCTTGCGGCTGACTTTTATTTAATGCCGTCGCGCTTTGAGCCTTGCGGTTTAACGCAAATGGAAGCTATGGCTAAAGGAAGCCTGCCGATTGCAACTTCTACCGGCGGTCTGGTTGATACCATTAATGACGGTGAAGACGGTTTCAGAACGGAAGTATTTTTTGCCGACGGAGTTAAAGTTTATGGCTCTAACCTAAAAGCGCAAAAGTTCAAAAACAATGAAAACGCTTATGCCGACACCTTGCTTAAAGCTTTAAGATGCTTTTATTTTACGCCGAATGTTATGCACATCATGACCGAAAACGCCATGAAAAAAGACTTCGGCTGGTCGGTACCGAATGGCTCGGTTTATAAATATTACAAGCTGTTCAAAACCGGAAGCTTATAAGCCTTATACAACTTATGCACAGCGTAGACTCGTAAATATTGCAAAAAAAAAACGCGAGCTAAAATCTTCTCAAATTAATCATTTTGAGAGGATTTTAGCTCATG
>CAVBCV010000015.1:0-31073 GCA_963594125.1 Lachnospiraceae bacterium
TTTAAATACAACTTATACACAGCGTGGACTCGTAAATATTGCAAAAAAAAAACGCGAGCTAAAATCTTCTCAAATTAATCATTTTGAGAGGATTTTAGCTCATGTATACACAATCTGGTCGGTCTATGGTGGAGATGTTAGGGGTGCTCGCGATTATTGGAGTACTGTCAGTTGGGGCGATTGCCGGTTACAGCAAAGCCATGTTTAAGTATAAATTAAACAAACAGGCCACCCAAATCGGCTATATTTTAGACTACATGATTGCTAACCAAGACGCATTAAAAGGCGCTGAATTTCAGCTCAAAAATATATTAAACAAACTCGGCATTCTGCCTAATGAGATGATAAAAGATAACACAGAATACGCCTACGATGTTTTTAATTCACGTATTAAACTTGAAAACCACAGAGTAGGTTTACAAGGTGATGTTGACAAATACGGCCTTGCTCTCGGCGTTGAAATTAACAGCAGCAATAATGCTTCTGAAATCTGCCGCAATTTTATGACTATGGCTAAATTAAGAGCCGATGATGTTTCATATGTTTATGTGCAAAAACGAGAATCCGATGAATCATTTTCAGGTTCTGACGTTTATTACGGAAACCAAGCTACCGGCAAAAGCAATTACCTGCGCAATATGGATATGGTCACCATGGATAACACCTGCAAGATATGCGCCGATTCTAACTATTGTTTTGTATTTATCCTTATCGGCTATGCGGTAAATTAAACTACAAAAATTATAATGCTGTCCAGCATATACTTCTACAAAACACAGGCACAAAAACCCTGCGGAGAATGCGGCTAATACGCCGCAACTTTTTTCTGCGGTGTACAAAACCGCTACATAAAGAAAAAAGTTGCAAGTAGGAGCCCATTATACGCAGGGTTTAATTTAGTCTTCAAATTTTTCAGCCCGTAACACCACTCCTCCGTCAACGCCGGTGATTTTTACTTTATCACCTTTTTTGAGCGGAGCGTTTACTTCAACGAGCCAAACGGTGTCGCCGACTTTGGCTTTGGAGCGTCCGTCGGTTACATCTTCGGTTAAATTATAAACTTTGCCGATGTAGGCACCCGCCATATCGTTAAGATATTTGTATTTTTCCGGCACTTTGGTTTTGTTGATGATTTTGGCGTAAACAAACCAACCGATAGCGGCAAACAGAGCGGAGATAAGCGCAAACCAAACCAGAGTTTCAGTTGCGGTAAGAGTGCAAAAAGTAACGATTGCACCCATTACAAAAGCGGCAAAACCAAACCAGATTAAATAAGTTCCGGGAACAAAAAACTCAAGCAAAACAAATACCAGACCTAATGTAAACCAGCCCAGATATGTCATTTGTGTAATGTAATCAAAAATTTCCATTGTATAATCCTTGCTATATGTTCACGACCGCGCAAAAAGGCGGTCGTGAGCTTTACGGCTTATTTCTTTTTATCGTGCATAACTTCTTTGGCAATTTCAGCAATACCGGCAAGCGATGACGCAACATTGGTAACGTCGGTCGGCAGCATCAAAAGCTTTTGATTAGGCGATGTTATAATGCCTTGCAGAGCTTCAATATATTTTTGACCCAAAAAGTAATTTAAGGCTTGCGGGTTGCCGTCATGAATGGCTTTTGAAACCATTTCAGTGGCGTTAGCTTCGGCCTGCGCCAAACGCTCGCGAGCTTCCGCCTCACGGAAAGCGGCTTCTTTTTGCGCTTCCGCTGCCAAAATAACAGATTGTTTTTCACCTTCGGCTTTTAAAATTTCAGACTGACGGATACCTTCTGCCTCAAGCACGCTAGCGCGTTTGTCACGCTCCGCCTTCATTTGGCGAGCCATAGAATCAATCAAATCAGCAGGCGGCTGAATGTCTTTAATTTCAACACGGGTAACTTTAACGCCCCACGGAACAGTGGCTTCATCAACTACGGAAAGCAACTGATGATTAATGGTATCGCGCTGTGAAAGCAGCTCATCCATTTCCATGCTGCCCATAACCGTACGGATATTGGTCATAATCAAATTTAAGATAGCGGCGTCTAAATTTTTGACCTGATAAGCGGCGTTAACCGCATTTTGAATCTGGAAGAACAACACGCCGTCAACTCTGACCATGGCGTTATCTTTAGTGATTACATCTTGCGACGGAACATCTAAAACTTGTTCCATGCGGTTTACTTTGGCGCCGATTTTTTCCACAATCGGCAAAATCAGGTGGAAACCCGGTTCCATGGTGCGGGTAAAACGACCGAAACTTTCAACCGTGTACTCATACCCCTGGCGAACAATTACCACTGATGAAATTAATACCACCAGCACCACAACTAACAAAACCAATGCTAATTCCATAGTATAAACTCCTTGCGTTACTAATTAAAACTGCTGATATTTTGACAGCATAAATTTGTTTTAGCAATACGATTTAATCAGTTATTTACAACTATTTATTTATGCGCATATCCACAATTTTGATAAAATTTTATTCATAAAATCTTGACAAAAAAATCAATTTGCATATAATAGCGCTGTCGTTGAACATTTACAAAGGAGTTCTAAATGAATGAAAACGATGTAAATGCCTCTACTTTCAAAAGAGTGTCAGAAAAGCTGCACGCAAAAAATTCGCAAAATACAGGCTCCAATGACGCTTTCGCCTCAGCTATCAGATGGTATTCGGAAAATCTGATTAGTCAGGGTGTAGAAAAGGGCATTATGCCTGCTGCAAGGAAAGATGAGCTGGTAGAAGCTACAATCAACAGCTTTAAGGTTATTTGCAGCGGCACAAACAATGCTGCCAAAGAGCACATACAAAATGATTACAGTGCTTATTTACAAAAATTGAAAAATGGCAGAACCGCATAATTTGCGTATTTCCGATATAAGGCACTCGTGCACGGGTGCCTTTTTTATATCCAAACACATAAAATGACAAAAATTTATTGCTTTGCCGCAATAATACAGGTATGATAAATATTAACGGAGATAATACCATGGAAATTAAAGTTAATGCCTGCTTAAGCAAAGGCGAAGTTGTTAACCCTAATCAAGAAGGCGTACTGGTGGTTGATACGGGCGCCTTGCCGATTGCCACGTTTGACGGAATGACCAACCAAGATGAAATTATTAAAAAATCGGTTTCATTAGGGCATGTTGACCACCACACCATTGACATGCTGCCGGCAATGGCAAAGCAGCCGAAAAAATGCGCCACTCAGATGGTTGTTGATTACTTTGAGGATATTTTAAAGTATTGCAAAGAGCATAATGTCACGGAAATTCAGATTCATAAAGATTCTGACATGGACGCCGTTACCGCCGCGTATCTGCTAAAAAAAGGATTAGAAGAGGAGCGTCTGCCTAAATGCGCCAAGCAAATGGCTGAGATTGTTAACAAAGTTGATTATGCCGAATATAATCTTCCGCTTGATAAATATATTACCAGTTTTCCGGGGTGCATAACGGCAATTTACGGAGCAAGCAGCGCTGAAAAAGCCGCGGACATAAAAGCAAGGCAGGCTTGGAGCGAGTTTGCGCAACTGGATAATAACATTTTGCCGGAAGTTTTTAAGATTTATGATATTTTAGCGGAAAGAATGGAAAAGAATATTCCGTTTGACCTGAACAAACTTGATATTAAAGCTTTTATTGAAAACAACCCCAAAACCGATGAAGCGACTAAAAAGCATTTAGCAGAAGGTCTTAACCAGACCAAGCAAGCGCAGTTACAATTTGAAAAAGACATTGAAACCGCAAAAATCGTTAAGTTTAACTTTCAAAACCCGGAAACTCGGCGCACGGAAGAAGGGCAAATGGTGATTGTGGAAAGCAAAGCGCCGCTCACCACCACTAATTTAGGATACGCGCGTTTCGGTAAAAACACGGTCATGGCTGTTTTTGCAGGTGAGCCTCGTAAAAACGGCGACTTTTTTGACATCGGCATTGCTCCCGAATCTGCCGCCATTTTGGGCGATACCATGAAGGAAATTGCTTTTGAAATGAATAAAGCGGAAGCCGGTGAGCGGTTAAAAGCGCAAAAAGAATTGCAAGATTTGGCGCAACTGCCTGAGATGACCCCGGAACAAAAAAGTTTATTTGCAAAGCACCAAAAGATGTTTGCGGAACTAAACGCGCTTAAAGCGGAAGGCAAAGCCAGACCGGGGCAGCCGGGCGGTGATTTGCCGGGGATTGATGATATTGATCCGACTCCGGTAGTAGCGCGAAACACTTTGGTTCCGGCATCGCACCATACCTTAATGACTGCGGAAAAGTTTAAAAAAGTTATGACCAATTATGCCATCAAAACCAAGATGAACATGATGAAGCGCGTTAACACTTCCGGTCGCGATGATTAATTTTATGGTTTAAGTTAAGATTAAATATCTAAAACCATACCGTCATACGATAAGCGCCAATTTGCAGGCACCAGAGCAGAAACAGTATCATAATCAACCCGCGCGGAAAGGTGCGTTAATACCACTTGCTTAGGCTTTAAGATATTAACATACTCTTTTATCTTGGTGATATTGCTATGACCGTTGCTGAGTTCATACTCGCCGTTATTACATTCCACTAACAGCAACTCAAGCCCTTGCATGCGCGCTAAAGCTTCAGGCGGCAGGCTTTCCCAATCAGTAACATAAGCGACATTACCAAACCGAAAAGCGGAACAATGCAAATGATGATGCGGCACGCAAAAAGTTTCAAACTCAACCCCGCAGAGGTTTACTTTGCCGAAGTTTGGCAAAATGTTCCACTGAATACTCGCGCTATCAGGCTCCGCACCGCTGAATAAATAAGCGTAACTGCGGCGCAGCTCCTCCATAGTTTCAGCGTTGGCGCAAACCGGCAGCGCGTGGTTTAAAATTTTGCAGGCGCGCGGTAATTCCGGCACACCGCCGATATGGTCATAATGGCAATGCGTTAATAAAACCGCGTCAATATTTTGTATATGATGGCGGTTAATTTGCTGCCTGAAATCAGGTCCGACATCAATTAAAAAGTTTTTGCCTTGAAGCTCAAACAACACACAAGCGCGAGTTCGCTCGTTTTTAGGATTATGCGGATTTGCCAAATTCCACTGATTAAAACACATCGGACAGCCATAAGCCGAACCGGAACCAAGTATGGTAATTTTCATTAAAAGCCCTCCTCTGCTGATGCCTTAAAGGATATAGCATAGCGGCTTAATTCTGTCCAGACAAAAAATTATCACGCCTGTTATAAAAGCTATAAATAATTTTGACTCTCGCATGATTTTGTTCTATGTTTGTTCTATGAAGAGGATAATAGCGTTAATTGACTGTGATTGTTTTTTTGTTTCATGCGAGCGGGTGGAAAATCCTGATTTGCAAAACAAACCGGTGTGCGTTATGACCGGCGGCGGCGACAGAGGCGTTATTGTTTCGCGTTCCATTGAGGCCAAAGCCTTGGGCATTAAAATGGGCGCGCCATATTTTAAGGTTAAAGTTGAACAGCCGGAAGCAATATGCCTGCCCGCCCGCCACCATCTTTACCACCAGATTTCCGAAAAAGTGATGAACGTTATCCGCTCCTTTACTCCTGATGTGGAAGTTGTATCGGTTGACGAAGCTTTTGCCGACCTTACCGGACTTAATAAAGTGCACCACTCCACCTACACGCAGCTGATTACGGATATTCGCAACGCTGTATTAAGCCAAACCGGAATTCCGGTTTCAATCGGGCTTTGCTCATCAAAAACTTTGGCAAAACTGGCAAGCGACAAGGCTAAAAAATGCGGCGGAATTTATGTAATCAGACCGGAAGAGGAAGCGATTTTGCAAAAAGTCGGCAATGATTTTATTGACACAGTCAGCGGTATCGGGCGCGAAAACACCAAACATCTGCGCTTAAACAACATTGTGACCATTCAAGATTTTATCAGCAAAGACGATGCGTGGCTGCGCAAAGCATTCGGCATTAACGGCGTGAGCTTAAAGCATGAGCTTTTAGGCGAAACGGTTTCAGCGGTTAATGCCAAACCGGAGCCACCGCAATCGGTTCAAGATACCAAAGCTTTTGATGATTTTTCCTGCAGTTTGGAATTTTTACATTCAACCTTAGCGGCGCATATTCATAACGCCTCAAAAAAGCTGCGGCTATGGGACGGATATTGCGCGCATATTTCCGTAATGCTGCGCACTAAGGATTTTGCGGTTTTTGAGGCTGATGAAAAACTTACGCCGCCCACCAACTCTGAAAAAACCTTGCGCGACGCCGCCCATCGCATTTTAGACCGGCTTTTCAGGCGCGGTATTATTTATCGGGCAAGCGGAGTGACTTTAAGTAATTTAAGCTTTGGCAAAAAGCAACAATTTTCGTTGTTTGAAAATTTGGAACCGGAAGATGACAAGCTCTCGCGGGTTATAGATTCTTTAGAAGAAAAATTCGGCTCCGGCATAATTAAAATCGGCAAATAATTATTTTTTGGCGCGGCGTTTACCGGCAATCAGCCCTATTTCAAACAACAAATAAGTGGGGATTGTGAGCATTAACTGGCTGACTACATCGGGCGGAGTTAAAATGCCTGCCAAAATTAAAATTATAACAAACACATACGGGCGCAAATGCTTAATTTGGTTATATGACAGCACATTAAAGCAAATTAAAAAATACGTTATCAGCGGAAACTGAAACATTATACCAAAAATCAGCGACAACATCAGCGCCAAACCGATAATATTCCCTACCCCGAACATCGCCTGAAGGTTAGGCGCCGAAAAACTAATGCCGAAATTAACAATCAGCGGCAAAATAAAAAGTAAGCAAAACAGAACGCCGGCGACAAATAAGAAAGAAGATGCCAAAACTACAGACTTTATAAAGCGGCGCTCATTTTCATACAATGCAGGCAGCAAAAAAAGCCAAACCTGCCGCGCAATATACGGAAAACAAACTAAAATATCAAGCAGCGCGGCGATTTTAAGCTGCAACATAAAAACTTCCATCGGCGTAAAATAATTAAGGGTGATATTATTATCCTGCAAAATTATTTTTATCAGCCAATCAAGAGCATACGGCGCCAGCAAAAACATCGGCAATAAAAGCACTGCCAACGCAACAAGGCATTTTATCAGCATTTTGCGCAGCGCTTCAAGATGCGTTATGATATTTTCGTCCTGCTCTTGCATTTACTTATCTTTTTTGCTCTCGTCTTCCGCGGCTTTATTAATACTTTCCTTAAACTCTTCCGCCTCATTTTGGAGCATTTCTTTGGCTTTTTTGTACTCGTACTGCGCTTTGCCCAAGGCTTTAGCTAATTCCGGAATACGTTTGCCGCCGAATAATACCAAAACCACCACTAAAATTAATAAAATTTCGGTTACACCTAATGACATTGCATTCTCCTTTGTAAAATTATCTATACGGCAACGGCTGAAATATTATAATCACAGCCGTTACCGCACTGATAAGTATGATATATAAAATATTTTATTTTTTAAAGCCTAAATCTTCAAGCCAGCCGTTAAGACCCATAGTCATACTGCCATAACCGGTCCTGCCGTTTTGATTTACTTTACAGCCTTTGCATTGAGCGGTTAAATCGGCAAAGGTATTTTGCTTTCCGCCGCCGCCATGAGTAACAAACGGAATAACGGTTTTGCCCGATAAGTCATAAGCTTCCAAAAAGCTGCTGACTTGCGGAGTGATGGTTCCCCACCAGTTAGGCGAGCCGATAAACACAATGTCATATTGTGACATATCATCAACTTTGGTAGTGAGTTTAGGGCGATAATTTTCGCTGATTTCTTTTTTAGCCTGAACCGTCATCGGGCGATATTCATCAGGATATGAACCTTCGGTTTTAATTTCAAACAAATCGCCGCCGATTTTTTGTTGAATAGCCTCGGCAACTTTTTTGGTATTGCCGCTGTATGAGTAATAAGCAATTAAAATTTTAGAATTTTCAGTAGTCATAACTTTTTCTCCGTCAGAATCGGCGGCAAAAACTTTATGTGCTGAAAAGGCAAGCACTGAAAGTATTACCGCGCCGAATAATATTAACTTGCTCATATTTTTCTCCTTATAAAATTGTTGTTCGTATAATAATATATTTTTTAGAGTATACTCTAAGTCAAGGGGATTTTATAAAATTTTCAACAAAAATTATACAACTTATGCACAGTGCAGACTCGTAAATATTGCAAAAAAAAACTCCGGTTCTGTAATTAGAATCGGAGTTTTGAGTTAGCGTTCGTTACTATTTTTAGGCGGGATTATTCCTCGTTCTTGATACCAGTTTTGCTCAGCTTCTTTCTTTTTAGCCTCATACTTTTCGCGGTTGGATTTGATATATTCCTGATATTCTTCAGGGTGCTCCTGCCAATAGTGAGATTGCGCCTGCGCTTTGGCGGCAAACTCTTTACGCGCTTGTTCCGCTTCTTTTTCTATTCGCAAATTTTCCTGCGCTTGCTCTTGTTCAGTGCGACCGGGCATATAGCCTGCCTCATACAATATTCCAAACTCTCGTTGCAACTCTGTAACTTCATGCGCGTCAACTGGTTCCCCATCACGACCATAGCCGGGATTATACCAAAATACTGATGTATAGTGCAATTCATCATTTTGATACCACGTTGAGCCTAAATCTATTTCAAAACCGGATTTTTTATGTAGTCCGTGTTGAGCTTTGGGGTCTATTTCCCAATCGTCCTTAAAGGCTTCCGCCAATTTTTGCGCTTTACTTTTATCCATTTTAGTAACTCATGCGATTATTTTATACATCGTAATATATCAGATGTTGCTTTTTCAGTCAACATATTTAGAACAAAAATAAATGTTTGTGTTTTAGGTTCCGCAATAAAAAACAAGTATTTAATACGTTGCTAGATAGGAATGTAACCACCCCGGCGGCGTTCGCCGCCACCCCTCCTCGGGATGGGAATTTTTAATCGCGGCTTAAAATACAACTTATGCACAGCATAGACTCGTAAATATTGCAAAAAAAAAACGCGAGCTAAAATCTTCTCAAAATAACAAATTTGAGAGGATTTTAGCTCATGAATACACAATCTGGAAGATCTATGGTGGAAATGTTAGGAGTATTAGCTATTATCGGGGTGCTGTCCGTCGGGGCGATTGCCGGTTACTCTAAAGCAATGATGAAGTATAAACTCAACAAGCAGGCAGAGCAACTTAACACCATTTTTAATATGGTGGAGCGTAATTTATATAGTTTTGAAAACATTAAAGAAAGATCAACGAGCTTGATTCCGTTTTTTATAAAAATGGGAGAAATCCCGCAAGAAATGATTAAACCTGACGAGAGCAACAATATACATGATGCGTTTAACACCTACATAAGCATAAACAAAGAATATTACCCGAATGTGAGCGGGAGTTCGGTTTCGGTATACGCCGTTTATATCACGCCGGAGCTTAGCAAGCAAAGCAATAACAACTTGGAAATTTGCCGCAACATTATGAATATTGCCAAAGAAAGAGCCGATACTTTATATGCCATACAATCATACGCGACTAATTCCCCTAATCCTAACGCCAGTTATCTAATCGGAGATAAATATTGCAACGGCGGATTAAAATGTATCCGCGATTTAACCATGAACGATATTTATGATTTTTGCACCAAGCAAATCGGACAGCCTAACGGCGGACAACTGGTTATCAGTTGGCATGTTTAAGGCGCGCATACTAAAACCCCCGCTTTAGCAATAAAGCGAGGGTTTGTTTTTTACAAGGCTTTTAAAATATCTTGAGTAATAAGCTCAGGAGTTAAATGATAGCGCTTGTGCAATTCATCGGCAGATACGCGGTCGGTAAATACTTTAGCCGCGCCAAAGCACAAAACCTTCATGGCGTCCGCGCCATAATAACGCGCGATTTTTTCACCAAAACCGCCGCTGACAACGCCGTCTTCAAGCGTTGCTACCAAACGGTGATTTTGCTTTAACTCTTCAAGAGTTTTAGTATCAAGCTCGCTTACCGTGCGCGGATTAATCAAGGTTGGGTTAATGCCTTTTTGCTGCAAAGCCTTAACCGCCTCACGTCCTAAATCCAAAAAGTCGCCAACCGCAATTAAAGCAACGTCAGAGCCTTTATTAACAACCTGATACTCCGGTTTTGAGTAATCGGCTTTAATCGCAACTTCAGGCGAAGCCAAATTCATCGGCACCCGAATAACCACCGGTGACTCGGTTTGCTCAATACCCCAATCAAGCATTGCCAAATATTCTGCTTTGCAGGTAGGAGTTAAGTATTTAATATTCGGAATGTTAGAAATAAGCGGAATATCAAATATACCCATGTGGGTAACGTCATTAAGCGCGCCCATGGAGCCGTAAAAGATTAAAATTACCGCCGGATTATTGTTAATTGCCAAATCTTGCGAAAGTTGGTCATAAGTGCGCTGAATAAAGCTGCTCAAGCACAAATAAACCGGTTTGCAACCGCCTTTGGCCAAAGCGGAAGTTAAGGCAACAGCATGCTCTTCGGCAATTCCGACGTCAACAAAATGCTCGCCGAACTTTGCGCGCATTTCCGGATTAAGCCCAACCGCCCCCGGAGTACCGGCATTAACAACCACAACTTTAGAATCGTGCTGAACTTTATCAAGCAAGTGCTTAGCCGTAAGCGACTGATAGCTTTCACCGCTCATGTCAAATTTAGCGGCTCCGGTTTTAATATCAAATGGAACATTCCAGTGCCACGCTTCTTTATTATGCTCGGCAAAAGAATAGCCCTTGCCTTTTAAGGTGTGAATATGCACAACGGTCGGCGACTTGGTGTCTTTAACTTCAGCAAAAACTTTAATTAAATCGGCAATGTTGTTGCCGTCAGCTACATAATGATACTTAAAGCCCATAGCGGTAAACCAGTTGTCGGCAGCCTTGCCGTTGCTTTCGCGCAAGGTACGCAAGGCCGTATACAAACCGCCGTGATTTTCCGCAATAGACATTTCGTTATCATTAACCACGATAATAATATTGCTGTTTGAAGCAGCGGCATTGCTGAAGCCTTCAAGTGCCTCGCCGCCGCTGATGGAACCATCGCCGATAAGCGCAATCACGTTGCCTTTTTGGTGCAAAATGTCACGCGCTTTTGCCAAACCGCATGCCAAACTAACTGAAGTTGAGGTGTGTCCTACCGTAAAAAAGTCATGTTCGCTTTCTGCCGGCGATGTGTAACCGGAAAAGCGCCCCAATTCATCGTCATTTAAAAAGCCCTCTTTACGTCCGGTCAAAATTTTGTGCGGATATGATTGGTGAGAAACGTCAAAAACAATTTTGTCAGTCGGAGAATTAAACACATAATGCAAGGCAATAGTTGCCTCGGTAATACCTAAATTAGGTCCGACATGCCCGCCCACTTTGCTGACTTTATTTAACACGGCGGCGCGCACATCTTGCGCAAGCTCGTTTAGCTCTTGCAAATTCAAAGCTTTAACATCTTGCGGGCTGTTTACTCTATCTAAAACAGACATTTTGCTCTCCTTAAAAAATTATCACTGCTAACAATATAGTTTTTAGAGTATACTCTAAGTCAAGAGCTTTTTAATATTTTTTTCAGTGGAATTTATATATGCAAAAATCCCCGTTGCATTGGCGGCGGGGATTTTTACTTGAAAACTGTACCTTAAAAAACTGGTGCCGGTTATGTGACTTGAACACACGACCCACGCTATTTAGAATGCGGCGAGGATAAAAATTGCTCCGGTGGAGCAATTTTTGACACAGCGGGATAGTTTGTCGCCAAGGCGTCAAGCGACAGCGCAGAAGCCGCGGCGTTACAAACAGACTGACCGCAGCGAGTTAGCGATTGCCCTTTGGGCAGAGCTTACGAGCCAGAGCATAGCAACGCAAAAATCCCCGTTGCATTGGCGGCGGGGATTTTTACTTGAAAACTGTACCTTAAAAAACTGGTGCCGGTTATGTGACTTGAACACACGACCCACGCATTACGAATGCGTTGCTCTACCAACTGAGCTAAACCGGCGTTGCTCTTAAATTACATAAACCGACCTAAAAATCAAGCATTATTTTTGTACAAAAAACTTTATTTTGTATAAAATTCTTTACATTTAAGCCAATCCGCGTTATATTAACGCTGATAACAAAAAATTATGATATTATGAAAAAAATAAAACTTTTCTCCTCCGCTTTGGAGACGCGTCCTGCCAGCACCATTTTCGGTACGGAGTTTCAGGCTGTTAAGCTCAGCTTTGAGCAGGCAATGGCTTTCTGTTCAGGATTTAACTCCTTTGACCACATGGTGGAAGCTTATGGAAGCGCAAAAGTCTTGAAGCTCGGAGAGCAATATGACGGTTATGTTGCCGTATATTACAGCAAGTGGCAACAAGATGTGATAAAGCTTCGCGGAGCCGTTGAACGCTTTTCAGATGCTGAAGCCCTCAACCTGATGCCTTCCGCCTTGCGAGATGCCGCTCTCAAAAAGGCCGCATACAAAATTGTGTATCACTGCGCTGACGGTACGCGTGTTCAGGGTTCTGCGCTTTATGTGTGGACATTCGGGGACTGCAAGTTTGCTGAGTTAGTTCACAGCCTGCAAAAGCAAGGCAAGATGTCGCTCTCTATTTGGCCTGACATTTTAGATGTGAGCCTAAAGAACAAGCTGTTTCAGGCACTGACTACCGATGAGCCCGTAAGCATAACGGAAGATGAGGAACTTGTCCTGACATCCTACCTCGGAAAAGCATATTATATGCAGTTTATTTCTGAGGAACCGGATGAAGAAGAATAAAAGTTTCATCAGATGCAAAACCCCGCTAACATATCGTTTAGCGGGGTTTTATTGTAAGCCGTAAAATTATCAGCGCGAATGATTATTTTTTAATGACAACGCCAAAGCGCCGGTTTGGTACTGATTAATCTGAGTTTGCAATTTTTTAGCTCCAAATTTTTCAGCATAACTGTATACGCGGTCAGTAAAATATGATTTAGGCTGATTTTCGGAACTGAAAATTTTACTTTGTAAAATTTGCTGCGCCCGTTGCACCTCCTCAGATGGTGCGCGTTTTTCCGTTTGAGCATAAAGTTTAGCAAAAGCTTGCGCAAAATTGTTTATTGACGGCAGCGCCGGTAAAAATTTACGCTCTGCTAAAACCTCTGCCGCCGCTGACAACATTTTATCATCGGCCTTTTTATAATTTACGTTTTGCAAATTGATGTTCTTATCGCTAAACATAGCAAAAAGTTCCGGGCTTTTCAGCGCCAGAGCCTTGCTGCTCCAAGTGCTTTCTGTGCGGTTTAAGGCTTCGCTTTGATTTTTGTTAAAAGGCCATTTTTCCCACTTGCCTATACTTTCAGGGTCATCAGGTCTGCGGATAGGCATACTTGGCTGCATTGCTGAAAATATATCTTTTACCATCTGCGCGTTATTTTCCGCAAAGGCATAGTCTAACAAAAAATTATCATATTTATCTACGGCAAACAGCACATTTTGCGGAACTTTAGAGGCATCAAAGGTGCCGACCTCAATTTGCCGGCAACATTCGCTAAAGCTGTTTTGCATACCGCTCATATAATTGCAGCAGTTTTTAATATACTCATCACCGGCAGTAACAACCTCTGCGGCAAGTTCTTGTTTTTCAGGGTGTTTAGCGAGCGCTTTATTTAAGACTTGTTGATTATTTTCAAGCAGATAGTCAGTTGAAGTAACTTCGTCAAAAATAAGTTTAAATATCTCTTCTTCTTTTAAGGCGCCGTCAAGCTTAAACTGATGCGACCAAAAACCGCCGTTGTGCCCGTTGCGCCCCGCCATAACCGTGCGATGAACCAACAGCATATCAGCATTTTCAGTCATATTAAAAAACAGAGCGTCTTTATCAGATAAATCGGTTGTGGTAACATAATGGCGGAAAGTGCCGTCATAAGTGGCGCGCAAGTCTAACCGTTCATCAACCGCGCTTAAACGAATAAGATTGGTAAAGTTAAATTTGTGGCTGTCTAAGTCTTTTTCAATATTATTGTGCTGCACTACATAAATTTGCTTTTGAATAACGCGGCGCTCTTCCGCTAAATAACCCAAATCAGTCAACAGTTCATCAGTTAAGCGGTTAATACCGTTTAAAATACTGCTGCCGTAACAGTGCGTGCCGATTATCAGTTTGCGGGCATTATGCGCGGCTTTCATTGCGGACATACGGTGTAAATCGCCGTTTTCATCACGGGTCGCAAAAAGCGGCACCATATAATTATCAAAAAAACTTTGCGCCCTCATCACGCTGGAATCATACTGATTAGGCTGCTTCTCATAATATAACGAGCAAATTTTTACTTTGCCTTTAAGCTCCTCAGACAGCATATCCTCAAAAATTTTGCACATACCGTTAGCGGCTTTAGCCTCCGTGCTGCCGCTTCCGGGAAAAATGGCAATGGTTTTATAATTGTCAAGCAATGAAAAATCAGCCGGAGCCTCACGCCAATGATTAGGCGCTTGCATATCGCGTACGCCAAAGCTGCATTTTGCTAAATCTGTGCTAACTGCGCTGTTCATCTTAAACACCATTTATTTAAGCGGAACGCGCCGCGATTTGCTTATCGGTAATAATTTTTCTGATTGTGCCGGACTGCACTTTTTTAACCGGTTTAGCTTGCTTGGGCGCGGAGCTTTTTGCTTTAGCCTTTTTCTTTTTAACATTTTTATAAACTGAAAGTTTGTTTAATCCGGCTTTGGCGGAAGCTTCCGCTTTCTTTACAATCTGCTTAGCAAAAGAAGCTTTTTTCTTTTCAGTATCCCATTCAGTGCCGTGGTGAGCTGAGGCAAACAGCATGCGGGCGGTATCTTGGGCGTATTTAGGCAAATTGCTGAAGTTTTCCGTATCAGCCTGCATAGCCTCAAAGCTTTCATATTGCTCGGAGCGCACCATTTCTATCGCTTTTTGAATATGCGGATTTTCAGAAGCTAAATCGGCAGGTAGCGGATATGATTTTCTGACCGGTTTCATAACCATGGGCTTAAAGTGATACTCTTCCGGCTCCGGTTTAGGCTTAGATTTAATATTTAACCCCGACTGCTGATAAAGCTCGCGAACGCCTAATTTAGCTTTCTGTTTGCGAACTTTGGCTTTTGTGGCTAAAACATCTGTTCCGGCGTTTGTTTCAACCGCTTCCAAACCTGATGTTTTTTGAGCCATACGGGAAGTTTCAGCCTGTTTAAGCAGAGTATCGCAAGCGCTATCATACAAAGCGGAAAGGTTGGCGCACATTTTTTCATAATCGGCGGCGGTTTTACCGCTATATAATTGGCGTTTAAGATCTGCATAAGTTTTATAATCTTTTAAGGCCGCTGATTCTTTACATTTAACGGCAAGTTCTTTGACTAACAGATTGGCTTCTTTACACTGTTTTTCCTGCTCTTTAATTTCAGCATTTTTGGCGGCGCGTTTTTTCCAACCCATAGTAAAGCCTTTCCAAAAGCTGATTCTTTTTTCAGGGCGGAACGGATTGTCAAGTTCGCCGCGGGCTTTAGCAAGAGCGGCATCCACAACGGTCTCAGGGTTAAGATTAAGCGCCGGATAAACCTTGTCGCCAAGGCGGCGCTGAACTTCAGCTTTATAACCATCAAGCTCTTGGTGAACAACTTTAAGCTTTTCAGCTCGTTCTAAATGGTGTTTGAACTTGTACACCAATTTTTCAACTCCGGCTCCGGCATTAAAACCTTTTTCAGCAATCTGCGCCATTAATGTTTCATAGCTGTCAGAATTGTGTGACATAGCCGCAATCAAAAACTTTAACTCGGGATTTTCTCGTAATTTTTTATCTTTACCAAGGGCAACGGCAACTATAGACGGAATGTCGGCGCCAAGTTTTTTGAGGGCTTTGGGATAACGCTTGTAACCGGCAATAATATCATCTTGCCGCAATTTACCAAGCTCGTAATTAGGGTGTTTAAAATCAGCCGTACCGTCTTTAACCGCCTGTTCAACGCAGCTTAACACCAATTCAGCCCTGATGTCAGGCAATATATCGCGGTCAGCTAACATGCGGTATACGTCTATATCACGTCTGCCAACCCCGCGCGAGACGCAAAACTCACGCACTTCCGCCAGAGTTAATTTGCGCAACTGCTGAAACTCAAGCCAGGTTAACTCTGTAATTGATTTTTTTTCGGTACCGTAAACTGCCATATTGCCCTCCGTTTATAGCTTTTATATATTAAAAGAGTGTAGCATGTTTTTGTCAAAAGTCAACGAGTTTTTAGTCTATCATTTTACTAATCAAGCCATATCCAATAAAGCAAAAGCCCCCAAAGCTCAAGCGCCGCATATATAACCGCATAAAGGGCATAGCGGTTGCGGAACAATGTTACTGTTTTATTTTTATATATCAATGGGAACAACAGATAAACAATTAAATACATCAGCAAAAAATACTCGGCAAACCACTCGCTGCTTTCAGTGCCGAATATAAAAATATTAACCGCGCAAAAAAAGGTCGGAACTAAATATAACCCGATGGTAAATAATAAAACTTTTTTAATCATGCTTGTTCTCCTTAATTATTTTTACCAAAATCAAAGCTTAAAAGCAACACCAAACTGTATTTTATATAAACAACAAAAAAGAGCGGGTTTATTTAAAAACCGGCTCTTTTAAGACCTGCGCTTAAACATTAAAGCGACTAAGATACTCCTTGAAACTTTGGCGAAACTCCGTTTGCGATAAGCCAAGTTCAGCGCGAACATACATAAACACCTGAGAAACAGGTATTAACATGTTCTCAAGTTCGTTAATCTTAATCAGTAAATCTGACACATAACTGTTTTCGGCATACGGACACTGGCACTGCATATTCCTTGCATACCGCTCATCGGCTTTAAGTTTTTCCAAATACTCGCGATAGCCTTGCAATATACAAATATCGGCATCATGTTTACTAACATTAAGCGTGTCAGGCAAAATATCTTCCACATACTTAATTGCCGGACACCATTGAGCGATTTTGCGCACGGCTTCGGCATCATCATGTTTGGCGCAAAGATAATAAATATCCCCGATACCAAGCGACAAACAAGTCAAAATTCCAAAGACATCTTCCTGATTTTTAGCTGATTTACGCTCAAGTAAATCAACAACCCTGTCAAACTGACTCAAAGTTATAAAATTTATCATAATATAAAATGTTAAAATAATTCAAAATAGGCTTTGACTATATAAACATGATTTTAAAAATCAAGCTGAAAATATTTTTATTTACTTATGCCGTAAATTTTGTATATATACGCCTATGTCTGTTACGAAAATAAATAAAAATCCGATGGTCAGCGTGGTTATGCCTATATTTAAGCATTCGCCCGCGCAACTCATTAAAGCCATAAACAGCATATTAGTCCAAACATTAACCGACTTTGAATTTATTATCATTGACGGCAACCCCAATGGCGATAATGAAAAAATTATCCGCCGATTTGCCGACCGCCGCATTAAATATTTTAAAACCATCGGATACATTAATTGTCTTAATTTAGGTATCGGCAAAAGCCGCGGCAAATATATTGCCCGCATGGAATCTGATGATGTTTCCTATCCGGAGCGCTTACAAGAACAGGTTAATTTTTTAAAAGCGCACCCTGATGTGGATTTATGCTCGTGTTTGGCAAAATTGACCGGTGATATAAAACCGCGTATTTCAGCATACGCCGCTGATATTTCTTTAATAGGGTTGATTGAAAAACCTTGTTTTGTGCATTCTGCCATGATGTTTAAGCGCTCGTTAAACCTTAAATACGAGCATCTTAAACCACTTGAAGACTGCTTATTGTTCCGCAAGCTGCTCTTAGACGGTAAAAAAATGGCAATTATCAATAAGGTGCTATTTGAAAACCACATTTCGGCAAACTCTTTAATGAACAGGCACTCCAAGCTGATAACCTGCTATTTTTCCAAAATAAACGCTTTCAGTATTACCAAATACATCGGTTATCCTTTAAGCTTTGCCGATAATATGCTTGCCAAACATCATTTTTCAGAGCAAGAAGCGTTAGAATTTTTAGCTTTCAGCAAGGCTTCGCAAAAAGCATTGCCAAGTCTTAATGCCATCAAGCTGTTCGCGCCGTATTTTCATTATATTGCAAGGCATTGCGGGTTTAATGTTTATGCTTCTTTTGCTTATTGCCAAACTTATTTTGCCTTTGATGTTAAACAGGCAATAAAAAGACTGGCAAAATTTACGTTCACCGTAAAAAACGAGCGTTTTTGCGGTAAAAAATATAAAGTTTTGCAAATTTTCGGCATCAGAATAAAACTGAAAGCTAACTGAAAATATAGCAATTATCGGTATGATATGCGCTTAAATTAAAAAACTGCTTGACTTGCATAGCTTATTATTATAAAGCTTGACAAGTAAATTTTGTATACTATTGCTTATGTTGGTTAGCTAGAGTATAAAAAATTTGCCTATATTGTGGGCCCTTAGCTCAGTTGGTTAGCTGGAGAATAAAAAATTTGCTATAATGCAAATTTTTTGCCGACAGGTGAAGTGCAGTTAAGTTGCGAGGAAGCGGTAGCGCCCTAAAGCAACTGTTACGAACGAGCGACAGGAGCGCAGTTAGCGAGCATTTAAGGCGAGCCTTTACGGAGCGACTCAGAGCTGCTCTTATTATTATGAAGGTGGGACAGGCACATATATTGCCTTTGTTGCGTATATTGTGGGCCCTTAGCTCAGTTGGTTAGAGCAGACCGCTCATAACGGCCCGGTCGTTGGTTCAAGTCCATCAGGGCCCACCATAAAAACCACTCTTCTTGCAAGAGTGGTTTTTGATTATTTAAAATTCAGCTTGAAGTTTGGCGCGTAAAATAGTATAGCTTATACTAATTTAATTTGTCGGAGAGAAGCATGCCTAAAGTTTCGGTTTTAATGCCCGTATACAAACCTCAAGAAGAGCATTTGCGCGCAGCAATTGAGAGTATTTTAAGCCAAACCTTCACTGATTTTGAATTTTTGATTTTAGACGATTGTCCCGATGAACCGCGCGAGGATATTGTTAAATCATATAATGACGAGCGGATAAAATACAGTCAAAATACTCAAAATCTTGGTATTTCAGCAAGCCGCAACAAGTTGATTGATATGGCTCAAGGCGAATATTTGGCCGTGTTTGACCATGATGATATTTCATTGCCGGAGCGTTTGGCAAAAGAGGTTGCCTATTTAGACGCCAATCCGCAATGCGGTGTGGTTAGCTGCGCCTTTAAGAAAATGATTGAGAATAGTATTAACGTCAACCCCGAGGATAACGAGCAGATTACCCGTAAAATGTTTGTTTCGTGCGCGGTGCTGCATCCGGCGGCAATGATACGAAAAGTAACGCTTGACAGTCTTAATTTGCGTTATGAAGAAAAATTTTCACCGGCGGAAGATTATGCCTTATGGTGCCGGATGATTGGTAAAACCGAATTTCATAACCTGCCGGAAGTGTTGTTTTACTATCGTGATCATGCGCAAAACACCACTCACCTGCAAAAGCAAAAAATGACGGATAAAACCTGTTTAATTCAGGCTTTTGCCCGCGTTAACAATGCCACTTTATGGGCAGTCATTGAACAACAAATGCGATATGTTACTTATATAAAATTATTCGGCATGCCGTTGTTTAAAATCGTGCGCCGCGATAAATATGCAAAATGCTATCTTTTTGACCGAATTCCGATTTATTATAGTAAAACCAAAGTAATTATATAAAATCACCCTATACAACTTATACACAGCGTGGACTCGTAAATATTGCAAAAAAAAAACGCGGAGTAAAATCTTCTCAAATGCAACAATTTGAGAGGATTTTAGCTCATGTATACACAATCTGGACGAAGTATGGTTGAAATGCTTGGGGTGCTCGCGATTATCGGCGTGCTGTCGGTTGGCGCTATTGCCGGTTATAGTAAGGCAATGATGAAATATAAGCTCAACAAGCAATCGGAGCAACTCAGCTGGCTCTTAAACGTATTATACCGCTATAAAGATATGCTAGGACACAGTAAAGGTGACTTTGTGCCTTACTTAAAAACACTTAATGAAATTCCGCAAGAAATGCTTAAAACCAATGGCAGCCATATTTATGATGCTTTCGGACTTTTATATGTTATGACAACCGATAACTGTACCGATGAATTTTGCAGAGCCGCCAGTCTTTTTATTCAATCGCCGAGCAATTACAAAAATTTTGATGTTTGCCATAATATTTTTGAAACTGCCAAAGCCTTTTCAGCACAGCTTTATTATTTTGGTTCTTGGTCCGGTGATGCAGGCGGATTAGATTACCTTTACGGTGATACTGACTGTTCATCAGTCCGTAAATGTTTAAGAGATTTATCCAAAAATGATATGTATGAAATTTGTAAAAAATGCGCCGAAAAAAACTGTAATTTTTATTTTAAATACAAAATTAATGACTAGGCATAAAAAACACCCGTGGTCAGATAGACAAACGGGTGTTTCGGTTTTACAAAGGTTAAGCCATCAACTCAGCGGACCTTTCGGATTATTCCAAATCGGGTACACATACGGCATTCCTGTCTTTGGCAGTTCCGATGCCTCATAATCTTCAGGCGTTTCCGGTTCTTCATAACCTTCGGGAAGCTCCGGTTCTTCATAACCTTCGGGAAGCTCCGGTTCTTCAACCTCTTCCGCCTCTGGATTTTCATGACACTGAGCCATAATTTTCATGATTTCAGGCATGGTAGCAGTGCCTTCCTGGTCATTAGTGAATGCGCTTTCTATGTTGCTTTCTTTGTCAGAGGCCTTGTCAATAGCCTGACGCAAGGCAACATACCCATCCATTTCATCCAGAATATTAACCGCCTTAAAGCTTATGTCATAATCCTCAATGAGCGCATCCAAGCCTTTAAGCTCATTTAGACAATGTTTGGCTTGCCATTTGCGCAAGATGTAATACATCTCACAGATACCACAGACCGAGGTCGGCTCATAACCTAAAAATATTCCTATGCCAAGCGCAAGCGCTTTGTCGGCACGTTGTTCTGCTTCCTTCAACTTTTGAATTTGCAGTTCTTTTATCTTTTCCATATCCATAAAAATTTTGATTTAGACAAAAAATACCGCAAAATGAGATAATAAGCAAGTAAAAAATGATAATTTTTGCATTTTATGGTTTTATTTTGCAAAATAACCGCTATTATCTTGCTTAAAGGAGTTATTGCAAGGATGCAGGAATTTAAGATAGTCAGTCCGTTTGAACCTTCCGGCGATCAACCGGAAGCGATTAAAGAATTATGCGAAGGGCTAAATCGCGGCGACCGTTCGCAAGTGTTGCTCGGCGTTACCGGTTCGGGCAAAACCTTTACGATGGCTAAAATTATTGAGCAAGCCAAGCGCCCTGCCCTGATTATGGCTCCTAACAAAATTCTGGCGGCGCAATTATACTCCGAAATGAAAGAATTTTTTCCGAACAACCATGTAGAATATTTTGTTTCATACTATGATTACTATCAGCCCGAAGCCTATATTCCCAAAACCGACACCTACATTGAAAAAGATTCCGCAATTAATGAACAAATTGACCGTATGCGGCACGGCGCAACCCGCAATGTGTTAGAAAATAATGACGTTATTATCGTTGCCTCGGTTTCATGTATTTACGGTTTGGGAAGTATGGAATCGTACTCGTCTATGGCATTTGGCTTAAAAGTGGGCGATGTGCTTGACCCTCAGGATATTTACCGCAATTTGGCGGAACTGCAATATGAGCGCAACCAAATAAATTTTGTGCGCAGCACTTTCCGCGTCAACGGCGACACCTTAGATATTTTTCCGGCGCACTATGAAGACCGCGCATGGCGAATCTCATTTTTCGGCGATGAAATTGAAAGCATCAGCGAGATTGACTCGCTCACCGGTAAAAAGACTGCCGAACTAACTGAAATTACCGTTTACCCTGCCAATCACTATGTTACTCCGCGTCCGGCGCTATCACAAGCAATTACGCATATCCGCGAGGATTTGGAGATTAGACTTAACGAACTTAAAGCTGAAAACAAACTTTTGGAAGCGCAGCGCTTGGAGCAGCGCACTCGTTTTGATTTGGAAATGCTTGAAACTACCGGACATTGCAAAGGCATTGAAAACTACTCGCGCTACTTAACCGGACGCGCTCCGGGGGAGCCGCCGCCGACATTGTTTGAATACTTGCCCAAAAACGCGCTGCTGTTTGTTGATGAAAGCCATATTTCCGTGCCGCAAATCGGGGCAATGTTCCGCGGCGACTTTAACCGCAAAAGCACGCTTGCCGATTACGGCTTCCGTTTGCCGTCATGTATTGACAACCGCCCGCTGAAATTTGAAGAATGGGATCGTATGCGTCCGCAAAGTATTTTTGTTTCCGCCACCCCCGGAGATTGGGAGTTAGAGCAAAGCAAAGGCGTATTTGCCGAGCAGGTCATTCGCCCAACCGGCTTAACCGATCCGCTGTGCTTGGTGCGTCCGGTTGAAAATCAAATTGACGACTTAATGAATGAATGTAAAAAGACCGCAGCCAACGGCGAACGGGTGCTTGTTACCACTTTAACCAAAAAAATGGCGGAAGATTTAACCGAATACCTTAAAGATAACGGCATAAAAGTGCGCTATTTGCACTCGGATATTGACACCTTGGAACGTATTGAAATTATTCGCGATTTACGCTTGGGAGTATTTGATGTTTTGGTCGGCATTAACCTGTTGCGCGAGGGTTTGGATATTCCGGAATGTTCGTTGGTGGCAATTTTAGACGCCGACAAAGAAGGATTTTTGCGGTCAGTCCGCTCTTTGATTCAGACTATCGGACGAGCGGCGCGCAATGCACACGGGCGGGTAATTTTGTATGCAGACAAAATTACCGGCTCCATTAAAGCCGCGCTTGATGAAACCAACCGCCGCCGCGAAAAGCAAATTAAGTATAATATTGAACACGGCATTACCCCGCAAACCATCAAAAAGAGCATTTCTTCCACCTTAAAAGAAATGACCGAAACCGACTTTGTAAAAGACGATGCGGCAAGCAAAGAAGATGTTAAAAACATTGAAAAGAAAATTAAAGAATACACTAAACTGATGAAAGAAGCCGCGCTTAATTTGGAATTTGAGCAAGCGGTTATTTATCGCGACAAGCTAAAAGAGCTTGAAGCCTTAGCAATTAAAAATTTATAAAGGACTTTAATATGACAGAAGAAAATAAAGATAATAGCCTCTTAAAAACACTCAAAAATTTTACAGCCTTTTTAAAAGCTGATATTAAAGGCTCCAACTTCAAAACGCTAAAAGGGCTTATAACCTTTTTACGCTATTTGTTGTATGTCGTGCTTTATGCTAAGTTTCTGCATATAATGAATACTTTAACTCATGACACATTAGATACAGATTTTTATGAGGCGTGTGTTCCGGTCGGCTTTTTTAACATTTATTCGGCAGAACCTGTTACCTATTTTACCATTTTCAGCTTTTTAGAAAGCTACGCGCATGTAAATCTTGTCGGCGATATGCATTTATGCCTGCCGAGCGCGTTTTATTTTGTGGTTTTAGCATGGTATTTTCTTTTGTTCTATACAGCATTTAAAATCTTGTCATTTTGCGTATTGTGGAAAAAATTACCTTGGAAATATGTAATTTTAGAAATCTGCGGATTGATAATCTGTCTTTCATATCATGATTTTATAACCCTTATTCAATACGGAAGATACGGCTTAATTCCGTTTTACCTGCTAGGGGCTATAATTTGCACATCTTATATGTGGGTATTTTTGCTGATAGGATGGGCGATATTAAAGTTCATCGGTTATATATATTATTTGCTTATAGCACCGCTGATTATCAGACTTAGAAATAACAAAAAATAACGTTAATATCCATACTTATAAATGGGTTTAAGATGACAGAAGAAAGCCAAAACAACAACAGATTAAAAATATTACGATATTTATTGTATATTGTGCTTTACAGCGCTTTTGTGTATATGGTGTTAGGCTTAAATCGTGACGACTTTATAGATTTGCACGCAATGTGTATTTCGGTCGGCAGCTTTAATATTCATTCCGCGGAACCTGTTGCTGACTTTACTATTTTCAGCTTTTTAGACCACCGCGCAAACTTAAATCTCGCGGGAGAGATACAATTATGCTTACCGAAAATGCTCGGACTTACTGTTTTGGCTTGGTACTTTTTTGTATTGTATATGATATTTAAAACTTTATCATTTTCATTACTATCGCCAAAAAGGCGGCGGATATATGATATTTTAGAAATTTGCGGATTAATAATCTGTCTTTCGTATCATGATTTTATAACCCTTATTCAATACGGAAGATACGGCTTAATTCCGTTTTACCTGCTAGGGGCTATAATTTGCACATCTTATATGTGGGTAATAATGTTGTTAAGATGGGCAATATTTAAATTGTTTGCCGGACGCTATTGATTAATCAGTTTAACACTAAAAAAACTCCGCCGACCAAAGCCGACGGAGTTTTTATTTTGCCATAAAATCAGGCATTATTCCTGACTGAAAGCTTTTTCCTGCTTGGCAGCTTCATCAGCGGTTCTGGCAACGTTTACCAAAATGGTCTGTGAAACTTCAGGGTGCAGGTTAAGTTTTACTTGATAAATACCTAAATCTTTAATCGGTTTTTCAAGGAAAACATAACGGCGTTCAACATCAAAGCCTGCTTCGTTAATTGCAGCGGCAATGTCACGAATGGTAACAGAACCGTACAACTGACCGGTTTCAGCAGCTTGACGAATAAGAACAGCCTTAAAGCCTTTAAGAGCTTCGGCTTTTTCTGAAGCTTTTTCAAACAATGCTTTGTTATGAGCTTCAAGCTCGGCTTTCTGTTTTTCAAAGAAAGCAACGTTAGCTTCAGTAGCGCGCAAAGCTTTGTTTTGCGGCAACAGGTAGTTACGAGCGTAACCGTTTTTAACGTTTACTTTGTCGCCCATTTTACCTAATTTTTCAACGTGTTCAAGAAGAATGACTTCCATATTCTCACCCTCCCCTTACATAGCCACATACGGCAACAAGCCGATGTAACGCGCGCGTTTAATAGCACGAGCCAATTCTCTCTGCTTTTTGGCAGAAACTGAAGTAATGCGGCTCGGAATGATTTTGCCTTTTTCCGAAATAAAACGGGAAAGAAGCTTAACGTCTTTATAGTCAATTCTCAAAGCGTTTTCACCGGAGAAAGGACAAGATTTTCTTTTAAAGAATGATTGTTTTGCCATTTTGTTTCTCCTTAAGCTTCAACTTCGGCTTCAACAGCGGCAACATCTTCATCTGAAGACATTTCGTTGTTAAATTCATCAACTTTAATGGTCATATAACGAATAACGTCTTCGTTTAATCTCATCAAGCGTTCATATTCAAAGATTGCTTTAGCAGGAGCAACAATGTTTAACAAAACATAATGTCCCTTGCGGTTTTTTTTGATACGATAAGCAAGGTTTTTCAAACCCCAGTTATCAACTTTTACAACTTCGCCGCCTTCTTTTTTAAGAGCTTCGCTCAAATCTGAAACGAGGCTGTTTACTTGAGAAGCGCCGAGGTCCTGACGTGCGATAAGCACGCTCTCGTAATTTGCCATATAAAATTCTCCTTATGGATTCTCAACAAATAGACGCTTGCGCGTCCGGTTAAATGTATAGCCGCAAAAAACTTTCTGCGGCAAGGACAAGCGCTAATATAACGCAAAACTTTATTTTTGCAAGCATTTTTTTATAAAGACTATTTTAACAAATTAAGTTTATGCTTGAGATATATGTTATAAGGATTTTATGCGCATGAAAAACTTAAAAATATCAGGCTTTGCCGCGCTTTTAGCGTTGCTTGCGGGCTGTGCTCATCAGGAAGAGGCGCAGGTTAAAAACGTGTCTTTGTTTCAAGATGAGGTTATTGCCCTGCAAAACTTAAAATCACGCGTGCTGGTTTACTGCTTTACTTCCGCCGATTATCAGGCTAACGATTGCGCTAAGCGCTTTGAATCGCAAGGCTTTGTTCGGCTTAGGGACATTCCGCAGCTACCGGCGGAATATGACTTTTTAAAAGGCGATACATATCCAACCCGTCGTTGGCGTAAAGATGAACTGGTTCCAAGGTGGTAACAGCAAATGCAGGCCAAAATTAAAACCATAGCTTTTAGCGGATTAGATGTTCCCGACGTTGATGTGCAAATTCAGCTCAGCGCGGGAATACCTGCTTTTACAATCGTGGGATTGCCCGATAAGGCGGTTGCCGAAAGTAAAGAGCGGGTACGCGCCGCGTTTCAGGCTATCGGCATTAGTTTTCCGGCCAAACGCATTACCATTAACTTAGCGCCCGCCAACCTGCTTAAAGAAGGCTCGCACTTTGATTTGCCGATTGCCGTCGGCATTTTAACCTGCATGGAAATTCTGCCGCAGGAAGAACTTTCGGAATATATCGTGCTGGGTGAATTAGGGCTTGATAACTCGGTTATGCCGGTAAACGGCGTGCTGCCGGTGGCAATTAAAGCCAACCGCGAAAATAAAGGACTGATTTGTCCTGAACAACAAGGCAGCGAAGCGGTTTGGGGCGGACTTAAAAATATTGTGGCAACGCCTAGTTTGCTTGCATTAATCAATCATTTTAAGGGGATTCAAACTCTACCGCAGCCAGTTGCCAAGCGTCGCAAAGAACAAACAAGCGGGCTTGATTTGGCTGATATTAAAGGGCAAGAAAGCGCTAAACGCGCGCTTGAAATTGCCGCGGCAGGTTCGCACAATATGCTGATGGTTGGTCCTCCGGGAGCCGGAAAATCAATGCTGGCTTCGCGGCTTACTTCTATTCTGCCGCCTTTGAGTGCGGAAGAAGCGCTTGAAACCTGCATTATTCATTCGGTAGCCGGTGAATTAAAAGACGGTGAACTTGACTTTACACGCCCATACCGTGACCCGCACCATAATGCCTCAACCTCAGCCTTGGTCGGAGGCGGACGCAAGGCGATGCCGGGCGAAATTTCACTCGCGCATAACGGCGTGTTGTTTTTAGACGAGTTGCCTGAGTTTAACCGCAGCACCTTAGAGGCTTTGCGTCAACCGCTTGAAAACGGCTGTGTTACCGTTTCAAGAGCCGAATATCATCACACTTATCCGGCGCGCTTTCAGCTGATTGCCGCCATGAACCCGTGCCGCTGCGGATATTTGGGCTTTGCTGGACAAGAGTGTCCGAAAGCGCCGCAATGCGCCGCAGAATATCAGGCTAAAATTTCCGGTCCGTTGTTAGACCGTATAGATATTCATGTTTTTGTGCCGCCGGTCAGCCCGTGGGAGATTTTTGAACAGACTAAAGGCGAATCGTCAGAAACAGTGCGAGAGCGCGTAATTAAAGCCCGCGAAATTCAAAAAGAACGGTTCAAAAAATTCGGTCACCCTGAGTTATTGACCAACTCGCAGTTAAAAGGCGACCTTTTGGAAGACGCCGTACAGCTTGATAATGAGGCGCAACAGCTTTTAATCCGCTTTGCCGAGCAATTTAAGCTCTCGGCTCGCGGGTATCATCGCACATTAAGATTAGCAAGAACAATTGCGGACTTGCAAAATGAAACAAAAGTGCTTAAAATGCATATCGCTGAGGCATTAAATTATCGGCGCATTATGCCGGCAAAATAAATTACAGGAGATTGAAAATGAAAATGTTAAAGCCGTCTAAACTTTTACTTTTTTCCTTGATAACCGCCGTTATCACCGGACTTGCCGGTCTTGACGCGGTTTCTGCCGCATCACGGCAATCGGCTTACACCATACGCGATATGATGGCGCGCCGCGGTCGTCCGCCCAAGAGTGTGACTAAGCCCACCAAGCGCATATCTCCTAAAGTTATCCGTAAATCTGCCGCGGAAGGCACTTATACTAATGCGAATATCGGCACCAGTAACGCCGCCGGTTTTGAACAAACCGTTATGCTGAACAAAGACGGCAGTCTGTTTCCGAGTGGTCCGTGCGTTGAGTGCCAAACCGGTCCGCTTGATAAAGACGGCAGTTTGTTTCCGGGCGGAACTTGTGTAAATTGCCAAACCGGTCCGCTCATTGATACCGGTCCCTGCATTGATTGTCAGACCGGTCCGCTCTTTGATACCGGTCCCTGCATTGATTGTCAGACCGGTCCGCTTGTTGACACCGGTCCTTGTGAAAATTGCGAAAAGCCCAAACCGCTTATTGCTAATTATGCCATTCCATACACTCCGTATATTTATCAGTCGGTTGAGCGTAATTGTTGCGCCATGGCTCCGCTTTATTTGGAACACGTTGACTTTAACCTTACCAATGTGCCGAATAACGGACCGGAAAAACTCGGTAATTACCGCTTTAGAATTTTCGGCTGCCGCCGTTATGACAAAGAAGCGATATTAAACCGCGGTCGCGTAATGGAAAAAGATATGAACTTCTCGCGTATTTTTGAAGAAGTTACCGGCGATTGCTACAATCTGGTTAAAATGCCTGATGACTTGTGCCTGCAAACCACGCCGTCGCCATTGCCTGAATATATTTTAACCGCGGAAATCACCAACTTCTTTATGAATGTGTGCGACGGTTATGACTGGCAAGATGTTCAAAAACAAAATTCACGCACCGGCTCGGCTGAAATGACGGTAACATGGCGCTTGACAAACCTTACCAAAACCAAAGTTTTGTGGGAAGGACAAACCACCGGTTACAGCGACTTAGACAACGGCGCCGCCAATGGTGAAATTAAGCTCGTTGAAGACGCTTTTGCCGACGCGGCAAGCAATTTGAGCACCATGCCCGGGTTTGAAGATCAGCTTATGGTTCGTTTAACGCCGGAAGAATTAACCGAACAGCGCAACGCCTTAATTGATGAAGAAATTGCCTTAAATCCGGCTAAATGCCGTTTTGAGGAAGAGCTTACTCAGGCTAAAAACTGTGAAATCAGCCGTCCGGGAAGCGATATTAATCAATGCCCTGCGTATATTGAGCAAAAATCAGGCGTTGTTTCAGATTATGAAGTTTTTGATAACGTGGTGGTTGAAAACAGCGGCGTTGTGTCAGACGGCGACTGCGCCAAAGTTGACGACACCTGGGTTGATATGCAGCAAAACACTAAATCTTTTGACAGTTTGTGCATTGTTGACCGTCCGCCGTATGAAACTTTAAGCCCTGAAAACTTATATAAAGTCAGAGCTTCAGTGGTTGAAATTAACGGCAACGCCGGTAAAAAAGGCGCCGGTCTGATTATTTCGGAATCATTTGTTTTGACCTCTGCCGATTTGGTGGATAAAACCAATAATCACTACCAAATTAAAACCATTAACGGCAAAGAGCTTACCGGTCATGCGGTACGCGTCAACCCAACCAAAAACATTGCGTTGATTATGCTTGATACGCCGACCGCTTACACTCCGCTTTCATTAAATTTAGACTTGCCGAAAGTAAACCAAAAAGGCTTTATGGTTCTTGGTATGCTTGATGTGCCTGATTTTAATGACGGCGAAAACTACATTGACAACAATGGTAAAGTTGCCGGTTACCGCTATTCAGAAGATAAAGGCTCTGAAATTATGATGGATACGTTTGTACAAAACGTTACTATCGGCGGAGTTTTGATTGACGCCAACGGCACGATTAACGGCGTGGCTCACTCCGGCAAAAAGACCGATAACGGTATGGATTTGTTCCTGCCGACCGAGACCGCTTTGCGCAGCGTCGGGCTCTCAATTTGCGAAAAACTTTACGCCAAACCGAGCCCGTGGCAGCAAACGGTTTATAAACCGGTTACTGAAAAAATTATGGCTCCGGCTCCGAAAGCGCCTGAAGTCATGAAGGAAAAAGACCGCAAATAAACAAGATGTTTAAACAACAAAAATCGGTGACAGCATTTCGGCTGCCACCGATTTTTTATTGCGCAAAATATAAATAATTAACCTTAATTAGTTTTCAATTGACAGTTGCCTTGCGCACTGTTATATTATTATTGTTAGGTACGCCACTTATCGGCTTGAATGTATCTAACAACGGCGCCTTTAAGGATAAGTCTTAGGCGCCAAACATAATTAGCGGTATATTACCACTATTTTATTAAAGGTCTTTAGAAGAGCAGAAAGCTGAGCTGGCAACACGAGCAAAGTACATTTTATGGAAACACCGTGAACGTCTGATGTTGGGAAGCAGCGTCCAACCTAAAGACCTTTCTTTTTAATCATTTTCCTTTAGTGTTTATATAACAAAACCGCCTGCGATATTTTCGTAGGCGGGATTGCAGTTATTATCCTATTCAAAGCTTTATGCAAAAAGAGCAGAAATCATTCCACAAAGCATATCAAACCATGGTATTAAAAACAAAAGCTTTGCTAAGCGTGGATGATTGCGCATATTGCTGGTTGCCAATAAAAAACACAATATGTATATAATCAGCAACAACCGTGAAGTTTCAACGTAAATCTCTTGATTAGTATATTCCCAATCTTGAGAGAACGCCTCCGCACTAAAAATAGGATCATCTTTAGCCGGTGGATTAAAGTATTCATCGGCAATCACAGCTATAAAAAACAAATTAAAACCTACATACCACTTAAATTCTTTAAGCAAATTATATGTTGATATAATTGTTTCTTTAATCGCCGACTTTATCTTTTGTTTATTCATTTTATCACTTCGTTTCAGCTAACCACGGCAAATATGACGGCATGGTGACATTGGTATAAAACAATATCCAAATTGCTGTTAATATTGTTGTTATAACAAATCCGGTAATCATAAATTTAACACCATACTTTTTATCCAACTCTGCTTTATGCTCGGTTTTATAGCGGTATAAAAACCACATGTCGCGACAAAAATAATATGCCGCCCATAACAAAAATGAGATATTTCCAATATAATCTATAACCGAATACATTGGCGGCAGAAAAACAATTATTGCAAATAGAGCAAATAAAATTGATGACAGTATAATAAAAAAACGATTGCCGTAATATGCACAAAACCAGAAAGGATATACAAAAAAACAATATACTGTTTGAATATTATACAAATATATTGAAGTAGTTAATAATACAGCAAAAAAACCATCAGTTTTATTAAACTCAAAGTTTTTATATTGAAAATGCTCTTTTATCTCTTGCTTCAGTGATTTA
>CAVBCV010000016.1:0-30825 GCA_963594125.1 Lachnospiraceae bacterium
TAAATCACTGAAGCAAGAGATAAAAGAGCATTTTCAATATAAAAACTTTGAGTTTGATAAAACTGATGGGCTTGCGTGCGCTCTCTTATCAAGTTTTATGTGCTTAACAACAGAACACTTGGCGTATTGGTTTATTACATATCCTTTCTGGTTTTTTGCATACTATGGCAACCGCTTTTTTATAATAACGGTGTCATTAATTTTTGCAATTTTATCAGCATATACTTTAATTACATCGGTAGACATAAATATTTTGCAGATAACCTTTTGGTTATTAGCTACATGCTGTTTTTATCGTGATATGTGTTTTTTATACCGCTATAAAACAGAGTACAAAGCAGAGTTGGATCAAAAATATGATCTTGTCTTTATGCTTAAAGGCTTTGCAAAAACGGCTATATTGGCATGGTTAATATTTTATACTTGTACCCACACATTATTTATAGATAGTCTAAAAGAGAAATAATGTTGAAGCAAATATTAGATAAAATAGTCAGCTTTATTTTGACGAGTATAGGTCTGTTGGTGATTGCGTTGTTTTGTTGCTTGTATTTTTACCCAACATATAAGAGACTTTCATTTATGCATAGTTGTACACAGCAACATTCTGAACAATGGTGCCAAGAGGCTTTTATCTCGCTTGATAGACTAGATTAACAATTTGTTATGCATAAATCTCCGCCTGCGAAAACATCGCAGGCGGTTGTTGTCATTAGAAAACCCCGCGTTAGACGCGGGGTTCAGTGAAGCTTAAAGCGGTGAGGTAGACAAAGCGCTCCAATTGGGTTAAAATTTTGCAGTCTGCCCAGACGCAAAATAACCCAATTGGAGGACATTCATGAAGAATGATATAGATAGATTAGCACATACGACATGGAATTGTAAATACCATATAGTATTTGCGCCAAAATATCGTCGTAAAGTATTTTATGACAACAAAAGAATAGAAATAGTGTCAATATTAAAAGAGTTATGCCGATGGAAAGGAGTTGAGATAATAGAAGGAGAAGCATGTGTTGACCACATACATATCTTAGTAAAAATTCCGCCCAAGATAAGTATTTCAGGCTTTATGGGATTCTTAAAAGGTAAGAGCAGTCTGATGATATACGAGAAATGGAGTAATATCAAATACCAATATCGGAACCGAGAATTTTGGTGTAAAGGATATTATGTAGACACGGTAGGGAAAAATACCGAAAAAATCACGGAATATATCAGAAATCAGCTGAAACAAGACCAAATAGCCGAGCAGCTGACGATGGACTTAAACGACCCGTTTACGGGTAAGTAGTAACAGATTGCGTCTGGCAGATTTTTGGGTGCCCCGTTCAGGGGTTGCCAGTGCTAAAGGCTTATAGCCGCATATGAAGAACCACGCGTTTTACGCGTGGGTATCTTTTTAATTATTTCCACACCACGCGGATAGTGCAAATTGCATCAGTACAGTCGTTACAAATCTTGGCAACTTTGTTTATATCTAAATTACGCAAGCATATTTTATCTCCTGTGCAATAAGCGTCGCCGTAATATTTATTTTCACGCGAAGCCGCGGTGCCGGTGTTTTGTTGCAACAAATAAATATTGGCGGCGTTTTCTTTAGCGGCAAAAGCTATGTTGCGGCATATTTCTTCACCGCTTGCAGAGGCGGAATCAAAATAAAAGCTGATAGCTCCTAAATCATTTTGCCTTTCCGTACCGTCAATATCTGTGTATTTATCATTTGAATAATAAATACTGATAGTGTTCTTAAACCATTTATCTTTTAAGTATGAATCGCCGCCGTACTCTATGCCGTCAGGAAGCATGTTAAGTTTATACAAAAGTGTGCTGAAATAAGTATTAACACCGACATTATGTTGTAATTTGTCTTTAATTGAAAGCACATTATTAATCAGCATATTAACCGCCTGAGCATGCTGATTTAATTTATACTTCATCATCGCCTTGGAATATCCTGCAATCGCCCCAACGCTTAAGACTCCGATAATCGCAAGCACCCCAAACATCTCCACCATAGACCGACCAGATTGTGTATACATGAGCTAAAATCCTTTCAAAAAGTTAAATTTGAGAAGATTTTAGCTCGCGTTTTTTTTTTGCAATATTTACGAGTCCGCGCTGTGTATAAGTTGTATTATGTCATTATAAAAAATTCCCCTCTATGCGAGGGGAATTTTTGGTACTGCGCATCAATCGTATCACTTTAGCAGTTTTTACCGGCGAGATACGCCTCATTCATAGCCGGAGAGTTTTTAATATCGCCCATCTGCCATGCGCCGGTGCCGTAGATTATGCCTTTTTCACGGGCGCCGTCCAAGCAATCTGCGGTAAAGCCTCTAAACTCGCTGATTATCCGCTGCATATTGTCTTTGTTGGTATCCGCGGCGGCAACAATAAAGTAAAAATCTTTATTGCTGATTTCGGTATATCTCGGCACGGTGCGGTCAATTAATGTTTTCATCTGACCGTTCATGGTGTAAAAATAAACCGGCGTTGCCATCACAATAACATCAGCGTTAACCATTTTATCCAAAATTTCCGCCATATCGTCTTTTTGCACGCATTTATGAGTGGTGTTGCAAACTCCGCAGCCCATGCAATAGCCGATATGCTTTTCATTCAGTCTGATTTTTTCAACTTTATGGCCGGACTCAATAGCGCCTTTCATAAATTCGTCGCATAAAAGGTCTGAATTTCCGTGTTTGCGGAAACTTGCCGACAATATCAATACTTTTTTACTCATTTTTTCGCTCCTTATTTGTTACAAATTTCATTAATCGCGGCAATGCCGTTTAAGGTGCGCGGATAGCCGATATACGGTAACAACTGTGTTACCATATCAAGCATATTTTGCTTGCTGTTGCCTACATTCAAATTGGCTTGAACGTGCGCTTTTGCCTGCGGATCTGCGCCGCCCATCGCGATTAACACGGCAAGCGTAACCATCTCGCGGGTTTTAACGCTTAAACCGCCGCGGGTGTAGTAATCTCCAAAGCAGTTGGCGGATAAATAATCTTGAATATGCTTCAATTCCGCCGGAGCGTTGGCGCGCATAGCTAAAATATGCTCGCCGCCGAAAATTTCAGATTGTGTTGCAATGCCTTTTTCAAGTCGATTCGTTTTATCGGTGGTTGATTGGTTAGGCAAGGGGAGTTTAATGTCTTTGGCGGCAAAAACTTCCGATCCGGCGGCAAAAAAGTCATAAGCTTTTGACATACCGGCGTAAGGCACAGTTTGATAAAGCGCTTCGCGGGCTTCCGTCGGGCTGACCCCGTTATCTAAAGCCTCGCTTAAAATCAGTTTGTATTCATTAACCGATTGGTTGGCAACATGAGCCGCCAAAATGGTTAAATAAGCGGTTTTACTATCAAGTGAGCCGTGATTTTTAACCTCATTTTGGGCAAAATTGCGCCATAGTTCGTTAAATTCCGGGTCGGTTTTACTAAAATCAGTCATTTTATTTTCCTGTTGATTACAATATAATTTACCGATGCCGAACGCCGCAATTATCACCGCGGCGCAGGCAGCTAACAGCTTTTTCATTATTTATAATCCTCATCGCTGACCGGTTCAAGCCATGTGGTTTGATTGTTCGGCAAGTTTGTTTCAACTGAAATATGGGTCATCCATTTGTCAGGCGCGGCGCCGTGCCAGTGCTCAACATTAAGCGGAATGCGCACCACATCGCCTTTTTTAAGAATCTGAACTTCTTTGCCGCGCTCCTGATAGCGTCCTTCGCCGTCTAAAACCAGCAAAATTTGTCCGCCGCTGTGCTTGTGCCAGTTGGTGTGGGCTTTAGGCTCAAAAGTAACGTTGGCGAGCGATGAATTCCAAACCTCGTCATTGGCGCTCAAGCGCTTAAGATAAGTTTGTCCGGTAAAAAATTTGCCGTACGGATTGGGTTCGCCTTGCTCAAAAACGGTGTCAATCGGTGCTTTTTTCATATCATTTGCTCCTGAAATATTGCTTGTTAAAACAAGCATTGAAGTTAAAGCCAAAAACATATAGCGCTTATTTATCATCATTTTAAGTGCTCCTTAATTGTTAATACGAGTATAAGATAATCCTTTGACTATACTCTAAGTCAAGAGTTTTTATTGACACATTCGGCATTTTTTTATAACGTGGCTTAAAGGAACAAAATATGACTGAAAAGAAACCCTTATATTTGAACAAAGCGCAGTTAAAAGCCGAACTTGACCGCTGTCTTAATTGCAAAACTCAACCATGTATGCACGCTTGTCCGGTAAATTGCAGCCCGCAAGAATTTATTAATCATGCTAAAGCGGGTGATTTTGACGGCGCTGTTAAAACTATTTTGCGCAACAATCCGCTTGGGCAGACCTGCGGACTGATTTGTCCTGATAAATTTTGCATGAAGGCATGTATTCGCAATCGTATAGATTTTGCGGTTAATATTCCTAAGGTGCAAGCCACCATTTTGGAAAATTACCGCCGCGAAAAAGAAAGTTTTGCCCATATAGCCCCAAACGGTGTTAAAGTTGCTGTTATCGGCGCCGGACCGGCCGGATTGGCGGCAAGTTCAGTGCTTGCAAAAGCCGGTTGCAAGGTAGCGTTGTTTGAAGGTCGCAACCAAATCGGCGGGGCGCTTAACCTTATTCCTGATGAGCGCTTGCCCCATGAGGTAATTGAAAAAGATTGGTCGTATATTTTTAATCCTGATTTGGTGGAGCTTAAACTTAACCATCAGGTTACCGATGTGTTGGCATTAAAGTCTGAATTTGATTGGGTTATAGTTGCTTCCGGTGAGCCGAATTTGGTTAATTTAGGCATTGAGGGAGAGGAATACGCTGTTTCATATATGGAATATTTAAGCAATCCAAAGCAATATGCAACAACCGGCAAAGTCGCGATTATCGGCGGCGGCAATGTGGCGGCAGATTGCGCCTTTACCGCTAAAGCCACCGGCGCCGCTGAAGTTGAAATGTTTGTGCGCCGCCGTATAGCCGATATGCGTATTTCCAAAGCTGAGCACCTTGAACTTTTGGAACGTGAAATTGATATTTCGCCGATGACGAGTCCGGATAAAATTGAGCATGATGCAGATAAATATACGCTTTATGTGCACAAAAACCGCTTTAACGAGGGTAAATTAACGCCGATTGAAAATTCGTCGCTTAAATTAAGCGGGTTTTCATTGGTGATAAAAGCTATCGGCAGCCGCGCCGATTCTAAAATTGAAGATGAACGCATTATTTACGCCGGCGACTGCAAAACCGGCGGCTCCACCATTGTGGAGGCTATCTCTTCAGGTATGGCGGCGGCAAGGCTTATTTTAGAACGCGTAAACTCATAAAACAAAAGGCTCTTTTTAAGTAAAGAGCCTTTTTAATATCTGCGATTATATGCTATTGTTCAATGGCGTAAATGTCTTTAACCCGCCATGCGTCCTCATTCGGAACCAGCACATAAATAATATTGCCGTTGCAAAGCCCGAACCAATTTCCGTTGCAAGTGCTTTCGGTGTACATCTCAACCAAATCGGCTGAAATCGGCTTAATTTTGCTGATTTTAAAGCTTATTTCCGTCGGGCGGCCTAAAGACGGGTCTTCCATAAAAATAAACTTAGGCAGTTTGGATTGGCGGCAGCCTTCAAAATCAGGATTAATGCTGCACTTAACCGCAAATTCAACCGCGCACGCCATAGAGCTGTTAATGTTGCAGTTTTGCGGCAAATTTTCAGAGTTATAAGTGTAAACTTTATCTTCAAAAGCTGTCACTGTCGGTGAAGGCTCAACCGGTTGTACGGTGGCGGTATTATTTGTTTCCCATGAAGTAAACAAATAATATCCGATAACAAAGGCGATAATATAGCTTATTAAAGCAGGCATTTTTTTAAGCATGATATAAAATCCTTATAAAAATCAGTTTATAAAAAATAGTAACGAAGACCGGCAAAGTATTCCGTTAAATGATTAAAGGTGTCTATCCGGTCAAGCCCGATATAACGGGCGCCAAGCCGCAAACTAACGTTTTCGGTAACGTTATACATAACTCCGCCGCCGATTCTGTATCCGATGGCGCTGTTGTTTTTGTGCTTAAACGGCAAAAATTTTTGCTTAAACACGTATTCGCCGATTCCGGCAGTGGCAAAAAGTTCGGTTGTTTGGTAGCACCCCAGCGGCAAATAGGCGTTAACGTCCAAACCGTAAGCGCGGTATGAGCTTTTGAATTTGGTGTCGGCAATTTTTTTGCTATCAGACCAGCTTTGTTGATAAAACAATTCCGTCCCGAAATAAGGGTTATATTTGGTGCCGATATTAAATTGCGCGGCGTTATAATGAGGTTTAATGCCGTGAGCGTTGGCAGAAACATAAGCATAATCAAGCCCGATGTACGGAACGTAGCTTTTGGTTTCGGCTTTAAGCGCGGTTGGCGCAAGCGCGGCGGCACATAAAATAAAAGCAGATAAATTTTTCATAGCGGTGTAATCCTTAATTGATTTATAACCTTTTTCCATAATAATGGCAATAATTAAAAAATAAAGTAAATATTGCAAAAATATTTTGAGCAGGGGAATTTTTTGTGATATATTATACAGATAATAGTTGGAGGACAAAATGCTGAAGTTGTCAAAATCATGCCAATCAGGTCGTACCATGATTGAAACCATCGCCTATATCAGCGTGCTGATAACCATTACCATTTCAGTGGCGGCGGCGGTCAATCGCGGCTATCATAAATATCGCCTCGGTCGCGTTAATCAGGAATTGACTGACTTAAAAAAAGTTATCAGTCAGCGCTATGTTGCGGCTGAAAATTACAAAGAAGTTAAGCTGCAAACACTGGTGGATGAAAAAATTGTTCCTTATGATGTTCGCAAAGGCAGACACGCGTTTGGCGGCGATGTTAAAATCGGCAGCGGCAACACTGAGGGCAGCACTTATTTTATTGAATTTGACGAATTACCGCGCGATGTTTGCGTTGAACTCGGTTTAAAAGTTTGGCTGGTTAATGATGGCTCTGATTTAGACGTTATGAAAATCAACAACAAAACCTATGCTTGGAAGTTTTCCAACTCGGTTAACAACTCAAACTATAAATTACCGGCTAATCCGAATGATGTTTCGGCCGGTTGCAATAAAAAAGATGACAATAAAATAGTGTGGTATTTTAATTAGTTTGTTGTTAATTAGATAAATTTGCTTGAAGTTGTTGAAATGAATTGCTAACTTTTGTGCATTAAATATTTAACAGAGGAGTTTTATTATGGTAAGCACAATCATTCTTCCCCCCGACTACAAACCGTCAGCAGACGAAGATTATATGAACGACATGCAGCTTGAATATTTCCGCCAAAAATTGTTGGCATGGAAAAAGTCTTTGGTTGAACAGTCGCAAGATACGTTAGATGACTTGCGTCAGGGCGGCTTAAACCAACCTGATGAAATTGACCGTGCGTCATTGGAGGCTGATAAGTCGCTTGATTTGCGTACTAAAGACCGCGCTCGCAAGCTAATTTCTAAAATTGACGAAGCGCTTGACCGCATTGAAGACGGCTCATACGGATATTGTGAAGAAACCGGCGAACCGATTGGACTTGACCGTCTTGAAGCACGCCCGATTGCAACCCTTTCCATAGAAGCGCAGGAGCGCCATGAAAGAATGGAAAAAACTTACGACGATGAAGCTTAAACCATGCAAACCAAAGATTTTATTTTAGCTTCAGGATCGCCGCAGCGCAGGCAGCTGTTGGAACAAATCGGCTATGCGCCGAAAAAAATTATTCCGGCGGATATTGATGAAAGCTGCAAAAAATACGAGCGCCCGCTGCCGTATGTGCGCCGTATGGCTCTTGAAAAAGCTAAAAAAGTGGCAGGCGATAATCCTCATGAAAATGTTTTGGCAAGTGACACCATTATTACCGCCGGTTTGCGGATAATCCACAAGTCCAAAACTCCCGAAGAGCAAGAGGCGGTTATGCGCCTTTTGTCGGGTCGTAATCACAAGGTTATCAGCGCGGTTTGCTTAATTGATAAAAACGGCAAAATCAGCAGTCGTTGCGTTACCACCCGCATCAGTATGAAAAAATTATCTGAGGAAGAAATCAAAAGTTATGTTGCCGGCAAAGAGTGGGTCGGTGTTTGCGGTTATAAAATTGAGGGCGAATTAGCCGGATTTGTAAAAAATATGGTCGGTTCGTATTCAGGGGTAGTTGGTTTGCCTTTATATGAAACAAAAAATTTATTAACAGGAGCTGGAATCAAATGAAAGCAGATACTTTAGTTTATGAAACAAACGGTGATGAAACGCGTCTGGCGGCTTTAGACGGCGGCAGAATGACGGAAGTTGATATTTATAATGAAAATCATGCCGGCGAGGGCAATGTTTATCTTGGTAAAATAACTCATAAATTGGAGCTGGCTAACGGTCATACCGGCTTTTTGGTTGACATTGGCGATGGCGAAGAAGCTTTTATGAACGCCTATGAGCATGATTTAAAAGAAGTTAACATGACCGAAGGTCAGAGCGTTGTTGTGCAGGTTGTGCAGGAAAAACGCGCTGAAAAGGGCGCTAAAGTTTCGCGCAATATTCAAATTGTCGGCACCACCGTGGTTTATCGTCCGTTTTATATGGGCGTAGATGTTTCATCTAAAATTGAAGACAAAGATTTAGCTAAAACCTACCGTTCCGCCGTATGGGAAAATATTACCGGTCAGGAAGGTTGGGCAATCCGCACTGCCGCGGTTGATTTTCCGGTTGAAGATGTGCTGGAAGAAATGGTTAAATTGCGCAATATTTATGACAATATCCGCGTTAAAGCCCGCAGCGCGTCAGCTCCGGCGTTGCTTTATGTGCGTGAAAATCCGTTATTTGAATATATGCGCCGCTACAAAGACACTTTGCAAACCGTGGTTGTCAACAACCATAATTTAGAGTATGAGCTTGAAGCGGTTACCGCGCCGGATATGGTAAAATATGTTGCCAAACCGTTTGCCGAATACGGGCTTGAAGACCAGATAATTGAGGCTTTAAGCCGCAGTGTGGCATTACCGAGCGGCGGCAGAATCCATATTCAGGAAACCCGCGCTTGCGTTGCCATAGATGTTGACAGTGGCGATTTAAAAGCCGGTAGTGAGGTTTCGCGTTTAAATGATGAGGCTGCGGTTGAAATTGCCCGTCAGATTCGCCTGAAGAATCTTTCCGGTAAAATTGTAATTGATTTTGCCGGTTCGTCAGAGTACCGATTTATGAAATCGGTAATTGATATTTTGCAGTCAGAGCTTGCCGATGACCCGTGCCGCGCTCGCGTTTTAGGTTTAAGCCGCGGCGGTAATGTTGAGGTTGTTCGTCAGCGCCGCCGTCCGTCATTGCTTGATGTTTACACTGCTGAATGCCCCACTTGCGAAGGTACGGGCAGGGTTGAAAAGTAATGGTTAAGCCGCATAAATGCCCTATTTGCGGGCAAGAAACGTCAGATGAAAAATATCGCCCGTTTTGCTCCAAGCATTGCGCCGATATTGACTTAGGACGTTGGTTTAACGGCAGTTACAGCGTGCCGGCAAGCGAGCTTGACGAGCAAGATTATGAAGAGCTTGAGCAAGAGCTTAGCAAACATCAAGAAGATGAAGAATAATAAAAATCCACCGACGTATGCCGGTGGATTTTTTAAGGGCAAATAAGCGGCAATTAAAGCCTCATCTGATAATAAAACATGCAGGTGTCTTTATCTTCGCAAACATTGCAATAATCTTCCATTTCAGCGACGGTTAAATCTTTTAGGCATTTAACTTCTGAGGTGCAATAACTATCGCCCCAAGCCGAATTAGTCTCGTTTTCTTCTTCGCCTTTTGTTGTTTCAAATTTGGTGCGCCAAAGCTGCTCTCTTTTGGCTTTGCCAATAGTAAATAAATTCATGCACGATTCTTTTTGCCCTTTGTTTAAGTATAACATAAACTCAAAGTAATATTTATCGTCTGTGCCATAGTAATTTTGCAATAAAATTGTGGTATTAAAAATATCAAAAATTTTATAAGTTTCGTTTTCGCGTATCATTTCTTGCGGGATAACGTTTAACTTCTTAAATAAAGGTGTCAGACTGCCGGTAATACTGGCTTTTGAACGCTTTAAATCATCTAAATTAATATTGACATAGTCTAAAATAGATCCGATTTGTTCCGTCTGCTTATTAAGCTTATATTTCATCATAGCTTTGGAGTATCCGCTTATCGCCCCAACAGATAAAACGCCAATAATTGCAAGTACCCCAAGCATCTCCACCATAGACCGACCAGATTGTGTATACATGAGCTAAAATCCTCTCAAAATGATTAATTTGAGAAGATTTTAGCTCGCGTTTTTTTTTTTGCAATATTTACGAGTCCGTGCTGTGTATAAGTTGTATTTAAAGGCTCTGACTAAAGTCGGAGCCTTAATTGCTTTTTTATAATTGGCATTGATGAAACTAAAAATTTCCAGCTCTTGTTAATACCCATTGCAAGAATTAATAGCTTGCCCAGATTGGCAATAGCATTCAGCATTTGTGCCGTAAGAGCATGCGCCTCCTTGCCAAGTATAGCACCGACCGCGTCTGCCATCTTCATCTTGCAACATAGCTGTTGTGGCGCTATTATAAGCCATAGCTGTAGATGAGTAACTGACAATATGACATAATTTGGTGCAGTCATTTGTACTGGTAAGAGTGACTGCGCCAGTATTGAGCCCCGCATTTTCACAAGCGACACAGTCGTAACAGGTACTTAATGACGAGTACCCAAGGTCAAGTTGCACGCTTTTACATAAATAACCTATGTTAGGCATGCTGTCTTGATACCCATGCTGGTCGCAGGTCGTAATGCTTGATGCGGTTTGACATTTTCCACAGATATCATTACCAAATGAAGTGCTTGCGGCTACAAATTGTTCATGAGATCCGGTGCAGTCATCTTGTGAGGATATCTCAGTTGTGTAGCCGTCAGGACAAGATTTCGGTTTGCAGGCGTAACATAAATAATTACCTGAGTATGTATTAGTGTTATACAGCTCCCATCCTTTTGCTTCTGTTGAACCGCATTTGCTTATGTCTTGAGAAGTGGTTGATTGAACTTTTACAGTTACGCTGGTGCTGCTTGAAGTATTAACCTCAAATTCTACAATCGGACATGTGTTTTCAATGCATGCAGTTTTGGTAGCATTAAGAGTGTATCCGCTTTTGCAGCCGGTGAGTTTTTTATAGGTTTCATCAGTTGGACATTTGTTACAGATTCCGTTATCAGGACACTTGGTTAACGGATAATCGGAGCAGTCAGAACTATTTTTGAGAGTTGTGCATCTTTTGTAGCTGGTATCAAAGGGGCAATAAATGTAATGTCCGCAATTTGCAACGTCAGAAGTGTAATAGCCTAAAGTTTCGCAGTTACCGGCAGCATTTTTGTTACCGGCGCAACCTGATGTTCCGCTGTAATCATTGCGGCAGGTGAGGGCAAAAGCAAAGTTTGCGGAAAACAAAAATAATGCTAAGTATGCAAAAAACTTAAAATTACGGCTCATAACACTACTCCTAAGCTGAAATTGACGAATTTTAGCTTATTGTACTCCGCGTTTTTTTTTTGCAATATTTACGAGTCCATGCTGTGTATAAGTTGTATTTAAAAATGGTGCTGAATAATTCCCCTCTATGGAGGGGTGCCGAAGGCGGGGTGGTTGCATCACTATATAACAATGCATTAAATGCTTGTTTTTATTGCAAAATCCGAAACATGCACAACATCCCTGTCTAATTTCTATCCTTATATTTTAACCACCCCGGCGGCGTTCCGCCGCCACCCCTCCTCGGGATGGGAATTTTTTATTTGTTGTATTGAACGGATATAAAAAATCCGGCGATTAAGCCGGATTAAAAGGTTTATTTTGCAAACTGCTTGGCAAATTCGTATTTATCAATGTTGTTAATGGTTTTGATGTTTTTATTTTGCAAAATATTCGGCAGTTCAACGGTTCTGAACACGCTGCGCGGATCAGCCCCTTCAACAAAAGCGGTCACATTTCCGCTGGCGGCGGCAATAAAGCGGCGCGATGCTTCGCCCCAAATGGTCATAATATCTTCCTGATTAAGAGTTTTAATGCTTTCAAAGCCGGTTTCAACCAACTTAGCGCCGCATTCGGTGTGCTCAATCATAATTTTATCAGGATTGCTTTTAATGTATTTAAATGCTTTTTCCCGATTAACCTGAGTCGGCTGAAAGCTGATGCTGTACAGCACAACCGAATTTTCTTTTGATGAAACATCATAAGAGCGAGCAATTTGCAATCCTTTAATTAAGTCCATATTATCCATTTTCTTTACCTGTTTTTATTTTTAAGTTATTGTTTTGTACTTGTTGTAAATATTGTCCGAGTGAGAACTTTTCCGTGATATGTACGGTGTTCATACCAACCTGCCGCGCCGCCGATAAATTTTTTTCAGTGTCATCAACCAGAGTGCAGTCTTCCGGCAGCTGATTGATTTTGGCGGCAAACAATTTAAGCGCCATCGGGTCTTGCTTGGGGTAAAAAATTCCGTTGCGCTCCATAGTTTTAATGTCGTAACAGTCAATTCCATCGGCTTCAACCTCAAACAAACTTTTGCCAAAACGCCTTTGCAACACTTTATCCAAATGCGCAATATGATTATTGGTTAAAATCACCACTTGTTTGTCTTTTGCGGTATTTAGCAGCTGTTTATACAAGCCGTAATCAGGAGTGATTTTATCATAATCAACGCGGCTTTGCATTTTAAGGCAAAATTCGTCAAAGTTGTAATCGGCGTAATCGCACATTGCCTTAATGTAATTAAACATGCCCAAACGCTTTTCCGCAATCGTCTTTTCTGAAATTTTAGCTTGTTCCGCTCCGTCAAGTTTCAACTCTTCACGATAAGTTTGTTTCATCGCGTCCACAAATTCCGCTAACGAAATTTGCGTAATCGGATACAAAACCCCGTCACAATCTAAAATTAAAGCCTGTTTATGCATTTTGTTCCGCCTTAAAGTTAATTACCACAATATCTGACGGAGCCAAAATGCGCATCGGCGGTCCCCAATATCCGGCGCCGCGGGTGATGTATAACTTGTCGCCATGCACGGTATATTCTCCGGCTAAATAACCGTTGGCAATTCGCGCCGCATAGTTAAACGGAAAAATTTGTCCGCCGTGAGTGTGCCCTGAAACTTGCAGGTCAAATTGTCCGGCTTCAAGCATGTCAATAGCTTTCGGCGCATGCGAGAGCAAAATTTTATAATCATCATCAGCGGCGTAATACAAGGCGTTTTTAAAATTAGGCTCGCGCGATCCGGCGTCGGGAATCCCGCCGATATAAAGTCCGGTATCGGCAATTTGTTCGCCGGAGTTGTGCAACACATCAAAGCCCATCTGCGTAAACTTAATCATCCATTTGCCGGGAGCATTGTAATATTCATGATTACCTAAACTTAAATAAATTTTTTTAGCTTTAAGCTTTTGCAATTCTTGCATTTGTGTTTCAAGCTTTTCCGGCACATCGTCAATAATATCGCCCACCAGCAAAATATAATCAGGGTTTTGCGCGTTAATAATGTTTACAAAGTTTTCAATTTGGCTCATCGGCGTTGCCGTATCAATATGAAAATCGCTGGCAACCACCATTTTAACATTTTCTTTAATACGGCTGTCGGTAATGGTAATATCTTTAACCGCCGGAACTTTATGCGCCTCATAAACGCCGTAAAATGCAATCAGCACCGCCAAAATTACCGTAATTAAATTGTTGCGATTTAACAGCGCCGCATTATCAGGACTTAATGCCTGATTGCGTGAGATAAAGTACACGGTATACCAAATAACTTCACGCACCAAAATCAGCATAATTAAAATAAAGGCAACCCCCATTAAAAAGTACGAAACTTTGGCAATAACCGCATAAACCGGCGCGCTGATAAATGAATAATGCCGCAATAGTCCCAACAAAAGCGGGCTGAACCAGGCAAATATAATCAGTGCCATTATGCCGAGTTTGCTAAGCTCAGAAAAATTGCTGTATCCGACCAATGTCTTGTATGTAATGGCTATGCATGAAAGCATAACAACTATCATCGCAATTAAAAAACTCATGGTTTTTACCTCTCAATAAAAATTAAAATGCGGCTGCGGCAGCAGCTTCTTCGGTCGGCTTTTTAATCCGGCGGATAATGCGGCGCGGTTTAGCCACCGGAGCAGTTGCCTCCGTTTCTGCCGTTTCGTTATTATTTTGCGGCTGAATTTCAATAACCTTAAATGATTTACGCGGAGCAGGTGCATTGGGAGCGGCAGGCTCGGCAACCGCTTCTGCCGGAGCTTCATCAGTTTGCGGAGCAGCAGATTCGCTTGTTGCTTCCGCACTATTTTCGTCAGACTGCTGCGGCGCTGTATTTTCAGCTCGTACAGCTCTGCGCTCATTAATCTCGGTCACAATTTTGCGGTAATGCTCGGCGTATTGGCGATACACTTCCATTTCAATATAATCACCGGCGCCGTGGGCTTCTTTAGCAAGTTCGTTATATCTTTTAATTAAATCAAGCGCGGTGCCGTTAATTTTTCCGGCAGGGCTGATGCTGTCAAATTTATAGTTAAGCGAGTAAGCGTTACTGTTACCGCTGTTATTGCGAAATTTATTATTTTTTTTCATATTTTATACAACCACAATGTTGAGCTAAATTAAGTTTTAAATGTAAATCGGAAAAGGTGCTTTTATAAACAAATACTTTGCACCAACGGCGGTATAATATCTGATTTTTTCCTAAATGCAATCATTTTTTCTAAAAATCAAACAACGGTCAATGCCCGCCAAATCCGGCACGGTTTTTATATGTTCAAAACCGTTTTCCATAAAAATATTTTTAACATTTTTCGCTTGTCCGATGCCTATTTCAAGCACAATATAACCATGCTTTGCGAGTAATAAAGGGGCAAGCTCGGCAATTTTGCGATAACTGTTAAGTCCGTCTTGCCCGCCGCTTAATGCCAAATACGGGTCATAATCTTTTACTTCCGTCTCAAGCGCGGCAATATCGCTATCAGGAATATACGGCGGATTGCTTATAATCAGCTGAAAATTATCGCCGATCTTATCGGCAAAATCAGGAGCAAACCAATCTGCTAAAAGCAATTTACAGCGCTTGCTTAATCCTAAAGATGAAGAGTTTTGCTCGGCAATTTGCAAAGCCTCAGCCGATTTATCAATGCCGACGCCGTATAAATCAGGCGTTTCTTGCAGCAATGAAAGCAAAATGCAACCTGAGCCGGTGCCCAAATCGGCAATTTTAGATAATTTTTCCGCTCTGATAATGTCAAGCGCCGTCTCAACGGAAATTTCCGTATCCGGCCGCGGCGATAAAACTTTTTCACTGACCATAAAGTCAGATTTATAAAAAGCTTTGTGCCCCAATATTTTATCCAAAGGCTTATGCGCGGCGCGCTGTTTTAACATCTGTTGCAATTTTGCCGATTCTTCAGGAGTTAAAGTTGTGCTATAGCAAACTTCATCAGGCGGCAAATTGCCGGCGGCGGCAATTAATAGCCTTGCTTCCAGCCTTGGCGACGGAATTTGCGCTTGAACTAAAGCGTTAATTACTTCATCATAAATCATTCGGCCGCCATTTTTGCTTTAACGTCTGCGGAAAGTTTTTCAAACGCGCGTTTTTCAATTTGACGCACCCGCTCGCGGCTGATGTTAAACTTAGCCCCGATTTCATCAAGCGTAGCCGGATTTTCGCTGAGCATGCGGTTTTTAACAATAAACTGTTCGCGCTCGCTTAAGTTAGCTAAACATTCTTGCAAAATTTTACGTTTGTATTCAGCTTCTTGCTTGTTTGCAACTCTGTTTTCAATGTTTTGCGAAGCGTCGGCGAGCATATCAATCCGCTCTTTGCTTTCGTCGTCAGAATCATTATGGACGGCAACATTTAATGATATGTCGCCGCCGATTCGCCGATTCATTTCCACCACGTCTTGCTCATCAACCACCAGCTCTTTGGCAATGTTTTTAACCACTTGCGGCTCAAGTTCTTTATTTTCGTATAAGCCAAGACGTGCTTTGATTTTGCCCAAATTGTAAAACAGTTTTTTCTGCGCGGCAACGGTGCCGATTTTAACGAGCGACCAGGAACGCAAAATATAGTCGTGAATTGCGGCTTTAATCCACCAAATTGCATAAGTTGAAAGCCGAACTTTCTTTTCTTCGTCAAACTTTTTAACCGCCTGCATTAAGCCGATGTTGGCTTCTGAAATAATATCGGCCATCGGCAAGCCGTAACGGCGGTAGGTGAGGGCAATTTTGGCAGCCAGACGCAAATGCGATGTAATCAGTTTTTGCGCCGATTCTAAATTGCCGTTAGCCTTAAAATCATGGATTAAAGTTGCTTCTTCCTGTTCGCTTAAAACCGGAAACTTTTTAATTTGTTCCAAATACGAGTATACTCCGCTGTCACTGATGACGGCAGGCAAATTGGCTTTGTTGTCAACGATTATAAGATTTTTGTTTTCGCTCATATTTTTATTAAAAACCTGTTTCAAACAGAGTTAATCTAGGTAAAAAAATTTTAAAAATCAAGTTTTACGGAAAGATAAAAGTAACATCACGATAATCGGAGCTGCTTTGATCCAAATTGATAACGTAAACCCGATAATTATCGGCGTACGGATAAATAATTAAGTATACCGGATGCGGAACATCGCGATTCTGCCGACAAAGCAAAATATCATTTTCATCAATTTTATCATTGATTTTAATCATTACCAGCGCATTGGCGGTGTTCAGATCTTGCTCAGGCAAAAAATTTTGCGCCGCAACCTGATGAAACCCGTCAATATTAGCCGAAATCAGTGCCTTGCTGCGTTTGCTTAAAGTTGTATCAGCATTTATTTTGCCAATATATTTTTCAACTTCTTGCATTGTTTTTGCGTATAATGCCGCAGATTCGCATTCCGGTCGTTCAGGAAGTTTGACTTTCCCTAAATCTTCATCTTCATGATAAAATTCCGATTCGGTAACGGATTCGGTTGCAAGCGGTGCTAAATCGGTATTTAACCCGTCAGCAATCATTTCAGATTGAGCGTGGGCAATAGCGCCAAAGCCAAACACAACTAATGAAGTAACGATTAAAATACCGATTTTTTTCACCATCTTAATTCCTTAAAAGTTTACTGAGTTAGGCGTGCGCGGGAACGGCAAAACGTCGCGAATGTTGGCAATGCCCGTTACCAACATCATCATGCGCTCAAAGCCCAAACCGAAACCGGCGTGCGGCACCGAGCCGTATTTGCGCGAATCCAAATACCAGCTGTAATCTTCAAGACGCATACCGTTTTCTTTAATTTTATTAACCAGTACGTCATAACGTTCTTCACGCTGCGAACCGCCGATTAATTCGCCGATTCTCGGAACCAAAACGTCCATGGCGGCAACGGTTTTGCCGTCATCGTTTAAGCGCATGTAAAAGGCTTTAATTTCTTTCGGGTAATCGCGAACGATGACCGGTTTTTTGAAGTATTCTTCCGCCAAAAAGCGCTCATGCTCGGTTTGCATATCAATGCCGTATTCCGGTTTGTATTCAAACTTGCGGCCAGATTTTTGCATAATTTCAATCGCTTCCGTATAGGTTATGCGGGCAAAGCTGTTGTGCGCAATGTTTTCAAGCGTTTGTTTTAAGGTCGGGTCAACAAATTTTTCAAACAATTCCAAATCTTCGGCGCAGTTTTCCATAATGTGTTTAACACAGTAACGCACCATGTCTTCCGCCAAATCCATATCGTCATGAATATCGGCAAAAGCCATTTCCGGCTCAATCATCCAGAATTCGGCGGCGTGGCGCGGAGTGTTGGAGTTTTCTGCTCTGAAGGTTGGACCAAAGGTGTAAATATCGCCCAAAGCGGTGGCGTACATTTCCCCGTTAAGCTGACCTGAAACGGTTAAATGCGCTTCTTTGCCGAAAAAGTCTTTGCTGTAATCAACTTTTCCGTCTGGAGTTTTAGGCAGATTGTTCAAATCTAATGTGGTGACCTGAAACATCTCTCCGGCGCCCTCACAGTCTGAGCCGGTAATAATCGGGGTGTGAACATAACGGAAGCCGCGCTCATGGAAAAACTTATGAATAGCGTACGAAAGTTCTGACCGAACGCGGAATGCCGCGCCGTATTTGTTGGTGCGCGGGCGCAGATGAGCAATGGTGCGCAAATATTCGTCAGTATGTTTCTTTTTTTGCAGCGGATAATCATCAGGCGCAAGGCTGTAAATTTCAATACTGTCAGCCACAACTTCAAATTTTTGGCTGCCGCCCTTAGATTCGGTTAAAGCGCCGGTAACGGCAACCGATGAGCCTGTGGATAATTTTTTAATATCCTCATAATTTTTGAGGGTGTTATTGGCGATAACCTGCATATTTTTAAGACAAGAGCCGTCGTTTACTTCAACAAACGAAAAATCTTTGGCATCGCGGCGGGTGCGAACCCAACCTTTAATCAAAACTTGTTCCTGCGGGGCGTCTGAGGCCAGCAAAGCAGCAATTTTAGTTCTTTTCAACATATTTATTTCCCTCAAATTAATGTGATTTTTGAACATTTTTACAAAACTTTTCGCACTATACAACAACAAACTTTAATTGTCTAGCATTGACAACAAAAATTATCGGTAATAAATTATAAGCCAGAAACTTATGAGGAGAAACATTATGAAAAAACTTTTAACCCTTTTAACTCCGCTTGCCATGCTTGCCGCTTGTCAGGCTGATATTCAGTCTGATCAATACGGCACCAGCTCAGTCGGACAGGCTAATTCAGCCGCGCAATGCCGCGTGATTACCGTTCGTCCGGTTAAAGTTAAAACCGATAATGAATTAGGTACCCTTATCGGCGGCGCTGCCGGCGGTATTGCCGGATATTCAATCGGGCACGGAAACACTGCTCATTTGCTTGGCGGTTTAGGCGGCGCTGTTTTGGGCGGAATGGCAGGCGATGCTGCGCAGGGCGCATTATCGTCGCAAAGCGGCTATGAGTACGTTGTTGAGTTAAACAACGGTCAGGTTATGACCATTACTCAAGGCACCAGCACTTTATTAAGTCCGGGGCAGAGATGCTTGCTGTTATACGGCAATCCGGCTCGCTTAATTGCATATTAATTAAGCCTTTTATTTGCAAAGCCCCGATTCGTCGGGGCTTAAATTTTATGAAAACAGGTATGTAAAACAAAGATATTTGTAAAAAATTTACCAAATGACAGTTATTTTAAACAAAACAGTATAAGTGGAGAATAACTATGAATAAAAAAACAGTGGCTATTTTATGTTTGGGTTTGGCGGTGATTGCGGCGGTCGGAGTGCGCAAGCTTGTATTTAATCCGCCTTTTATGTATGCCGCCACGCTTGAAACCACTAAAGTTTTTGTGGCTCCGAAAGTTACTTCCGATATTGTTTCGCTTCCGGTTTATGAAGGCGATGAAGTTAAAGCCGGACAGCAAATTGCCGAATTAAGCTGTGATACATATAAAGTTTTGGCCCGCCAGATTGATAATGACTTTGAGCGCGCCGCCGCTTTGGTTAAAAAAGGTCATGTTTCACAGGCTGATTATGATGTTGCCGAACGCAACAAACGCGATAATGACTTAAAGCTTGAATGGTGCCATATTAAATCGCCGCTAAACGGAATTGTTATTACCAAGTATAAAGAAATCGGCGAAATTGCCGCCGCCGGTGAGAGTATCGTTTCCATCGTTAATCCGTATGACGTTTGGGCGTATTTTTACGTTCCTCACAATGAAATATACCGCCTCAAGGTTGGGCAAAAAATTACGGCGGTTTTGCCTGAAGACAACAATCGTAAATTTATCGGACATATTATCAAAATCAGTGAAGAGGCTGAGTTTACGCCTAAAAATGTGCAAACCCGCGATGAGCGCACTCGTTTGGTATACGGCGTTAAAGTTCAGTTTGAAAATCCTGATTTAATCTTAAAATCGGGTATGACTTTGGAGAGCGCCTTAGATAATGAGTGATGTTTTAATTAAAGTTGACGGTTTAAGCAAAAGTTTTGGCGGTATTCAGGCGCTGAAAAATGTTTCTATGAACTTTGCAACCGGCAAACTTTACGGCATTATCGGTCCGGCGGGCGCAGGCAAAACCACCTTGTTTCGCATTATGTTGGGCTTAATGAATGCCGATTCCGGTAAAATTTCTTTTTCAGTCGGCGGCAAAAATGTTGCGGTTGAAGAGTTTCGCGAGCAAACGGCGTATATGCCGCAAACCCAAAGCCTGTATGCAGATTTATCGGTGGAAGAGCATCTCGCGTTTTTTAAAGATTTGTATTCTATTGCGCCGGATGTTTATCAGCGCAAAAAGGCTGAACTTTTGCAAATGACGCGGCTTGACAAGTTTTTAGACCGTCCGGCGGGCAAACTTTCGGGCGGTATGTATAAAAAATTAGGCTTAATGTGCGCGCTTTTACGTTCGCCTAAAGTTATGCTGCTGGACGAGCCGACCAACGGGGTTGACCCCATCAGCCGCCGTGAATTTTGGGAAATGCTGCACACTTCCGTTGAACAGGGAATTTTGGTGATAATGACCACTGCCTATATGGACGAGGCCGAACGTTGCGGCGAAGTTGTGCTCATGGAACAGGGCAATGTTTTAGGCTGCGGCGAGCCGCGCGAGTTGTTAAATAAGGCCGGAGTTTCCGGCTTTGACGAGCTGTTTTTACGGCGCGGAGGCGTTAAATGAGCGAGCCGATTGTAGATGTGCGTAATTTGTCGGTTAAGTTCGGCGATTTTTATGCCGTTAAAAACATTTCGTTTGCCGTAAATACCGGTGAAATATTCGGCTTTTTGGGCGCAAACGGCGCCGGTAAAACCACCACGATTCGCGTGCTGTGCGGCTTGCTTCCGGCCTCAGAGGGCGAGGTTATTATTGACGGGGTTAAATTTGTTGCCGGAAAAGAAAATTTAATTAAGCAAAAAGTCGGCTATATGTCGCAGCGTTTTACGCTTTATGATGACCTTTCAATCAAAGAAAATATGGATTTTGCCGCCGGTATCCGCCGCTTGGATAAGCACGAATATGAAGAACAGCGTCAAAAACTGCTCAATTTTATCGGCTTTAAGCAAAATCTTTCCACCGTGGTTAAAGATTTGCCAGATGGAATTAAGCAAGAAATCGCGCTCTGTCAGGCTCTTTTGCATAACCCTAAAATTGTGTTCTTAGACGAGCCGACCGCCGGTGTTGCGCCTTCTGCCCGCTATCGTTTTTGGCAGTTAATCAGGGCGCTTGCCGATAGCGGCAAAACCATTTTTGTAACCACTCACTATATGGACGAGGCAGAAAACTGCGGACGCATCGCCTTAATGCGCTCCGGCGAGCTGATTGAAAACGATTCGCCCGCCAACTTAAAAGCCAAAACTTTTTCAAGGCAGATGTATAATTTAACTCCGTATAATCAGAATGCCGCTTTGCCAAACCGCGCCGATTTTGCGGTTTGGGAACCGTACGGGCAGCATTATCACGCCATTTTCGCAGATGCCGCCGCAGAAACCCGCTTGCTTCCGACGCTGAAAAAAAGTTTTATGGTTGAAAAAATAAACCCGTCGCTTGAAGATGTGTTTATCCGCGTGGTGGAAGGAGCAAACCGATGATAAACTTTTCGTACCGCCGAGCCCGCGCCGTTTTTACCAAAGAGTTTAAGCACATTTTTCGCGATCCGTTTACCTTAATGATGGCGCTGTTGCTGCCGTTTTTAATTGTTTTGATTTTGGGTAACTCCATTGAGTTTAATATTCAATCTATTGATTTGGCGTATATGGACCATGACCGCACTCCGGCTTCCCGTAAATTGGTTGAAACTTTCGGCAGCTCTGATTATTTTCGCCCGTATGCGGTTGAAACGCCGGAGCAGGGGTTTGACGATGTTGTTTCAGAGCATGCCAAAGCCATGCTTATAATTCCGCCTCATTTTGAAAAAGATTTTGTGGCAAAATCTGACGCCAATGTGCAAATTTTGTTGGACGGCGCCGATAACTCGTCTATTTCCGCTATCAGCAATTATTTAAACACCATCAATACCGACGCCGTTTATAAAATTAAAGATATTCCGCCGCAAAGCGAGAGTTTGCTTCAGTTCAAAACCCGTTATATGTTTAACCCCGAGCTTAACTCGCGTTGGTTTTCAATTCCGGGGATAACCGCGGTGATTATTGCGCTGGTGGCTATTATGCTTACTGCGCTCACTATTTGCAAAGAGTGGGAGCAAGGCTCTATGGAAATGCTGCTTTCAACGCCGGTTACCTCGCTTGAAATTATGTTCGGCAAACTGCTGCCGTATGCTGTTTTAAGCTTTTGCGGCTTTATCATTGTGTATGCGGCGGCGCGGCTTATTTTTGGGATTCCGTTTAACGGGAGCTATGCAATTTTAATTGCCGGCACGTTGTTGTTTATTTTTGACTACTTGGCGTTGGGGCTTTATATATCGGTAATCAGCCACGAGCAGCAGGTTGCGGTGCAATATGCCGCGGCTATCGGCTTGCTGCCGACGGCGCTGCTTTCGGGCTTTATCTTCCCGATTCAGTATATGCCTGAGGTGTTTCAGTGGGTTTCGGCTTTGTTTCCGGCGCGCTTTTATATTGAAATTTCGCGCGATCAGTTCTTAAAAGCCAGTTCGTTTGCTGATTTATGGGTGCCGTTTGCCGCGCTTTCAATACAAGCGGTGGTGCTGATGAGCGCTTGCATTTGGCGGTTTAGGAGAACACTGGAATGATATTGTGGAGCTTTATTAAAAAAGAACTTATCGCTCTCTTGCGCGATCCGGTTATGCTTGCCGCTATTATGATTATTCCGATGATTCAAGTGGTGGTGTTAAGCCAAGCCATAACGGTTGAGGCGCGCAATTTGCACATGGCGATAGACACTAAAACCGATGATTATGTGCTAAACCGCATATACGACCATGCGCTTGGCTCCGGTTGGTTTGTAAAAGTTGCGCCGATGACTGATAACGCCGTGGCGGCGGTGCAGTCCGGCGATGCCGATGTTGCCGTAATTGCGCCGGAGGGCGGCTTAACCAAAAGTTTGCTTCGCGGCGAGGGACAAATTCAAATTTTAATAGACGCGACCAATGTGCTTAAAGCCCAAAGTATAGAGGCATATTTGCAAGGCATTATCAGCAAAGTTTTGCAAGAGGAAATGCACGTTGCCGTAAGCCGTCCGATTAGCTTTAAAACCCGCATTTTGTTTAACCCGCAGCTTGATACCCAACACTTTATCATTCCGGCTATTTTGGCGGTTTTGGTGCTGATGTGCCTGCTTACTTTAACTTGCGTTTCTATCACGCGTGAAAAAGAAAACGGCACGATTGAAACCCTTATCTCCGCGCCGATTTCAAAATATGACATTATTTTGGGCAAAACTTTGCCGTACATTTTGGTGGCTCTGATTAATCTGTTTTTAATTCAGAGTATCGGCATTTTGCTGTTTGATTTGCCGTTTCAAGGCTCATTTGCAATGTTTATCGCCTCGTTTTTAAGCTTTTGTTTTGCGGCTTCGGCAATAGCGGTATGGCTCTCAACTTATACCAAAACGCAGCAGCAGGCAATGCTCGGCATGATGATAATTATGTTTTTATCATTAATGCTTTCCGGCGCTTTGTTCCCGATTGAAAATATGCCGCAAGTTTTGCAGTATGTTGCCAAAGTAAACCCGCTTACCCACTTTACCTATTTGGTGCGCAACATTATTTTAAAAGGCGCGGGGTGGAGTTATTTTGCCGAGCATGCGGCGGTGATGTTAGGATTCGGGCTTGTTGTGTGGGCGGTGGCAGTTAAACGCTTTAAAACCACGCTGTAACCGTAAACTTGACAAGGCGCGCGCTTTTAAGTAATCTGCTTAAAAATTATAAGGGAGCATAAATGCGAAATATTTTACTCAAAACTTTAACAGTGGTGTTTGCGCTGCAAATTCCGGCAAGCTATATTGCCTGGCAAGCAGAAAATCCGCTGCCGATAACTGAATCGGTGGTGGTTGAAATGCCCAAAGGCGGCAATATCGGCGCCTTAGCTGCAAATCTGCAAAAAGCGGGTGTTGTAAAATATCCGCTGTGGGTAAAATTTGTTTCCAGAATATACGGATATGACCGCCGCTTAAAGGCGGGTGAATATCAGCTGGTTGCCGGTATGTCTTTAACCGATGTGCTTGATAAAGTTTCGTCAGGGAAGGCTGTTCTGCATCGCTTAACTTTGCCGGAAGGCTTAACCACGGCGCAAATGTTAAAGCTGATTGCCAATGACGATATGTTAAGCGGCGAAATTACTGAGCCGGTCAAAGAGGGTGAAATGCTGCCCGAAACCTATACTTTCCATAAAAACGCATCGCGTGATGAAGTTATCCGGCAGGCAAAGTCCGCTTTGCAAAAAGCGCTTAAAAAGGCATGGGAAGAACGGGCGGAAAATTTGCCTCTTAATTCTCCGGAAGAATTATTGACGCTTGCTTCAATTATTGAAAAAGAAACTTCCGTTACCTCTGAACGCGGCAAAATCGCCTCTGTTTTTGTTAATCGCCTCAATAAAGGTATGCTGCTGCAAACCGACCCGACGGTTATATACGCCATAACTGAGGGCAAGTCTGATTTGGGGCGCTCGTTAAAACGTGCCGATTTGGCTGTTGACAGCCCGTATAATACCTATAAATACGCAGGTCTGCCGCCAACCCCGATTTGTAATGCCGGATTGCAGGCGTTGCAAGCCGCCGCGCACCCTGAAGACACGCCGTATTTATATTTTGTGGCAAGCGGCGACGGCGACCATAATTTTGCCACCAGCCTAAACGAGCATAACCGCAATGTGCAAAGTTGGCTCGCTAAAATCAGAAAATAAGCGCATAAAAATAACGCCTCCCGTAAATGAGAGGCGTTAAGCTTAAAATAAATAAGCAATTATTTATGTTTTTTGCCGTCAAGTTCTGAAGTGCAATTCGGGCAGCGGCAAGCGTCAACCGGAATTTCAGTGCAGCAGAACGGGCATTTTTTAGTAGTCGGAGCAGCGGCGGCTTCTTCTTTCTTTTCAGCTGCCAACATTTTTTCTTGCAAGGTGTTAATAGCCTTAATCAAAATAAATACGGCAAAAGCCACAATGATAAAGCTGATAGTCGCGTTTAAGAACATACCGATGTTCATGGTAACGGCGCCTGCTTGTTGAGCGGCGTCTAATGAAACATACGGCCCGGGAATAGCGCCGTCATGCAAAACTACAAACAAGTTGGCAAAATCAATTTTACCAAGTAACAAGCCTATCGGCGGCATAATGATGTCTTTAACCAACGAGTCAACAATTTTACCGAAAGCGGCACCGATAATGATACCTACTGCCATGTCAATCACGTTGCCGCGCATGGCAAATTTTTTAAATTCATTTATAAAGTTTTTCATGATTTTCTCCTTAAATTGATAATACCGACAGAGTACGAATAATTTACCAAAAGTCAAGAGCCTAATTCTATTTTGCATCTTTATGTAACATTTCTATTTTGGAATGACAAATTTTCATTTTTTACTTGCTTATTACCTCATGAGGCTGCTGGTTTTGTCACCCATGGAATCTGGAATGACACTATGCCTGATTAATGGAGATAGCCGCTCAGCTGATGGCTTAACTTTTGCAAAACTGAAACACCCGTTTGTCTATCTGACCACGGGTGTTTTTTTGTATTCAGAAAACGGCGCTTAAAAGCGCCGCTCTAAAATTTTATAATTTATCGCCGGAATCAGTCGGAGCAATCGGCATATAAGCGCCCACGCCGCCAAAGTATTTTCTGAAAAATCCTATATCATGTCCGACGGTCGGAGTTTCAGTTTGGTCAATGGCAATATCTTTACCGTCAGCTTTATTATATGTTTTTATACTGCTGACCACGCCGTTATCATTAAAAGTAATGGTCAGAACATCGCGTTTAGTTTCTTCCGGCTTAAAGAATGCTACTTTTTTTAAGGTTGAAGACATATAAATCCAGGTATTGGCGTCAAATGAGGTAACGGCCGACGGTGCGCCCAAAATTTGTTCAACCTCAGCGCGGGTTTGCCCTTTTGCCACCTGATTTACTTTGTCATTGGCGGGCATATTGCCGTTGTGCACCAAAAAAATATCGCTTGAACAAGCGCTGAGCAACATAATAAAGCCTAATAAACCTGATTTGCATATTGACATCTTAACATCCTTAAACGATTATACTCATTAATTATGGTTTTATAACACAAGGAATTTATTTATGCAAAAAGATTTTTCATATCCTCTGCATATTGCTGATTTAAATCAGCAGGAACAACATTATCATTTAGCCGCAGATTCTGAACAATGCAAGACTTTGGCGCAAATTTTGCAGGTGGTGGATGTAAAGTCGTTTGTTGCGGATATTTACTTAAAGCTTCATTTAAAAGAGCGCCGCTTGGATATATGGGGCGCGGTAAAGGCTGATTTAGAGCTGCAAAGCGTAGTTTCGCTTGAAAACTTTGTTAAAACTTATGAAGCTCCGTTTGCTTATTATTACGATACCGCCGCCACTTATAAAGATATTCGCAAGTTAGAAGCCGGAATTAATGATGAAGTTCCCGATGTTATTGAAAACGGGCAGATAAATTTAGCGGATGTGGCAATAGAGCAGCTTGCCCTCGTGCTTGAGGATTATCCGCGCCGCGATGATGAAAAGTTTGCCTTTGAAAGCGAGTTTGACGCTGAAACCACCAGACAGAGCAATCCGTTTTCAGTGCTTGCCAAGCTTAAAAAGTAATAAAAGTGTTAAAAAAGGCTTGCAAAGCGCTAAAAAATTATATAAAAGCACATTAACCCATCCGGCGGATATTTTTCTTGCATTTAAATTAAAAGTGCAGTAATAATAGCGCCTGAATAAGTTGTTGAAATAATAACCTTTTAGTAAAAGAGAAAGAAAATGGCTACACCTAAGAAGAAAACATCAAAATCTCGTCGCGACATGCGTCGTTCACACGATGCTTTGAAAGCTAACGCTTATCAAGAATGCCCGAATTGCGGCGAATTGAAAAGACCTCATAATGTATGCCCGAAATGCGGCCAGTATGACGGTAAAGAAATTGTTGCCCAGAAAGCAAACAAAGAATAAAATTAAAATAAATTATGGAGCAGATTTTGACTGATAATAATCTGGTCATATCCGTAGACGCAATGGGGGGGGATAATTCCCCCCGAGTCGTAATAGAAGGGTTGGCGATTGCGGCCAAAGAAAATAAGGATATACGTTTTTTGGTGTTCGGTGATGAAGACCGCGTCCAAGAAGAAATTAATCGTTTTCCTGCTCTGCGCAGTGTTTGTGAACTTCGTCATTCGCCTGAAATGGTGCATAATGAAGATAAGCCTTCGCAGGTTATCCGCAACAAAAATACCAGTATGTATCAGGCGATAGACGCCGTTCGTCAGGGCGAGGCGCAGGCAGTTGTTTCTGCCGGAAACACCGGAGCTTTAATGGCAATTTCAAAAATGCTCTTAAAAACTATTCAAAAAATTCATCGTCCTGCTATTGTCAGCATTATGCCGCATCGTTACGGCAAATATGTTATGCTTGACTTGGGCGCCAACACTGAATGCAATGCCGTAAACTTGGCTGAATTTGCCGTTATGGGCAATGTTTTGGCTAAGCACGCTTTAGGCATTGAGCGTCCGCGCATTGCGCTGTTGAACATCGGCGCTGAGGAAATGAAAGGCAAAGAAGAAATTCGCCATGCCGCGCAGATGATTCGCAGCTCGTCTATGGATATTGATTTTATCGGTTACATTGAACCGCATGAAATTCCGTTTGGTAAAGCCGATGTGATTGTCGCGGATGGTTTTACCGGCAATGTTGCCTTAAAATCCATTGAAGGCACAGCCAAACTCGTCAGAGTTATGATAAAAGACGCGATTCACAATTCGTTGCTCGCTAAAATCGGCTTGCCGTTTATGTATTTTGCCGCCAAAAGCATCAGCAAAACCATGAACCCCAAGCTTTATAACGGCGCTATGTTTGTCGGCTTAAACGGTTTGTCAGTTAAAAGCCACGGCGGTACCGATTCGTTCGGATTCTCAGTCGCGATTAACAATGCCGCCAAGCTTGTGCGCCAAAACTTTGTGCCCACCATCAAAGAAGAGCTTGAACATATTGATTTAGATGAAATTTCGCAGGATGTATTTTATGAAGTGTATTAGATCTGAAATTATCGGTTGCGGACATTATTTGCCGTCCAAAATTTTAACCAATGACGATTTATCCAAAATGGTTGAAACCAATGATGAGTGGATTAGTACTCGCACCGGCATTAAAACGCGCCACATCACTGAAACTGAAACCACGGCTGATTTAGCTGTAAAAGCATCTGAAATGGCGCTCAAGAATGCCGGAGTTTCAGTGGGTGAAATTGATTTAATCGTGGTCGGTACCTTAACTCCCGATAACACCACTCCGTCAGTTGCCGCTAAAATCAGTAGCATAATGGGCACTCGCGCCGGAATCCCGACTTTTGACGTTGCCGCCGCATGCTCAGGCTTTGTTTATGCCTTAACCATGGCCGATAATATGGTGCGTTTGGGGCAGGTTAAAACCGCGTTGGTGATTGGGGCGGAAACCCTTTCCAAGGTTGTTGACTGGACTGACCGCAACACTTGCGTTTTATTCGGCGACGGCGCAGGCGCGGTTGTTATCAGAGCCAAAGAGGGCGATGGCACGGCAGATGATACCGGTATTTTAAGCACTCGTTTATATTCTGACGGCGCGCAATATAACAATCTGTACATTTCCGGCGGCGTTTCCACCACCGGTAAAGCCGGCTTTATTGTCATGAACGGCAAAGAAGTGTTTAAGTCGGCTGTCGGCAGTTTGTCGGAAGCGGCTGAGGCGGTTATGAATGATGCCGGCGTTACCGTAGATTCGGTTGACTGGTTGTTGCCGCACCAAGCCAATATCCGCATTATTGAAGGAGTCGGTCACAAATTGGGGATTGCTCCTGAAAAAGTTATCGTTACGGTAGACCATCACGGCAACACCTCTGCGGCTTCAATTCCGTTGGCGTTATCGGAGTCGGTGGCATCCGGCAAAATCAAAAAAGGTGATTTGGTTGCTATCAGTGCGATGGGCGCCGGATTCACTTGGGGCGGTGTATTAGTCAGAATATAAAAAAGTTGTGAATATTTTTTTACACGCTTGAGCTTTGTCTGATACATGCTATAAATAACTTAAATAAAAATCTGATTATCTTTTAATTATAGGGAAGAGAAATGAAAACTATTACTCGTGCTGATGTAGCTGAAACAATTTATGAAGAAATCGGTCTTTCACGTAAAGATTCCGGCGATATTTTGGATATGATTATCAATGAAGTTAAAAATGAACTTGTTGCCGGTAAAGATGTTAAATTATCTTCATTCGGAACCTTATCGTTGCGCCGCAAAAATCCGCGTACCGGTCGTAACCCGAAAACCGGTGTTGAAGCTGAAATTTCTGCCAGAACGGTAATTTCATTTAAGCCTTCTCAAAACTTGCGTAAATCCATTAACGGCAAATAACCGTTTAAGAGGGGATAAACATGGTTGTCAACAAATCTAAAGCGGCTTTTCGGACCATTGCCGAGGTGGCGGAAGAACTTGGCGTGGCAACCCATGTTTTGCGTTTTTGGGAAACAAAGTTTCCGCAAATTAACCCGATGAAAGCGAGCGGCGGCAGAAGATATTACCGCCCTGATGATGTTGAGTTGGTTAAGCTGATTAAGGACTTTTTGTATAACAAGCGCTACACCATTGAAGGCGTGCAAAAAATTTTTAAGGATAAGGGCTTAAAAGCCATTTTAGGCGGCGAGATTCAAAAAGATTTTTTTGAGCTTCCGGAGCCGGAAGAGCCTGCCGAAAAGGTTGAAATTAAAGAAGTTGAAGTTTGCCGCTTGAGTGAAAAACAGCGCGGCATTTTGCAAGATGCTAAAAAAGAACTCTCTTTAATCAGCGAGAGCTTAAAAAAATTAGCATCATAAAATCAATATAAAAAGCGGCTGTAAAAACCGCCTTTTTTAATTATATAATATTAAAAAATAAGTACACTTTTGTTATATGCGCAACCACCTAAACTGAAAAATTCCTGCGCCACCTTTAGCGTGTACTGCACAGGTAGTATAAATATCGTCTAAGGTTAAGTTTTTCAAACAAGCATAGCCCAGCTCCATATACGTATTGTTACAATATTTATTCCCCCATAGCCAATAAGCATGGTCACTAGCAGAATTAAACGTCCACATTGTAATTGCCTGTAAATTATCAGAATTTTCCTTGGCAATGGTTAAAATATTTTGACAGATTGCTAGGCTATCAGGGGAATTTGAGGATAGGAATGATGAGCCATCTTCATGCAATGAGGCTAAATATATAAACTCGTCATCATAGAGATATATTTGCCATTGTTGTCCGAAAATATCATACACATAATTATTGTCGTTTGATTTTACCATTTCCGTTGGAATTTCACCCATTTTGATAAAATATGGAGTTATAATGGTTGATGAGCCTCTGATAGAAAGATTATTAAAACTATGCACATTGCGAGCCACGACATTAATCAGAGTGTTCATTTGCTCAGTATGTTTGTTAAGTTTATACTTAAACATAGCTTTGCTATACCCGCTTATTGCTCCAACGCTCAATACTCCAATGATTGCGAGCACGCCAAGCATTTCCACCATAGACCGACCAGCACACAAGCTGTCACCATCGGGCTTGAGCGATGCGTTCTTTCCCTTTCTGTCATTATCGGGCTTGACCCGATAATCCAGGTTGAACAAAGAAGCAAATTTATTTGACCT
>CAVBCV010000017.1:0-29362 GCA_963594125.1 Lachnospiraceae bacterium
AACTTTTTTCTGCGGTGTACACTAAAAGGTACATAATGAAAAAAGTTGCTAGTAGGTGCCCGCTAGACGCGAGCCCAAAAGAGCAAGGAAGAAGCATGGTGGAAATGCTGGGCGTTCTGGCAATAATTGGGGTGCTAAGCGTTGGTGCTATCAGTGGCTATTCCAAGGCGATGATGAAATATAAACTTAATAAGCAGGCGGAACAAATCAGTTGGCTGTTAAATGTTATGTATCAATACCGATTTAGCTTTGGCAAACATCCGCAAAGCATGTCGCTGGTGCCTTTTTTCAAAAAACTTGGCGAAGTTCCGCAAGAGATGATTAAAGACGATTCTATAAATTTATATGACCGATTCGGCGCTACGGTCACTATTCGCACCAACGGTTGCGCAAACAATATGTGCAATGGATTAATACTTAATTATCAAATATCATCATCTGAAAATTTTGCAGTCTGCCAAAACCTATTAACCATTGCTAAAGAATTTCACAATGACTTATACAACACCGGCGTTTATAAAAACTCAAACGATACGGATAATTACGGCAACGCCTATTATGGCGACAAATATTGCACTAACAACTGTATCAGAAACATAACGCAAGAACAAATTTATAATCAGTGCAAATACTGCGATAGTGACGCGACATGGTGCAAAATTTTTTTCACCTTCAACATTGAATAACCAACTTTACCCTACAAAACATAACCCCCTCTCACCAAATGGTGAAAGGGGGTTTTTAAGTGCCGTAATTTAATTACAGATTAAAGTTATAGTTGCCCTCATAAGCCAGCCAATAAAGTTTTTCAATTTCTTCAATCAGCGGATAACGCGGGTTAGAACCGGTGCATTGGTCATCAAATGCCAAAGTCGGCAAAGTCTTCATAGCTTCAGTGAAGTCTTCTTTTGAAATTCCCCACTCTTTAATTGAAGCCGGAACACCGATTTCTTTTTTGAGTTCTTCAATCGCTTTAATCAAATTATCAACTTTTTCATCATCGGTTTTGCCTTTTAAGCCCAAGTTTTCGGCAAATGAAGCATAAGCCGCTTTAGCATTCGGAAAACGATACTGCGGAAATGCGCATTGCTTAGCCGGACAATCCGACGCATTGTAACGAATAACCTGTGAAATCAGCAACGCATTGGCAAATCCGTGCGGAATATGGAATGCGGCGCCAAGCTTGTGAGCCATTGAGTGGCAAACACCCAAAAAGGCGTTGGCAAATGCCATACCGGCAATGGTAGCGGCGTGGTGCATTTTTTCACGAGCTTTCGGATCATTGTTTTTGTATGAGTTCGGCAGGTTGTTCAAAACCAAACGACCGGCCTCTAATGACAAACCTCTGGTGTAGTCGGTAGCCATTGATGAAACGTATGATTCCAAAGCGTGGGTCATAACGTCAATACCTGAAGCGGCACACAGTCCGCGCGGCATGGTCAATACCAAATCGGTATCAACAATCGCCATTGACGGAGTCAACGCATAGTCGGCAATCGCATATTTAATTCCGGTTGAATCATCGGTAATAATTGAGAACGGAGTAACCTCAGAACCGGTACCTGATGTGGTCGGAATAGCAACCAACTGAGCTTTTTCACCCAATGTCGGAAATTCAAAAATACGTTTACGAATATCCATAAAGCGCATAGCCAAATCTTCAAACTTCAGTTCAGGATGTTCATACATAATCCACAAAATTTTAGCCGCGTCAATCGGTGAACCGCCGCCCAATGCGATAATAACATCAGGAGCAAAGGTATCTACCATAGATTTTGCTTTGTTAATGGTGGTCAAATCCGGATCCGGACGAACATCGCTGAAAATTTGGTACTGAATGCCGAGCGGTTCCAAAACATCGGTAACCTTGCGAGTGTAACCCAAATCAAACAATGATTTATCGGTAATGATAAAGGCGCGTTTTTTGCCGTTTAATTCTTTTAAGGCAAAAGAGAGGCAGCCGGGTTTGAAGTAAACCTTTGGCGGAACCTTGAACCACAGCATATTTTCCTCACGTTTTGCAATGTTTTTAATATTCATCAAATGTTTTACTCCTACGTTTTCACTAACTGAGTTGCCGCCCCAAGAGCCGCAGCCCAAAGTTAATGACGGTTCAAGTCTGAAGTTATAAATATCGCCGATAGCGCCTTGTGATGACGGGCAGTTAATCAAAACACGACCGGTGTGCAGCAAGTGTCCGAAATATTTAACCCGCTCGTCTTTGTTTTGGTCGGTATAAAGCACTGAAGTGTGTCCGTTACCGCCGAATGTAACCAAATCTTTGGCAAGTTTGGCGGCGCTTTCAAAATCAGACGCTTTGTACATAGCCAAAACCGGCGAAAGTTTTTCAGCTGAGAACGGTTCTTCTTTGCCTACTTTTGAAACTTCAGCAATCAAAACTTTAGTTTCCGGCGCAACTTTAATGCCTGCCATATTGGCAATAGTTGCCGCTTTTTGCCCAACGATTCCGGCATTGAGTTTGCCGTCAATCATAATCACTTTGCCGAGCTTTTCTTTTTCAGCCGCGGTCAAAATATAGGCGCCGCGTTTCAAAAATTCGGCTTTAACAGCGTCATAAACGTCTTTAACCGCAATAACCGATTGTTCTGATGCGCAAATCATACCGTTATCAAAGGTTTTAGACATTAAAATTGAGCTTACAGCCATCTGAATATCAGCAGTTTCATCAATAACGGCCGGAGTGTTGCCTGCGCCTACGCCCAAAGCCGGTTTGCCTGATGAATAAGCCGATTTAACCATTCCCGGACCGCCGGTTGCCAAAATGATGTCTACTTTCGGGTGCTGCATTAAATATTGCGTGCGCAAAATGCTTGGCTCGTCAATCCAACCGATAATATTTTCCGGAGCGCCTGCCTTAACAGCTTCTTCAAGCATAATGCGGGCGGTTTCAACCGTGCTCTTTTTGGCGCGCGGGTGCGGCGAAAAGATAATGCCGTTGCGGGTTTTTAAGGCAATTAAGGTTTTAAAAATAGCGGTTGAAGTCGGGTTAGTGGTCGGAACAACGCCGGCAATAACGCCCAAAGGTTCGGCCATTTTAATTAAGCCGTTGTCTTTGTCTTCTTCCAAAATACCGCAAGTTTTGGTATTTTTATACTTGTTATAAATATATTCAGCGGCAAAGTGATTTTTAATCACCTTATCTTCAACCACGCCCATGCCGGTTTCTTCCACTGCCATTTTAGCAAGCGGAATACGGAGCGAGCTCATTTTAAGAGCAACGCGGCGGAAAATGTAGTCAACTTGTTCTTGTGAATATTCAGCAAACTTTTTTTGAGCCTGGCTGACTTTGCTAACCAGTTCGTCAATATATTTTTCTTCTGCTGCTTCATCTACAACTTTAACATCGTTTTGAGCCATAATTAGTTTTCTCCCAGTTTTAAAAATTTTTCTGACCATATAATGACAGAGAATTTTTAATAAACAATCTTAATTTACGAATATTCAATCAACTATTATTTCTAAATTGTTGCAATTCGGCCAATAGATACATATACTTTTAGATGCATAAAAACAAACAGTCATTTGAAAAGTGCTCAAAATGACGAAAAAGCACTTTTTGCTTGAAAAAATCACATTTTAAAGTAATATATCTGTATCGTCGTTTGACGGTGGTGTCTGAAAAACATCAAAACTCAAAGAAGCTCCTTTTTGAGGGGGAGTTCCCGAAATAAGCGCGTTTGCGACGAATAAGGGAGGCTGACTTTGAGCAGTTTTTCAGCTCCCCGCTTTGATTTTCAAAGCGGTTTTGTTTTAATCCAAACAAATAGAGGAGCAAAAAATATGCTTGATAAAAAACATTTTAACCAGATTCGCCAATCTACCAAAAACCAAATCGGCAACCAAATACACCAACTGCGCACCCAAAGGCAAATGACATTGCTCGAACTTAGCAATTTATGCGGCACCGGTCCATATATTCTTGAAAAATGGGAACTCGGCAAAGGGTTTTTAGATTTATACCGTTTAGAAGGCATTGCCCGCGTTTTTGATAAACAATTAACAATAAGTTTTGAGCCCCTGCCCAAAGATTCGTAACAATACAACTTATACACACCCCAGACTCGTAAATATTGCAAAAAAAAAACGCGGAGTAAAATCTTCTTAATTTTAATAATTTGAGGAGATTTTTGATGTTTATCCAAAATATACTAGCTAAGCTTGCGGATAGTGAGGCAGATACGCCGCAACTTTTTTCTGCGGTGTACACTAAAAGGTACATAATGAAAAAAGTTGCAAGTAGGTGCCCGCTAGACGCGAGCCCAAAAGAGCAAGGAAGAAGCATGGTGGAAATGTTGGGAGTACTGGCAATAATTGGAGTTTTAAGCGTTGGGGCGATAAGCGGGTACTCTAAAGCCATGATGAAATATAAACTCAATAAACAGACGGAACAAATCGGCTCAATTTTAGACTATGTCAATATTCATTTAGATGACTTCAAGCGCTCCAAAACAACAATTTCTACCAATATGATACCTATACTTAAAAAATTAAACGTTATCCCGCAAGAAATGACACGCGAAAATACGTCTTCCAAAATTTACGATATTTTTGGCACAATGATTGCTCTCTCAAACTATTTTGACGGTAATTATATTTTTGAATTCAGATTGTTTATAAATAAAGGACAAAAAGAATCGTGCATGAATTTATTCACTATTGCCAAAGCCAAAAGAGAGCAACTTTGGCGAACCAAGTTTGAAACCACTAAAGGCGAAGAAAGCTCCTCGGCTAACATAGTTAAGGCGATAATTATTGCACATCTGACCGTAAATGCCTTAAAGATTTAACCGTCGCTGAAATGGAAGACTTTTGCAATGTTTGTGAAGATAAAGACACCTGTACTTTCTATTATCAAATACTATTTTAATTTCAGTTTTAACTGCTCAATCTCTATCTTTCACCAAACAAAATATTATAGCGGGTTTTGATATTCTGCAATATTTTTGCATAAACCGCTGATGCCGTCACCGGATTTTTATTAAGCTCATCAGTAAGTTGTTGCGCATTATCAACAACACCGGCAAAAGTTTTACGCATCTCTTTCATCATGCTTGTGGAATTTAAGCGCAGCTGCGCAAACAACTCCAGCCAATCTTTTTTGCGGAGTTTATCATAGCTGATTTTACCGTTAATCGTCATGGCAATATTATGGCTAACAACTTTTTCAGGATAAATATCAACGGAAACCAAATCATAAGCCGGTGCCAGCATAACGTTATTTTCTTTGTTTATATGCAGAAAAGAAAAGTTTTTAGCATGAGCATCAGTATTGCCAATCAAATAATTAAAAATCAAAAGCTGTATAAATTTATATCCGTCAATAGCTTTACGGACTGAATATTCCATAATCGCATGATATAGCTGCGGTATTTTCGGACCACCATCTGATTGATATTTATGACGGCTCAAATAACCTAACACCTGACAAAAATCTTCTTGATGTAATCGCTCAATTTTATTATTAATCTGCTTTCTGTCGTATCGTGTGATTTCCAAATATTTTCTACCGTCAGCCAAATTTAAGCGCACATCAGGCGTATCATTAAACATTTTTTTTGCTAAGCTCATGCAAAAAAGTTCATTTTCAAGCAGCCCATCAAAATACTTGTTGGTTATTTTGATAATATGGGTTGTCGGATGCTCATCATCAGAACGATAATATTTACCGTCCAATCCTTTATATACTGCAAATTTAGACTGCGCGCCGGCTAAAGATAAGCGCGGCGCATTGTCTATGCCGGTTAAAAGCGGATTTGCCGGAAGTTCATCAATAATTTTTGCCAAATCTTCTTGGTTAATTTCTTTTAAGGGCGAGTCTACATGCTGCTGATATTTATCTGAATAAAGTGAAACCGCACCGGCGCAATCGCCCCCAATGTAGTTTAATATTGAAAACACATTATTATCCGATATATGAAATTTGCTTGCAATCAGGCTTAAAGCATCACCTTCCGGTGTTAAATTATCAAAAAAAGGTTCTGTAAAGCGCTCATCATATTGCAAACTGCTAACCGGCATTCTAACTGACAATGGATACGCCGATTCCATATATTTAAACATTAAATGCCCGAAAGAATCTTCCAACAACTGACCGACTTGCCGCCCGTATAAATATACATTTAATTTTCTTGGCATTTAATTACTCCTCACCCGCAACATTTATATTAATTCCGAGCATCCACGCCACATAAAGAGCCTTTTCTAACTCAATGGTCGGTTTGCCTTTTTCTAACTCGCCGATAAAGCGCGGACTGACATTTGCCATTGCCGACAACTGCACTTGGGTTAGCCCTTGCGCTTTGCGATATTTTTTTATAACTTCACCAAAATTTTTTGCATTTTTTATCATCATTTTCTTACCTCACGGTAAGATTAACACATATTTTAACAAATATCAACTCAAATATTACCGTTAGGTAAGATTTTTTAACAAAGTTACTTATTTTCGTATAAATATTATCGAACGGTAATATTTTGCAATTTATGCACAACACCCTTAATTCCCCTCTATGGAGGGGTGCCGTAGGCGGGGTGGTTTATACAACTTATACACACCCCAGACTCGTAAATATTGCAAAAAAAAAACGCGAGCTAAAATCTTCTCAAATTTAACTTTTTGAGAGGATTTTAGCTCATGTATACACAATCTGGTCGGTCTATGGTGGAAATGCTTGGCGTGCTCGCAATTATCGGCGTGCTATCCGTCGGGGCGATTGCCGGGTACAGCAAAGCTATGTTAAAATACAAATTAAATCAGCACGCTCAGGCGGTTAATATGCTGATTAATAATGTGCTCGCGATTAAAGACAAGCTTGAACACAGCGGAGATAACACATCTCGTTATAACCTTTTACTGGACAAAGCCAACATGCTCCCAGACGGAATATTTTTTAATAGTAACACTAATTTATTGGAAGACCGCTATTTTAAAAATAAAATTAATATTGAGTGGTCTCGCGCTAAATGGACTCTTCCTGACGGCACATCAGGACAAGACAATACCGGTGTAATGCGTTTTTATTTTAATCCTACGGACGAAGGTCATGAAGTTTGCCGCAATATTCTTAACGCCGCTAAAGAAAATGCCGACAATATACGCGCATTATCAACATATTCGCAAGAAAGTGCCGATTCAAGTTTGAAACAAACTTCTTTTATTTACGGCAACAAACAATGCCGCAACGGGTTGCAATGCTTAAAAAATTTAAGTTTGGATAATATAACCACTCTTTGCAACAACTGCAAAGCAGGAACGTGCATTTTGGGTATTCTGTACAGATAATCAATTAAATCCTTCAGTATAATAGCTGATTGAGGTATGCAAAAGTATGCTTAATTTAAGCAGCATTTCAGGGTATATTTCTTTGGTGCCGTATTCATAGGCTTTAAGTTCTTCAATCGGTATCGCTAACACAAAAGCGGCAACTGGCAATGGCAATACCTATAGCGCAAAAAATCTTCAAGGCGCATTAAATACCACTCAAACAAATCCGCTAAATAAAACCACTATCACCCAAATAGACGATGTATGCAACTCATGTAACTCTGAAACATATTGCCAAATGTTTTTATACTTTAGCATCAAATAAAAAAGACGGATTTTCACATCCGCCTTTTTTATTTTCTAAGCACCTTTCATTAACAATTACATATCCATTGCCACAATATTGACCAATTTATTTTTAACATAAATTGTTTTTACAATTTTTTTATTTCGTAAATATTTTTCTGCTAATGACACAGCTTTTTCAGTTATATCATCTTGTTTAGCATCTTTGTTAATCAAAAAGTTAAGTTTTACTTTTCCATTTACTTGAACAGTAATATTTAAGTCATCTTTGATTAAAGCTTTTGCATCAACCTGCGGCCATTTTTCATTAAATACTGAGGATGTGTGCCCGATATATTCCCACAATTCCTCAGCCATGTGAGGTGCAAACGGAGCAAGCAATATAACATATGTTTCCATACAATCTTTAAGTAAATCACAGTTAATTACATTGACTTTCAAATAGTCAGAAATCGCATTTGTGTATTCCATTAAACGAGCAATTGCCGTATTAAATTGAAACTTATCAATATCTTTTGAAATATTGTCTAATGCAAAGTTTTTGGCATAAAGCAATTCTTTATCTTGTTGCGAAAGCTCTTGTATTTCGTTAGAAGATAATATAATTTCTTTATATGAATTAAACATATTTTCTATTCTTGCAAAAAACTTTGCGATTCCCTCAATACCACTATCACTCCAAGGACCGCCCAGTGTATAAGAAAAAGCAAATTCAATATACATTCTGAAAATATCCGAACCGTATTTGTTGATATAATCATCAGGACAAATTGTATTACCTTTAGATTTGCTCATTTTCATACCATCAGGACCTAAGATTAATCCTTGATGAATTAATGATAAAAATGGTTCATCAAAATCTAAACAACCCAAATCTCTTAAAACTTTAGTAAAAAATCTGGCATACAATAAGTGCATGGTGGCATGCTCTTGCCCACCGATATATTTATCAACCGGCAAAATTGCATCAATTTTCTTTTTATCAAAAATTTCTTTAGAATTATGATTATCCGGATAACGTAAAAAATACCATGAAGAATCAACAAATGTATCCATAGTATCAGCTTCTCGTAAAGCTTTACCACCACAAATCGGACAAGTAGTGTGCATAAATTCATCGCAACGCTTTAATGGAGAATCACCAGTAGGCGTAAATTCAACATTCATTGGTAAACGAACAGGAAGCTGATTTTCAGGAACAGGAACTTCACCGCATTTTTCACAATAAATCATTGGAATAGGTGTTCCCCAATAGCGTTGACGCGAAACTAACCAGTCTCGCAAACGATACATTGCCGTTAATTTACCTTTCCCTATTGTTTCCAAATCAGATACTATAGCCTTAATCGCTTCAGCTGAAGCTAACCCATTATATTTACCGCTGTTAATCAATATGCCATGTTCACAAAACGGCATTTCTACATTATCAGAATTTTTATCAGTGATAACCTGATGAACCGGAAGATTATAATTTTTAGCAAAATCATAATCGCGTTCATCATGCGCCGGAACAGCCATAACAAAACCTGTTCCATAACTTGCAATTACATAATCTGCTACCCAAACCGGAACTTGTTTACCGTTAATCGGATTTATAGCATAAGCTCCCGTAAACACACCAGTTCTTTGCCTATCAGTCAACATGCGTTCAATTTCTGTAATTTTCGCCGCATTTTCAAGATACTTTTTAACCTCTTCTTTATGCTCGCTATATGTTACCTCCATAACACTTTCATGTTCAGGAGCCAAAACCACATATGACAAGCCGCATAAAGTATCCGCTCTTGAAGTAAACGCGTCTAATGTAATGACTTTTCCCGATTCGGTTTTAATATCAAATGATATTAATGCGCCTTCAGATTTTCCTATCCAGTTTTTCTGAATTTTTTTGGTTTTTTCAGGCCAATCCAAAGCATCTATACCATTTAAAAGTTCTTCAGCATAATCTGTAATTTTAAAAAACCACTGGTTCATTTTTTTCTGATATACTTCTGAGCCGCATCTGTCGCATTTACCATTTACAACCTGCTCATTAGCCAAAACTGTATTACATTTCGGGCACCAATTTACAGGAGCATCTTTACGATAAGCAAGCCCCTTTTTATACATTTGCAAAAATATCCATTGCGTCCATTTATAATATTCTTCATCACAAGTATTTAAAGTATATTCCCAATTAAATGTTGCGCCAATCTTTTTTAATTGATTAGTCATTGTTTGAATATTTTTTCGTGTAGAAATATCAGGATGTATGCCGGTTTTAATTGCGTAATTTTCTGCCGGAAGCCCGAACGCGTCAAACCCTTGCGGATGAAAAACATTATAACCGTTCATTCGCTTGAAACGCGCCCAAGTATCCGGAGCCGCATAATTATACCAATGTCCCAAGTGTAAATTTGCGCCTGATGGATATGAAAACATTTCCAAACAATATAGTTTTTTATCTGTATTTGTTTCGTCAAATTTATACAGATTTTCATCAGCCCATTTTTTTTGCCATTTTTCATCTGTTTGTACTGAATATTTTATATTGTTTGTCATCTGAAATTCTCCATATCCTATATTATGTTTCTATTCTTCGGCTTCTCCTTCCGGTTCTGAAGGCTTTTGCAGGTCGCGGGCAACTTTCGGATCATGCAGCAGGCGCTCAATTTTATCAACTTCCATAAAAGTATCGTCAACTCTGAAATTAAGCTCCGGCGTGTAACGCAGCTGCAGCTTGGCGGCAATTTGTTTTTTAAACACCCATGCTTCCGCTTTCAGCATTTCAAGCACCGGTCCCAAGTTTTTACCGTTTAAGGTCATAACATAGGCAGTGGCATACTTCAAATCAGGCGAAACTCTGACTTCCGTAACCGTTATAAACGCGTCATGGAGTTCCGGAGCGCGAACCTCGCCGCGCTCCAAAACCGACATTATCACCTTTTTAATCTCTTGCCCGACGCGCAGTTGGCGTTGTGATTGTTCTTTAACAGCCATTTTCGTCTCCTTATAATTTAGCGGCGATAGTTTCAAGCTCGTAACATTCAATAAAGTCACCAACCTGAATATCATTATAGTTTTCAAAGCTCATGCCGCATTCATAACCTTCGCGCACTTCTTTAACGTCTTCTTTAAAGCGTTTAAGCTGTGCCAAATTACCGTCATGAATAACCACGTTGTCACGCAGCAGGCGAACTTTAGCGCCGCGTTTAACAATGCCCTCGGTAACCATACAGCCGCCGACTTTGCCAACGCCGGTAATGTTAAATACATTGCGGATTTCGGCATAACCGAGCAGTTTTTCTCTGATTTCAGGCGAGAGCAAGCCCTCCAAGCCTTTTTTAACATCATCGGCTACATCGTAAATAATGGAGTAGTATCTGATGTCAACACCATCGCGGCGAGCCATATCGCGAGCTTGCGGAATGGCGCGGACGTTAAAGCCGATAATAAAGGCGTTTGAAGCTTTAGCGAGCGAAATATCCGACTCTGAAATCGGGCCGACTGCGGAGTGCAAAATCTGTACCGAAACTTCATCGTTTGAAAACTTCTTAATTGTGCCTTCAATCGCCTCAATAGAACCTTGAACATCTGCTTTAATAATCACTGCCAAGTGTTTGGATTCGCCTGATTTAATTTTATCAAGCATTTGTTCCATAGCCGACTTAGCGCTCTTAACCAGTTTGGCGTCGCGTTCTTTGCGAATACGGTATGAGGTAACTTCCTTGGCTTGGGTTTCATCTTTAACCACAACAAAATTATCACCGGCGGAAGGTGTTCCCTGCAAGCCCAAAACCTCAACCGGAGTTGCCGGAGCGGCTTCATGAACTTTTTTGCCGTTTTCATTAAACATGGCGCGAACGTGTCCCCATTCTTTACCGGCAATAAATATATCGCCGACCCGTAAAGTGCCGTTTTGAACCAAAACGGTGGCAACGCTGCCGCGTCCTTTTTCCATTTTAGCCTCAACTACCGTGCCTTCGGCGTTGCGATTCGGGTTAGCTTTCAAATCCAAAATTTCCGCCTGAAGCAAAATAGCTTCCACCAATTTATCAATATTGATGCGTTTTTTAGCTGAAACTTCGGCGCAAAGCGATTCGCCGCCCATTTCTTCAACGGCAATGCCATGCTGCAAAAGTTCGGTTTTAACCCGCATCGGATCCGCGCCCGGAAGGTCAATTTTGTTAATGGCAACCACAATCGGAACTTCCGCCGCTTGCGCGTGACGAATAGCCTCAACCGTTTGCGGCATAATACCGTCATTGGCAGCAACCACCAACACTACAATATCGGTAACCTTGGCGCCGCGGGCGCGCATTTCTGAAAACGCCTCGTGACCAGGGGTATCAATAAACGTAATTTTCTGACCACCGGCAACTTCAATTTGATAAGCGCCGATGTGCTGCGTAATACCGCCCGCCTCTTTAGCGGCAACATTAGTTTCACGCAAGGCGTCCAATAATGAGGTTTTACCATGGTCAACGTGACCCATAACGGTAACTACCGGAGGACGCGGCAACAAATCAGCCTCGGTATCTTTCGGACCTTCCAATCCTTCTTCAACGTCGCTGTCGGCAACGCGCTTAAACTTGTGCCCCATTTCTTCAACCACAATTTGCGCGGTGTCGGCGTCAATCGGCTGGTTAATGGTGGCCATTACGCCCAACGCCATAAGTTTTTTAATAACTTCAGCGCTTTTTTCCGCCATACGGTTGGCAAGCTCTTGCACCGTAATAACTTCAGGAATTACCACTTCTTTAACAATTTTTTCTGCCGGAGCAGTGTTTTGTGCCGTCGGTTTGGGTTGTTTTTTCTTAAAGTGGCGGCGTGGCGCTCCATAGCCGTAATCGTCATCATCGTCATCTGAATTCATAAACGAATTTACATTGATTTTGCTGTTGCGGCGCGGTGATTCAAAGCTGCGTTTCTGAATTTTTTTGCGCTCTTGCTCAAAGGTTTCTTCTTTGCTCAAATGTTTAGCGCCGGAGGCCGCTTTTTTATCTTTGCGATAATTATCAGCATCTTCCTCATCGTCATCATCATAATCTTTAGACTTTTTATTTTTGTTAAAATGTTTGTCGTCTTCTGAAAATGACGGCTGTGGCTGAACCTTTTTAGGCTGAGCCTGCTCTTTAGCGGCAGGTTTAACTTCTGCTTTGCGAACTTCTTGCTTTTGCTTAGCTTCTGCCGCTTGTTCTTCAGCCTTGCGGGCTTTTTCAGCTGCTTCAGCCTCTGCCTTTTGGCGCAACTCTTCTTCACGCAAACGCTTGCGCTCTTGCTCTTTAGCCTCTTCTTCCTGACGACGTTTGGCATCATGCTCTTTGGCTTCGGCAATCAAGCGTAATTTTTGCGCGGTAGCCTCATCAATTTCAACCTTTTGCGCGGGCTGTGCCGACGGCGAAATGCTGCGTTTTTTACGCACTTCAACCTGCACCATTTTTTTGCCCTCGCCGCTACCGGATTTGCCCAAATTTTTTAATGTGAGGGTAGATTTTCCTGATAATGTTAATTTAGCTTTTGCATTATCTTCTGCCATATATTTTTCTCCAATCAACTAATCCAAAAAAGCCTGATACTTTTTCAGGTTATTATAAACCATATTGCTCATGCTGCCCTTCAAAACCGCAACATGCACGGTATTTACTTTATCTAAAGCCGCATCAAGTTCGGCGATGTTGTAAAGTTTAAGCACTTCCAAATTTTTAGCCAAAGCGGACATTTTGCTGCTTCCATCAGCGCCGGCATCCGCCGCCTCAATCAAAAAAGCAACTTTATTTTTCAAAATGCATTCCTTTACTTTTTCAAAACCGGTCACCAAAGCGCCCGCTTTACGAGCCAAGTTTAACGAATCCAAGCATTTTTTGCTAAGCAAATGCTCCACCATTTCCGGCAGATTGTCTTGAATTTTCACATGCCCGCGCGCCGCTTTGGCAAACAGATTTTTTAAGAGCGCTTTTTGCAAAGCCTGACGCGAAACAGAAACATAAATTCCTTTACCTGCAAACTTTTTATTAAAATCAGGTATCAACTCTCCGCTTTCTGTTACAACAAAGCGAAGAAGCTCGTTTTGGGGCTTTACCAGCCCCGTTACGATACATTTTCTTTCTGTCTCTTTTTCCATAGTATTAAGCCTCTTTTAGCAGCAAGCCTTATTTTTCTTCACCGTCAAACCAGTGCTCGCGGGCTGCCATAATGATGCGGTTGGCTTCAACTTCGGTCAAAGTATCAGCGCCCAAAATATCAATCAGCTCATCGCTTGCCAAATCAGCCAGATCATCAATGGTTTTAACATTGTTTTCAGCCAACTTAATAATCATATCCTGATCAAGACCTTCAATGGTTTTAAGCTTTTCATCAATACCAAGGTCTTTGCTCTTTTTAGCAAAATCTTTGTTGCGTTTTTCAACAAATTCTTTGGCGCGGTTTTGCAGTTCAATCGCAACATCTTCATCAAAACCTTCAATATCTGCCAACTCTTTCAAGTCAACATAGGCAATTTCATCAATGGTAGAAAAGCCTTCGGCAATGAGCAAGTGCGCAATCATTTCATCAACGTCCAAAGCGTCCATAAAGCGCTGTGAGCGAACTTTATTTTCATTAGCGCGGCGCTCCTGCTCCTGTTCTTCAGTCAGCACGTCAATATCGGCGCCCAAAAGCTGTGAAGCGAGCTTAACATTTTGACCGCGGCGGCCGATAGCAATTGAAAACTGCTCTTGCGGAACAACGGCTTCCATACGACCGTTTTCTTCATCAATAACCACTTTGGTAACTTCCGCCGGAGCCAAAGCCGCAACCAAATACTGCGCTCTGTCTTCAGAATACGGAACAATATCAATTTTTTCACCCTGAAGCTCAGTAACAATCGCCTGAACTCTGATACCGCGCAAACCAACGCATGCGCCAACCGGATCAACCGTCATATCATTGGCTTTAACGGCAATTTTAGCTTTTGAACCGGGGTCGCGGGCAACACCCATAATCTGCACAATACCGTCATAAATTTCCGGAACTTCAGAGGTAAACAATTTAGCCATAAATTCAGGACAAGTACGCGACAAAAAGATTTGCGGACCGCGGGCTTCGCGGCGAACATCTAACACATAAGCGCGAACACGGTCGCCGTTTTTGAACTTTTCTCTCGGGATAATTTCATCGCGGCGCAAAACAGCCTCAGTCTTACCGATATCCAAAACCACATTGCCGAACTCAACCCGTTTAACGGTGCCGTTGACAATGGTGCCGATTTTTTCTTTGTATTCTTCATACTGGCGGTTACGCTCGGCATCGCGAACTTTTTGCACAATAACCTGCTTGGCAGTTTGCGCGGCAATACGGCCAAAATCAACCGGCGGCAGCGGGTCAATAATAAATTCGCCGACTTTAATGTTTTTGTCATAAGCTTTAGCATCGCTCAAGCGCAACTGAGCCGCCTCGTTTTCAATTTCAGCGTCATCAGCAACCACTTCGCGGTAACGAGCAAGTGAAATTGCGCCGGTTTTGCGGTCAATATTGGCGCGAATATCGTGTTCAAAACCATAACGTGAACGTCCGGCCTTTTGAATTGCCACTTCCATCGCGGTAAAAACGTCTTCTTTATCAATATTTTTTTCACGGGCAACTGTGTCGGCAACCAAAACAATTTCCGGTCTGGGCATATTTTCAATATTTTCCATTGTGTTCCTCTCACAAATAACAAAAGTTAAAGTTCAACAGCTTCTTGCTGAGCCTGATATTGTTCCCAAAGCTCGTCGGTAATTACGATTTTGGCTTTGGCAATGTTATCAAACGCCACAACAAATTCTTTACCGTCCATATCAATATGAACGTTATTATTTTCATCAAGTCCTAAAATAACGCCTTTAATACGTTTTCTTTTATCCACCTCATTAATGGTTTCAACCTTGGCGGTGTAACCCTTAAAGCGAACAAAATGCTCCGGCTTGGTCAACGGGCGATCAAGCCCCGGGGAGCTGACTTCTAATGAATACTTATCTTTAATCGGGTCTTTTTCATCTAAAACCGCCGACAATGCGCGGCTGACTTTGGCGCAGTCATCAACATTAATTTCACGGCTGCCGTCCGGAACGTCAATCATCACCTGCAAAGTGGGGTTTACTTGCCCGATGGTCATAATGCGAACCGTTTCATACCCTAAATTGGCAATTACCGGCTCAAGCATATCTTGTAAATAGTGTTTTTGCATATTTTTTGCTTTCTTCTAAAAAAAGAAGCGGGGTTTTTGACCCCACTTCCAAATGATATTTTTATGAAAGATTGTCAATATCTATACCACAGCAATCATAAAAATCAAGTATATTTTTTAATTTTATTGATTTTTTCGGCACTTATCCCCAAAATTCCATAACCGGCAGCCGATATCCTCACGAACTGTTTTAACTTTTACCCGTCCGCCGTTAATATAAACCGCGCCGCCAAGGCTGCTTTCAGCGTCAACTTTGCTGCCGTTAATTTCAATCTCGCCGCCTTTAGCAAGCCGCAGCGCCTTTTTATAAACGCAAGTTTCTTCATCACATTCTAAATCAAGCCAACTTTTATCGGTTTTACCGCCCGAATAAATCTGCTGCAGGTTTTTCTTATCGGCTTTATCAGGCGGAAGGCTTACCGTCTTTTCAAGCCATATTTGCTTTATCCATTTATTAGAGCGCGATGGCAAAACCACCATATTGCCTTCATTATCTTTAACCGCTAAAGCCTCTCCGCTTGCATCATATAAAGCGTCGGGCTTTTGCACCAAAAATATGCTTAAAGCCCCGATAATAAGCGGCGCCGCGCCAAACCTGCGCCACTTGCGTTGCCAAATGCAAATCCACAACCCGCCGAACACAATCAGGAGCAAGCCCCCAAAAGGCATTGCCATAACCCTGTATCCGGCAAATGGCAAATGCGCCACATAATCGGTAATCATATTTACAAGCCCCACGCCGAAACCAACAATTTTAAGCGGCAAAACCTCAAGTCCGAACGGCATTAAAAAGAGCGAGAGCAGCACAAACGGCATAATTACAAACGCAATTATCGGACCGGCGAGCAAGTTGCCGAGCGTTGTATAAACCGCCACCTGATTAAAATGATAAATTGCAAACGGCAGAGTTGCCAAACTTGCCACCAAATCAGTTAGCATTAAGCCCGCAAAATATGCGGTTAAAACGGCAAACAAGCCCGAACCGGCAAAAAATTTACGCAACTTTCCGGCATACGTTTCATAAAACGCAATCAGCACCACCACCGCCGCAAACGACATTTGAAAACTGGCGCTGACCAATGCTTGCGGAGATATTACAAGCACCGTAATTGCGGCAAACGCCACCATGCGCATTGAAATAGCCTGCCTGCCGAACAAAATGCCGATAAGCACCGCCAGCATAGTAACAAACGCGCGCTGACTTGGAATCTCCGCCCCTGAAATCAGCAAATAAATTAAGCTCATAACAGCGGCAAAAACCGCCGCAACTTTTTTAGAATCAATCCTTAGCGCCACTGCCGGAATTAAGGCAATCAGCAGCCGCACGGCAAAAAACGCCATTGCCGCAATCATGCTCATATGCAAACCGGAAATGGATAAAAAGTGCGCCAGACCTGAATTGCGGTAATTTTCAGTAATTTTTTCTGAAATTCCGCCGCGCTCGCCGGCCACAATTGCCGCCACCACGCCCGCTTCGTCAGAAGCTAAGTTCTCATTAATTTGTTTTACAATTTTTTGCCGCGCGCCGTTGATACCGTATTTAAGTTTTTCGCTAAAACTCGGCGCTTGTTCGCAATCGGTTTCAAAAACTGCGCTGTTGGCATACCCAACCGCGCTGATGCCCTCATAAAAAGCCTTGCGGTCAAACTGATAACCGGACGGCAGCGCCGGAGCCGCCGGTTTCATGATGGTTGCCACCAGCTCCACGCATTGCCCCTGCCGCAAAGATGTTTGTTTGGCAGGCAGCGTGATTCTGAAATACCCTTTGCGGGGATTATCAAAATCGGCAACATCGGTAAGCAAAAGCCGCGCTTTGCCTTTGGCATTATGCCCAACGCTGACAATCCTCCCGCTCAAATAAGTAATTTCATCTTCCGCCGGAGATTCAATAAATTTGCTTTGGTAAAGGCTTTGCAGCTGAATATCGCAAAACCCGAAAAACATTACAAACACTGCGGTTAAAAACAGCATACGCCCTTGCGAATAGCGCCATAAATAAAGCAAAAGCAGCATTGCTTCAAACACGGCAACCGTAATCCATTTATTGGGCTCAAAACCAAGAGCAAAATATATGCCGATTCCAACGCCGAACAGCACGGCAAGCCAAACTATCCAGCGTTCGCGCTCGTTAAAAAAGTTATCGCTTATGTATTCAATCAGCCTTCTTATCATTGTTTTTGTTGACAATGCTTAAAATAACATCGCAGGCATTGGCGCTCGGAGTTTGCTCGCCCAAGCCCAAAATTTCTTTAACTTTGGCAAAGCCTTCCATTTGCCGCTCATACAGCGCGCCTTTTTTGAGCAGTTCTTCTACATAGTAAATAATGTTTTGAACATTGCAGTTATCTTGCAGCAGCTCAGGAACCACCTCGCGGCCAAGCAAAATATTGCTCAAATTAACAAATTGAATATGTAAAAAGTGCTTAGCAAGCCATGCCGTAAACGGAGCCACTTTGTAGGCGATAATATGCGGAACATCAACTATCGCCAACTCAAGCGCCACTGTGCCGGAAGCCGCAATCGCAACCTCTGAGGCAACAAACGCGTCATGCCTGTCGCTTTCCGAGGTTAAAATTTTTATCGGCAGTCCGCTTTCTTCAACCATCGCCCGCACTTTGTCTTCAACTGTGTGCACGGTAGGTATTACAAAACAAAAATCCTGATGTTTTTGACTAAATTCTTTAACTACCTCCAAAAACACCGGCAGCAAACGAGCGACTTCTGTTTTGCGCGACCCCGGAAGCACCGCCATAATTTTGCAATTTTCTTCAATATTGTACCGATTGCGAAAATCTTGCGCGTTGCCCCACAGCACGCTGCTTTCAATCACCGGATGCCCCACAAAAGTGGTATCCAAATGATACGGCGTAAAATATTTAGGCTCATAGGGAAACAGCGTGAGCAGGTGGTCAATATATTTGTACATGGTTTTAGCGCGTTTCTTTTTCCACGCCCAAACCTGCGGCGCCACATAATGAACTTGCGGAATGCCTAAATGTTTGCGCTTTAACGCTTTGTGCACGCGCGCCGAAAAGCTCCAACTGTCAATAGTTATCACCACATCAGGCTTAACTGCCTCAATATCGGCAACGGTTTCTTTAATGCGGCGCAAAATCAGCGGAATGCTCGGAATAATTTCCGCTAACCCCATTACCGCCAAATCCGAAATATCAAACAGCGATTTAAGCCCTTCGCACTCCATACTTTCGCCGCCGACGCCGTAAAATTCAACATCAGGGCACTTGCTGAGCATAGCCCGCATTAAGCGTGAACCGAGCAAATCTCCGGAAGGCTCTCCGGCAATTAAATAAACTTTCATTTTACCATCTCCGCCGGATTAATGCCGACAATAAACATTTTATACCTATCGGCAAGCTCAATAACTTTATCTTCATCAACCATCAAAGCGTTTCCGGCATGCACCGCAATGCCTTTTAAGCCGCTGTTATGCGCGGATTCAACGGTTTTTACGCCGATGGTCGGCAAATCAATCCGCATATCCTGATTAGGCTTGCGGAGTTTAACTAAAACCCCGCCCTCGCCTTTGCGGCGGTAAGTTCCGCAACGCTTAATCAGCTCGTCCGTGCCTTCAATGCCTTCAACGCCAAGCACCAAACCTTGCTGTACCACAACCGATTGCCCCACGTCCATTTTGCCAAGCGCCAGCGCAACTTCAACCCCGCGGGCAATATCCGCAAGCGCCTGCTTGTCAGGCTTGGCTTTGGTGAGTTTGCCTTCTTTAACCAGAAGCTCGGGCATAACCTCATGCACGCCGACCACTTTCATATTTTCAGATTCTATTTCTTTGACCAGCGCGCGCAAAATGCCGTCATCGCCTAAAGCCCGCAAGCCGATTTTGGCAAAAAACGCCGTGGTGCGCAAATCGGGCACCAATTCGGCAAAACTCGGGCGGTGAATCGTGCCAATCATCACCACGTCTTGCACCTGCTCTTCCGCCAAGCGCTTAAAGCCGGTTCCGGCTTGTCCGATTCTAATCCATTGATGCGGAATTTCATCAGTAAAAATTGCTCTGTCGGCATTTCCTTCAATCGCCAACACAAAATACGGAATTTCCGCCTGTTGGCAATAATTAATTAAAAGCTGCGGAATTGCACCGCCTCCGGCGATAATGCCGAGTTTTCGTTGAGGGTTATCCATAGTCTTAAATTCTCAAAATTAAATAACTTTGCTTAAACTAGCATAAAAATATTTTCATTTCAACAATACTGATTAGACAAAAGCAAAAACCGCCCAATTTAGCGCCGTTTTAAGAAAAATTTAATTTTTTGCATATTTTTCTTGACAAACTGTTCTTTTTTGGCTATTTTATCTTCTGTAAACCAATTAAAATTAAATCATTATGAAACAGAGAAGATACCTCGCAAAGGAAGAAAAAGCAGTCATCATCGTAACCATCAATCCTGGGTACGATAATTTCAGCACTCCTATTGACGAGTGTGATTTCACCAATAAGGCAATAATCGGCCTCCAGCCGGCAATCAAAACAGCCACCGGCAAATACATTTCACCGCTTACCGGAGAAGAAATCGTCGTCCCAAACCGAATCAACGTACAAGTACGCACCGGCATGACCGGAGACGAATTCAGATACCCGACTGGCGAGATCATCCTCTGCGGCAAGCAACAAGGAAAAATCTACTTTGACAGCGTGTACAATAAGGCTGGCGTAAGGGTCTTACAAGGATCACGTCAATACAAAGTAGCATTCCCATCCGCTGACATTGAGGAATGAGGTGAAATCTTCATGCCAACCTTTATTTGAGGTTGATGTAACTTAAAAGAAATCCTGATAACCCCCGCATTTGCGGCTGCTGTTATCAGGATTTTGTGTTTTAAAACGCAAGTTTATCTCTTAACAGCCTGATTTTATAATCACGCAAGCGCTCTTTAAAGCTCTCGTCTTGCGGCAACTCCTTAAAATTAGGCATATCGCAGGCTTTAGCGCTTAAAATAATATTGCAGGCATCGCGTAATTTTTGCGCCGATTGTTCAAAAACGGCTAAATCATCTTCAGTATGAACCGATGACAACAAATCCGCCCTGCAAACCGCAATATATTCATTTACATAGTTGGTGTGCCCGATAATCATACTGCATGCCAGGTCATACAAACTCCCCGGTCGCATTTCCGCGATACTATGGAATTTCATGTGTTGCAAACACACCATATCGGCAAATAATCTGAACCGATTAGGCGCTTTTAGGCGGTGACAAGCCTGATACACCGGTTCCGTACCGCGCAATTCGTGCTGTTTGTGTGAGGGAAGCTCTTCTTTCGGGGTTAAAGCTTTGCCGACATCATGCAGCAATATCCCGAATTTTACCAACGCCGATTCGCCCTTAGCCGCTTTAAGCGCTGACAAAACATGACCGCCGGTATTGCCTTCAGGGTGATATTTTACCTTTTCCGGCACTTGCCAGAGCACATCTACTTCCGGCAAAATAAATTTTAACGCCCCGATTTGACGCGCAAGCTCCACAAACTTACCAAAATCAGGTGAACGCATAGCCTTAATCAGCTCTGCCCAAACCCGCTCCCACGGCAGATAATTAAGCATACCGTCCGCCACCATTTTTTTACAAACTTCCAAAGTGTGCGCCTCAACGCTAAAATCAAGCTGCGCGGCAAAACGACAAAGCCGCAAAACCCTTAACGGATCTTCGCTGAAATGCTGCTCGTTTACCATTCGCAACACTTTATTTTTAATATCTTCTCTGCCGTTAAAATAGTCATAATATTCGCCGTTTTCCTCGTCATAAGCAATCGCATTGCATGTAAAATCGCGGCGTTCCAAATCTTCCTTTAAGGTAATATCAGGAGTAAACACAAACTGAAAGTCAGTGTGTTTATCACCGGTTTTAATTTCTTTGCGCGCCAAAGCGTATTCTTCTTTGGTTGCCGGATGTAAAAACACCGGAAACCCCTTGCCGACTTGAATAAAACCTTGTTTTTGCATTTCAGCAACCGTTGCGCCGATAACCACATAATCGCAGTCGTTCGGCTGTTTTTGCAACAATTTATCTCTGACCGCGCCGCCTACCTGATATATTTTCAAAACAATTCTCCTTTTTACATTTTACAGACTACTATGCCAAAAAAAATAAATCAACCACAAACTAACGTCTTGCAATTTTGTTAAAATATCGCTATATTTTAAGGGTAATCAATAATCATTATGAAAAAAGTTTTAATTATTCTCTTTTGTTTGGGAATATGTCAGATTGCATTTTCTCAAGTTTGCGGCAATATAGGTTTAACCGGCGGCGCAAGTCTTCAACATGACAGAAGCGGAGGCACTTGCGGCATTTTCGGTTCATTTGAAGTAAAGTATTTGCGTTTTGAGGCAGAGTGCGGTTGGAGCAGAGTTGATTTTGCCGATACTGCCGACGCTCCTCATGACAATATTCTTTACATCAGCCAATCAGTTGGTTTTGTCATCGGTGATGAGTGCCGGATTGTCACCATGTTAGGCGTCACCAACTGGAAAGGCACCGATAAAGAAAACCAAACGGTTAAAACTCTTATCAGCCCCAAAATTAAAATCGGCGGCGAGGTTTCGTTGGCTCCATTCCTGTATCTTAACGTATCATGGAGCGCTGTCATTCCTCCAAACGCTGACATTACTTTTAACACCAACAACTTTTTAACCATGAGTGTTGGTATCAGACTTTAAAAAGAGGCAAGCAAATTAAATTATGCGCCTCTTTTTTGTGTCTTTAGCTTGAAGCCGCGCGCAAAATGCTTATATCTCACCTCAGTTAATCAATAAGGAGATACCACCATGGAAAACGTAAACAGAATCCCTCTCATCGGCGATAAAGCGCCTGAATTCAGCGCCGTCACCACTAACGGCAATATTAATTTTCCGCAAGATTACAGTGGCAAATGGGTGATTTTATTTTCGCATCCCGCTGACTTTACCCCCGTTTGCACCACTGAAATTGCCACTTTTGCCGCCATGCATGACGAATTTAAAGCCTTAAACTGCGAGCTGGTCGGACTTTCGGTAGACAGCAACTCGTCGCATTTGGCATGGATAAAAGAAATTGAAGATAAAATCAGCTTTCACCGGTATCAGGGGCAAAAAATAGAATTTCCGATTATCGCCGACCTCAAAGGCGAAATTGCCGCCCTGTACGGCATGCTCTGCCCTGAAAAAAATGAAGTCCACGCCTGTCGTTCCGTATTTTTTATTGACCCAAGCGGCATTATTCGCGCCATAATTTACTACCCGCAAACTACCGGACGCAATTTTGCGGAAATAAAACGCGTTTTACAGGCTTTGCAAACCACCGACAAATACGGCATTGCCACTCCGGCGGATTGGAACGTCGGCGACGATGTGTTAATTTCAGCGCCTAAAACCAAGCGCGAACTTGATGAGCGCATTGAGTACGGCAAAACTACCGGCGCCGTTTGCAACGACTGGTTTTTCTGCACCCAAAAAGCTGAAAATTTAGCGGCAAAAAACAAATAACTACACTTTACTACCGCGCATCACATCAGCGATAAAGTCAAGCTCCGGTTTTGCCACCTCATGCCCTAAGTCCTCAAAACTTTTGGCAACAACCGGCACCTGCTCGCTTTTAAGCCACTCCGCAGTAAAGTTTAAGCATTTAAACAAAACCTGCTTGTCTTGTTTGCCGTGCAACAAATAAACTTTGGGGCGCGAGGCAATTTGTTTGTCAAGCTCAACATCGGCGGCTGCCAGCCCTGAAAATGAAAAACAACCGGCAAGCGCGCGTTTGCGGATTAATGCTGTCCATATTGCCACCATCGCCCCTTGCGAAAATCCGGCGATGTAGGTGTTGCCATCATCAAAACCGTATTGCTTTTGTGTTTTATCAATAAAATTATTTAAGCTTTGCGCAGTTTGCGCCAGCAGCGAGCCCGCCTGACTATAAAGCTTGGCAATTTCTTCAATCGGCGTTGATTCAAGCTTGCGCATACCATCAACGTCAAAATTTTGAATTTTATACCAACGCTTGCGCTCCGGATTGCGCGATGAACGGCTGTTACCTTCCGGCGCCGCAATTGCAAGCTCCGGCATTTTTTGCTGCAAATAGGTGTACGCCGGCAGCATTTCCGCCCGCGTGTTATTATAGCCGTGCAAAAATATCAGCAAGCATTCAGCCTGCCCTTTGCTCAGTAAATATAAACTTTCAAAATCAGACAAAGCCACACCGCCTATACCATAAATCTGATAAGCATAATTAAGTATACATAAACTAAAAATGCCAACGCTTTATACATTATGGCATAAACTTCAAACGTGCCTCCGGCAATTACCATCTGTACCACAATCGCGGCAAGCAAAGCGCAGGCAATCATAATCAGCCAATAGTGGCGCTGCTTGTTAAACAGCAACGCAAGCACTACCGCAGACCCCGCGATATACGGATTTTTCATACTGCCGAACAGCAAATTTACCGGCACCGTAATTTCCGCAATTTTAAATATAAACGACAAAGCGATGATAATAACCGCCGCCACAAAAATTAAAAAGCATGCTTTTTTAGACATTAAAGTTCCTTTCAATCAATTATTTTAACCCACAAACACGCATGAGAACAAAATAGCCATAAAGTGCATAATTGTTCCCACCAGCACAAAGCCGTGCCAAATGGCATGAGTATATTTTTTGCTTTTCCATAAATAAAAAATAATGCCGACGGTATAAAAAATTCCGCCCAAAACCAAAAATACCAACGCGAGTTTTGACATAACCGCAAACAAAGTTTTAGAAGCGATTAAAACCAGCCAGCCCATGCCTAAATAAAGGCTGACCGACCAAATTTTGGTGCCGCTGCCCGATGAAACAATTTTAAGCACAGTGCCCAAAAGCGCCAAACTCCAAATTACCGCAAACAACACCCAACCCAATGTGCCGCGCATTAAAACGAGCAAAAACGGCGTGTAGGTTCCGGCAATAAGATAATAAATGGCGATATGGTCAAACTTTTTTAAAATAGTTTTAGCGTGCGGAAACGGTATGGCATGATATAAGGTTGACGCCATGTACATCAGCATCATACTCGCGCCGAATATGGCGGTTGAAACAATACTCCACACATTGCCGTAAACAGCGGAAAGCGTTACCAAAACGCTCGTAATTGCAATGCTTAAAAACACGCCGATTCCGTGCACAATGCTACTGATAATCTCTTCTTTTAAGGTATAGGTTGAACATGCTGCTGTTTTCATACCGGTTCTCCTTATAAAACCCAACAGCAATACTTTATGCCATTATTTTATTAACGTAAAGCAAATTTTTTAGGCTTTGTCTTTAATTTTGGTTATCATAAACAGCAAATATGCCGCGCAAACTGCCATTATTATCACCGCACCGCTTTGCGAACCGGCAATATCAGAGGCAACACCCATAACGGCCGGAACCACCGCGCCGCCGCAGATACCCATAATCATTAAGCCGGAAATTTCGTTTTTATAACGCGGATTGGCAAGCATAATCTGCGAGAACACCACCGGAAAAATATTGGCGTTGCCAAAACCGATAAGCCCCATGCAAACATATAGCGTGCGCATATCGTCAAACAACAAAAGCCCTAACAAGCCGGCGGCTAAAATAATTACGCTAATCATAAAAAAACGTTTAGGCGAATATTTTGCCAGCACATACGCCCCGAACAAACTTGCAAAAGTACGGAACAAAAAATACACGCTGATGGCAAGTCCGGCCTGAGTTAATGACACACCCAACTTTTCAATAAAAATTTTCGGCGCGGTAACATTAGTGCCGACATCAATCCCCACATGGCAAACAATTGCCGCAAAGGCAAGAAAAACCGCTTTATCGGCAAGTAAAGCAAAACTTTCTTTAAAACCGGTGATTTTGCCTTCGGTTTTTTCTTCAGGAATTTTATCAAAATATAAACTTATGAGCGCAACCAAGCCTTCAGCCAAAAACACCGCAAATAAAATACGCCAGTTGCCAAAGCTTAGCACCGCCCAGCCCGCCAAAATCGGCGCTGAAAACGCCGCCACCGCTTTAACAAACTGCCCAAAGGTTATGGCGCTTGAAAGCCGCTGTTTGCTGACAATATTTGAAAGCAGCGGATTAATGGAAGTTTGCATCATGGTGTTGCCGATACCGAGCAATGAAAATGAAGCTATCATCAGCGGCAGATTATAATCAATCAGCGGCAGCGCAACCGCCAGCAAAGTAATAACCAGACTGAGCAAAACCGTTTTGTGCCGCCCGATGCGGTTCATCAGCATACCGGTCGGAACGGAGGCAACCAAAAACCAAAAGAACACCATAGAGGTAAACAAATTGGCAACCGTATCCGAAAGCGCAAAATCGGCTTTAACATAATTGGTGGCTATGCCGGTTAAATCAACAAAGCCCATCGCAAAAAAGGTTAAAATTACCGGCACCAACTGCCAAAACACATGAGCGTTTTTAACTTGTTTTACCATTATTTTTCTCCTTTATTTTCATATTTAGGCCATGCGCCCTCGCGCGTGCAAACAAACGCCGAAACTTTAATTGCCGTTTGGTGCGCCTGTTGCAGGCTTTTTCCGGTTAAAAGCGAATAAACAAACGCGGCTGAAAACGAATCTCCGGCGCCTACCGTATCGGCAACCTCAACTGTCGGCGTTTCATAGTATGATGTTTCATCAGGGGCATAAACCGTGCTGAATTTTTCGCCGGCGGTAAAAATCACATATTTAAGATTATAGCGGCACATCAAAGCGCGGCAAACTTCTTCATCACTGCCGCTTAAATTAAACAGCGGACGAATCACCGCCATTTCATCAATATTAATTTTAAACACATTGGCATGCTTTAGCAAAGTATCTATCAACTCCGGCGAATAATAATGCTGCCGCAAGTTAATATCATAAAGTTTAATTGCCGTTGCGGGCACATGCGAGAGCATTTGCAGAATATGCTCGCGGCTTTCTTTACTGCGGAGCGCAAGGGTCCCAAAACAAACTGCGTCTGCCTTTTGTAAAATCTGCATAGCTTTAGCGCTGCAAGGCAAATGATCCCATGCCACATTTTCAACAATCTCATATTCCGGGATGCCGTTTTGAAGAGTGACCAGCACTTTTCCGGTCGGGTAATCAACATGCTCAATAATGCCGTTAATTCCGCTTTGTTTAAGGCTGCTTAAAATTTCGCGCCCTAAATCATCATTGCCAACCGCGCTGATGGCATATCCCTCTGCCCCGAGCTGCGTGGCATGATACACAAAATTAATCGGCGCTCCGCCTGCTTTTTTACCATCGGGGAACACGTCCCAAAGCAATTCGCCGATACCGGCAACAATCGGTTGTTTGTTAGTTTGCATAGACGCCTCCATATTTTTTTGAATATATAGTCAATGGTAGATAAAAATTTAACCCTCCGCAAGCGTTATTTCTTCAATTTACAAAATTTGATATTTTTCTTGCATATCACGCAAAATAAATTTATAAAAACAACAGGTCAGCGTAGCTCATCTGGATAGAGCAACAGTTTCCTAAACTGTGGGTAGTGGGTTCAAGTCCCGCCGCTGACGCCATAAAAAAAGAGTCGCCTTAACGGCGGCTTTTTTTTGTGGCATAAATAACAAGGGACTTGAACCCGAGAGGGCGCGAACCGATAGAAAACCTCCGGTGGAGGTTTTCGTTGTGAGCGGCGCAGTTTTCTTATTTGAGCGAGAAGCGACAGCGCCACGAAGCGAAATTAGAAAACAAGCTGTAAGTCCCGCCGCTGACGCCATAAAAAAGAGTCGCCTTAATGGCGGCTTTTTTAATTCCCATCCTGAGGAGGGGTGGCGGCGGAACGCCGACGGGGTGGTGAAAACACAAGATTGAAAACAAGGCTCTCATGTTATTTATATTTCTAATTTTATAACAAAAACAAGCGCTTAACGCGTTGTTAGATAGTGACGAGACCACCCCGCCTTCGGCACCCCTCCTAAGAATGGGAATTTTAAATCGCGGATTTAAATACAACTTATGCACAACATGGGCGCATAAATTAAGCCTGCGGAGAATGAGTCAGATACGACGGGGTTTTGGAGCGCGGTGTACAAACAGTTACATGAGCGAGAAAACCCCTAGTAGATGACCATTATACGCAGGCTTAAAATTTTACTTTTCTTGCTTTTTAGGAACCCACTGATGATAAGCCCCGTCTTCTGAAACTTGTTTTTCCATTTCCTCAGCAGGCGGAACCGGTATGCTAATGGCAAAATGCGCCTTATACGGCTTCAGCTGCTCCACAACTTTTACCGCCTCTGCCGAAAGTTGCTTGCGGTATTCTTGCATACAATTATCCATACTCGCCGTTTTATTGGCATTCTCATCTTTATAAGCCTTATCCAGACAAGCCATGGCATCATCATAAATTTTTATATTGTCAAAGCGCGATGCCGCGATTTTAATTGCCGAATTAATCATTGGAACCGGCAATCCTTGCTCAAATATACGCCAATCCACTTGCGGATTAAACATTATATAATCAACAACCGCGCCTTCCAAAGGAATACCTCCTTCTTTCTGCTTATCCATTGCATCTTCTAATTTATCAACATAAGTTCCTAACACCCGATGTAACGCTTTTATATCCAAAGGATGCGCTTTAGTCATCAAATTTATATTTTCTTGCTGCATTTGCGCAATGAGTTGCTTTTTAAGTTCAAGCTGATTCATAAGACCGTGCATATAATAAACTCTTAGTTCGGCATCAAAAACTCTGTTTTCATCTTCTCTGGCAAGCGCTTCAATCTGCCCCCGCTGATCCGGATTAATGTTCTCAACCCCCAAAGCTTGCAGAACCAAGGTGTTATGCTCATCATACATCAAAACCGATAAAGAAAACTCGTCTTCAATATTGTAGGTATTGGTATCTAAATAGCTTTTAGGCTCATCTTTTTTCTGGCAAGCGGTAAACAGCAACACCGCGCACAATGCCGATAAAATTTTTGTTTTCATCTTGAACTCCTTTAAATTAAACTGATTTTATTTTCTGGTTAAAACACTCATTAAGTTTTTAGGCTCGTGCTCCGTAAAACCTTTAAGACCTATCCCGAACACTTCAAGCACATCGCCTTGTAAATCAAAAGTCATTATCACATAACCCGCTTCAAAAGGCGTAAATACTAAATCTATACGGTCATCTGGGGTAATATCGGTTTTGCTGACGATTCCTCCCATGCACATCACATCTTTCGGGTCTTCTTGCGTAACAAACGAACAGCCTATAGCATGTTTTAAGTCATCATAAAGCAACAACATTCTGCCAACTCTGCCTTTAAGCGCCATAATCCGCACTTCGCCGCTGAAAATTTCGCCCTCTTCACCACGCGGCTGCCAATTTCCGTATAAAGAGCTGTAATCATTCATATCCAGCGCCCTTGCCGAAAAAGCAAACAGGCTGAACGCAAGTATTAATAAATATTTTTTCATAATAACCTCACATCAAAGCTGCAACTGATAATAAGTATATGCGTAAAATTTTGATTTTGGATAAATAAATACAACTTATACACAGCACGGACTCGTAAATATTGCAAAAAAAAAACGCGAGCTAAAATCTTCTCAAATGTAA
>CAVBCV010000018.1:0-29152 GCA_963594125.1 Lachnospiraceae bacterium
CGGACTCGTAAATATTGCAAAAAAAAAACGCGAGCTAAAATCTTCTCAAATTAATCATTTTGAGAGGATTTTAGCTCATGTATACATATTTTAGCCGCTTTTTACACCGCACTCTGCTTCACTCCGCTACAAAACAAGTATCTACTCCTTCACTGTCACTCTCCGACTTGATCGGAGAGTCCAGGTCAAACCAATTAGCAAATTTGTTCCACCTGGACCATCGGGTCAAGCCCGATGGTGACACTATGAGGATGGACTCCGCCACCTGCCGAGGTCGTTCTATGGTGGAAATGCTTGGTGTGCTCGCAATAATTGGCGTGCTTTCCGTCGGGGCGATTGCAGGATATAGCAAAGCTATGTTTAAGTATAAACTTAATAAACAAGCAGAAAGTTTTAACAGCTTTGTTAATATGGCAATTCAGTTCAAGCCTGAGGTACAGCGGGCAACCGCACAAGGAAAAACTTTTGAAACCATATTCTTTTATAAAGCAAAATTAATTCCTGATGGCATGACCTATAAAAACGGTAATATCTATGATATTTTTAACAACTCAACTATTATCTATTCTGCTATTTATCCTGAAGGATATACAGATTATGTAAGCATAACCACACTGCATCGCTCCGGCAAAAGTATAACAACCCGCGACCGTGAAATTTGTCGCAATATGGTGACTGTTGCCAAAGAGAATGCCGCTGATATTGCAAGGTTAGAGCTTCGTTCCACCACCGATAGTAGCTATAATGAAACAAATTTAATCGGCGATAATTACACCGGTTATTCCAGAGGCAAATATCTCCGCAACGCGACTATTAATGATATTGACGATTTTTGCAATTCATGCGATTCGGAAATTGCTTGTTATTTTCTAGTTTATTACTAACAGTCCATAAGCAGTATTCACATTAATCCTTTGGCAATGTTTTATATTTTATAATCTCTGCCAAGGAGAAGCTCATGAAAGCATTTTACTATATTTCAGCATTGTTGGTAATTGTTGCCGTAATCGTTTTTGCGGTGTGGAATTGGGCGCCGCAGCCTGTTTCAAACTTGCCGCCGATTGATAAAATTATTGTTCGCAAATCCTCCCGTAAACTAGAAGTTTACCACGATGGTGAGCTGGTAAAAACGTATAATATTGCTTTGGGTAAAAATCCTATTGGGCATAAGCAGCGCGAAGGGGATTCTAAAACTCCCGAAGGCAAATATTTTATTTCCTACCACAACCCTAAAAGCTCTTATCACTTGTCGCTTAGAATCTCATACCCTAATGAGCAAGATAAGCTCAATGCCAAAAAAATGGGAGTATCGCCCGGCGGCGACATCATGATTCACGGCTTACCCAACCGCGCGCCGTTTATCGGTAAACTGCATAATTTAACCGATTGGACGCAAGGTTGCATTGCTGTTAACAATCAGGAAATTGAAGAAATTTATGCCGCGGTCAAAGACGGAACCCCGATTGAGCTTTTACCATAACCGCCTTATTCAGTTTGCCAAACAAAATGCACGCTTTGGATTCCGTTTGAGTTGCCAGAGCTGTCGGAGCTAGGGTTTTGTACAAACGCCAAAAGACCAATTTGATCATTTTGATTTGCTTTTGAAATAAATGACGAATTGCCGCTGCAAATATCACTGATTGTGGTCACACTAATGTTTTTAAGGCAATTATTAGTGCAATATTTATCACCGAAATATTGATTGTCCTCGTTAGATACGCTGATTGCGTCCTGCAACAGCGTCAATTTTCCACCTTGTGTAAAAATTCTGTTTATCTCACCGCTTTGCTCTTTAGCCAAAACAAACAAGGCTTTGCAAACTTCAAACGCGGTATTGCTATCAGTAGTGGCGAGCGAGTAATTCAAATGAATTTCATTTTTGGATTTAATTATTATAGGTGATGGATTTGAGGTTTCATTTCCATCTGTGTCACGTATAGAACTTCCTGCTTGTGCTAACATAGAAGAACTTTTCTCCACTGAAATAGAAACGGCATTATTAAAAACATCATAAACAACATCATTGGAATTTTTCACCATCGCGTTCGGGATTTCGCCCATTTTAATAAATAAGTTGGTTAAAGAAGTTCCCTCGCTCAAGTTGTTAAATGATGAGGTGTTACGGCTAACTGCCGACATTATATGGTTCATCTGGTCGCTTAATTTATTGAGCTTATATTTCATCATTGCCTTGCTGTATCCGGCAATCGCCCCAACGCTCAGCACGCCGATAATCGCCAAGACGCCCAACATCTCAACCATAGAACGCCCATTTTCTGATTTTATCATCAAAAATCTCCTTTAATTTATTAAATTTAGCTTATTGTACTCCGCGTTTTTTTTTTGCAATATTTACGAGTCCGCGCTGTGTATAAGTTGTATAAAACAACCCCTCTGTTTTTTATTAAAGCAGAGGGGGTTAAAATTATTTAATGCTCGCAACATAAGCTTTTATAATCGGTACATCAGCAGGTGAAAATTTATAATTAAGTATTTCAGCCGGACTAACCCATTTGTATTGCTCATGTTCGCACAGTTTGGGGATTTCAGGCGATTCGCACTCCGCAAAAAAGGCGTTAACCTTAAATGCGCCAAATTCATAATCATAAACCGAGCTCATAAACAATTTGCCGACTTTGATTTTTAAATCCATTTCCTCAATCAGCTCGCGCGCCAGGCACTGCTCAAGCGTTTCGTCCGCTTCAAGTTTTCCGCCCGGAAGTTCCCAAAAAAATTCCAAATCTTTGCCGCGCCGACGTTGCGCAATCAGCACTTTGCCGTTGCAACAAATAATTCCGGCGGCAATTTGTTTTATCGGATGATTTTGTGTGCTTTCCATAACTAAAAAGCCTTATTTTTTATTCGGTTTAACATACGCGACCGCGGAATGTTCTTCGCAATAGGTTTGACCGCCCCGAACTTTTTTGCCGCAAAAGCAAAAATTGTCATCGCGCGGGTCGCCTATCGGCCAACGGCAGGTATGATTATCAAGCTCAGTCAATTTCAGGCAAGCGCTGCTGCCGATTTTCTTTTCAACATTCAAAGGTTTGGCATCTGCCGGAGTTTCCGCTGTTTTTTTTGCAGGTGTCGCGCTTTCAACAACTGCGGGCTCGTCCTCTTTCTTCTTAATCGGGGAGGGGCGCGCGGTTAAGTTAAGACGGTGAACTTTGCCGACAATAGAGTTTTTGGAAACGCCCAAATTTTTTGCAATTTCATTGGTGGTCAAACCTTGTTTCCACATTTTTTTGAGTCCTTCCACCATTTCATCTGTCCAAGCCATCGCGATTCTCCTTTCATATAAAACGATTGCTCCACTGTCTGAAGTTTACGTTAAGATTCTTTGCGAGTCTATAACTAATTCGGAAATTAGCACTTTTTTTTAACAAATAATATGTTATGGTAAATATTATCGTGGCAACAAACGGAAAAATTTTATGAAAAAACAATTTATACTTTTGGCACTGTCCTTATGTATTGCGGCATTTGCGGTCAAAGCGCAAGATTCGTCTTTGTCGCCGGTCAGCATGCAATCATTTGCCAAATATTACAAAGTTGACCTAAACGCGCCGATTCCTGACCTGAAAGCATTAGCGGCTGAATATGATAAAGCCGGCGAATTATACAATCCGCGTTATCTGTTAAGTTGGGATATGGGACCGGTGTTTGACCGCGTTTGGGCTGCCACCATCACCGCGTACGGAACAAGTGAAAAGCGCATTAAAGCTCCGGGTGAAGATGATTTATACGCCATGATTAAATCATTGCCGAAAGAATATTATCCGTATATCGGTCCGGCGCTGCACAAAGCCCCCGGCATCTCTGAAAAAATCTTAAATATGCCCGGCATTAAAGAAACTAAAAACAAATTTCCCGAGCGCATTGCTCCGCAGTTGCAAGGCATTGAAGATTTAGAGTTTTTATCGCCGAATCTTTATATTTTGCTTATGCCTGAAATGTGGCCTGAAAATAATAAACATATTGAAAAACCGCGCCTGCGCCCGTCCAAACAGCCGCAAATAAAATATGATCCTGAATTTTATGCCGAGCTTTTAAGCCAAATCCCCGATGAAGGATTCGGCGGCGCCGCGCGCGCTGACAACAAACCGGGCTATGACAAGCTCCGCACCTTGCGCATAACGCCGACTTCGCCTTTAACCGGCGCTGATGTTAAGGCCTTTGCGGGCACATTGGATAATATCAAAAAATTCAGCACTCCTGAAAATATTGTCAAACTGGTTTATGCCGGCAGTCTGATGGATTATTGGGAGCAAAAAAACGGCACGGCGCTTGCGCTTAACTCGTTAAAAGACGCGGTTAATCCGTGCCAAAGGTTGGCGCTTAAAGTAAAATGGGCAGGTCTTGAAACTGAGTTTGCCAAAGTTTATTCATCTGAAGGTTTTGATCTTAACGGTTGGGCGTACACCTGCGATAAAACCATAAAAGCCTATCGCATTGCCCGCATAACCTCAAGCAAACTCGCCAGTATCAGAATGTATCGCGACGGTGTTTACGATTCGTATATTCAGGCGCTTAAACCCAAATGGCGCGATAATCAGCTAGCCACCATGCAGAGTATTATTGAGATGTATAAAGCTCCGCGCGATGATGTGTTTACGGTTTTCAAAAACGAAACTCTCTTAAAAGAAAAAATAACTCCGCTTGGCGGTATGCTTGTTAGCGTTCCGCTTGGAAATTAAACATATTTTTTAAAAAATCTGTTGCATTTATGCTTCAGAGTATGTATAAAATTGTCAAAATGTGTTCAAACTCAAATATGTAAGGGAAAAAAATGGCAAGAGTTACAGTTGAAGATTGCGTTGAAAAAGTTCCTAACCGTTATGAATTGTTAATGGTTGCGGCTCAGCGTGCTAAAGATATTGAAGCCGGTTCTCCGCTTCAGGTTGAACGTGACAATGACAAAAACGCGGTTGTTGCTTTGCGTGAAATTGCCGAAGGCAAAGTCAGCATTGAAGAGCTGCAAAAGTCTTTGGTAATGAATCTTCAAAAATATGTTGAAGTTGAAGAGCCTGAGGAAGAAGAGCTTGAAATTATGGCCGCTGAAAAAGAACTTTCAGGGCTTGATAATCAGTTTGACAGCAGCATGTTGCTTGACTCTGACCTTGGCGATTCTATGCAGATTCATGATGGTGACGATTCGCTTGACGATACCGATGGCGACCTTGACGCCGATGATGATTTTGACGATTCGTCCGCTGATTTGGGTGGTGATGACCTGTCAGATGATTTTTCTGATGAAGGCGACGATTTTTAGTCATATTAAGACAATCTAAAGCTTTACGCTATAAACTAAAGCAGAATATGTTTCAAAGGGGTTTTCTCCGGCGCATATTCTGCTTTAATTTTTTAAATTAAAAGTTTATGATGTTGGCAGAGGTTGCATGTTAAGACAATATGAATTAGTTGATTTAGTTAAATCGTATGACCCTGAGGCAGATGAAGACGCTTTAAACAGGGCGTATGTGTTTGCCATGAAAAAACACGGCGGGCAGTTGCGCACATCGGGCGACCCGTATTATTCGCATCCTATTGAAGTTGCCGGTATTTTAACTAAATTTAAGTTAGACTCTGCCTCTATTATTGCCGGTCTGTTGCATGATACGGTTGAAGATACCGACACCACCATTGAAGAAGTTCGCGAACTGTTCGGCGACCAAGTTGCCTCCTTGGTTGACGGCTTAACTAAATTGGCGATGATTGAGCAAAAGTCCGGCAGCAGCAAGCAGGCGGAAAACTTCCGTAAACTTCTGCTTGCGATGTCTGATGATATTCGGGTTTTGTTAATTAAGCTTGCCGACCGTCTGCACAATATGCGCACGCTGCATTTTTGCCCGCCGGAAAAACGTCAGCGCATTGCGCGTGAAACTTTGGATATTTATGCCCCGCTGGCTGAACGTATCGGCATGCAGGAAGTTAAAGACGAGCTGGAAGAAATCGCCTTTGCCGAACTGCATAAAGAAGCGCACGATTCTATTATTGCCCGCTTAAACTTTTTGCGCGAGCAAGGCAGCAACATTGTGCCAAAAATTATTGCTCAGCTTGAAAAAGACATGGCGGAAAACGGCATTAAAGCCACGGTAACCGGACGTGAAAAGGCACCTTATTCCATTTGGCGCAAAATGCAGCAGAAAAACGCCTCGTTTGAGCAGCTTTCCGATATTATGGCGTTTCGTATTTGCGTTGAAGATATTGCCACCTGCTATCAGGCGCTGGGGGTTATTCACAGCAAATATCACATGGTGCCGCGCCGTTTTAAAGATTATATTTCCACCCCCAAACCTAACGGTTATCAATCAATTCATACCGGCGTAATCGGTCCGGAAGACACCCGCATTGAAATTCAAATCCGCACTTATGAAATGCACGAAATCGCTGAAAAAGGCGTGGCGGCGCATTGGGCTTATAAGCAAGGGCAAAAAGCCGAAGGACGTAATTTCAGATGGATTCGCGAGCTGTTGGAAATTTTAGACCAAGCCGCCAATCCGGAAGAGTTTTTAGAAAACACCAAACTTGAGATGTATAACGATCAGGTGTTTTGCTTTACGCCGAAAGGCGATTTAATCGGCTTGCCGCGCGGGGCAACACCGGTGGATTTTGCCTATGCCGTGCACTCTAAAGTCGGCAACACCTGCGTCGGCGCCAAAGTAAACGGCGAGATTAAACCTTTGCGCACCGTGCTGCAAAACGGCGATCAGGTTGAAGTTTTAACCTCAAAGGCGCAGCACCCCTCCACCGAATGGGAGCGCTTTGTGGTTACCGGCAAAGCCAAAGCCGCGATTCGCCGTTATGTTCGTGCGGTTAAACGCGAGCAGTTTATTAATCTTGGCAAAGAAATGTTAGACCGCTTGTTTAAGGGTGAGAGCTTGGAGCTTAGCGATAAAGGCTTGGTCAGCGTTATGCAAAACTTTGAAGCGGAAACGGTTGAAGATATTTACGCCAAAGTCGGCGAGGGGCTTATCAGCGGTTGGGACGTGTTAAAAGCCATTTACCCCGCCTACAAGCAGTCTAAGCTTGAAAAGGTGGTTAATTCAATTAAAGTTCCGGGGTTCCGTAAAAAGAAAAAATCTGAGCCGCTTAAAATTAAAGGTCTTATCAGCGATATGGCGGTGCATTTTGCCGGTTGCTGCCATCCGCTTCCGGGCGATAGAATTGTCGGCATTGTAACCACCGGTAAAGGCGTTACCGTTCATACTATTGACTGTAAGGCGTTAGAGCAGTATAGCAATGAGCCGGAGCGCTGGCTTGATATTGATTGGGGCGATAATGCCGAAGAAGAGCTGCACACCGCGCGCATTAAGGTTATGCTCAGCAATGAGCCGGGGGCGCTTGGCGATTTGTCTAACCTGATTGCGCGGCAGGGAGCTAACATTTCAAACTTAAACATTGTGTACCGCACCTTAAACTATTTTGAGCTTTTGATTGACTTAGACGTTAAAGGATTGCAGCACTTAAACACCATTATTACCGCCTTAAAAGCTTCCAAGGTGGTAAGTTATGTTTCTCGCGCGGCGCAGTAAACGCCTGAAAGGTTACAAATGATTTTTGGCATCGGAACCGACATTGTTAATGTTACCCGCCTTGAAAAGAGCAACGAATTTTTAGAGCGCTTTGTCAAACGCAGTATGACCGAAGACGAGCAGCAGGCCATGGGGCTGCGGCATTTAACCGATATGCAGAGCAGGGCTTTGTATATCGCTAAGCGTTTTGCCGCCAAAGAAGCGGTGGTTAAAGCCATGGGCACCGGTTTTCAAGACGGAATTTATTTATCCGATATTGAAATTTTGCACGAGCGCAGCGGGCGCCCGATTGTCAAATTGCACGGCGCGGCGTTAAAATATGTGCAGTCAGCCGCCGGCAGACATGCCGCGGTGCACATTTCATTAAGCGATGATTATCCGTTTGCAACCGCGGTTGCCGTAATTGAAGCTTAAAATTTGTTAAAGTAAAAATAAAACCGGCAGACCCAATTTTCACAATTATTGCAGATAGTATCAATTTCAGTTACCGTAACATCTTTTAAGCATTTAACATCGGCAGTACAGTTTTTGTTTCCGTATAATTGACCATAAGTTTTGTTTTCATCTGCATTATGGTCAACACTAATTAAGTCTATATCATTTTGCCATTCTTTAGCTAAATTAACAAAAGCCATGCAGAGCGGTTTTTGACCACGCATAAAACTCCAACCGAGCCCGACAGCTTTGGCTGGGTTCTTAAAAATCCAAACCTGATTACCGAAAGAATCATAAGCAAAACGCGCTTCCGTTTCTTTAATGGCAAGACCATCCGGCAGCCAACCGGCTTTAGCCATGGTTTCGGTATAATACACATTTCCGCTGCCGTCATCTGCCAAAGCGCTGTTATCCGGCGCCACATTGGTCATAATGGCGGCAAATAAATGATTGGCAGTATCAATTGCTTTGTTGAGTTTATATTTATCCATTGCCTTAGAATATCCGCTGATAGCGCCGACACTTAAAACCCCGATAATCGCCAAAACGCCGAGCATTTCCACCATAGACCGACCGGATTGTGTATACATGAGCTAAAATCCTTTCAAAATGTAAATTTTGAGAAGATTTTAGCTCGCGTTTTTTTTTTGCAATATTTACGAGTCCGTGCTGTGCATAAGTTGTATTTAAATCGGCACTTTAAAATTCCCATCCTGAGGAGGGGTGGCGGCGAATGCCGCCGGGGTGGTTATTTTGCCTGATTTAATATAAATGTGCGCAGGCGCAGCGGCAGTTTTTGTTTTTTTAAGGAGCGATTGAGCTTTACATAATTTTCCCATGCTTTTGGGGTATAATTGCCGATGTCATAACTTTCCGGCAAAATCCATAAAACTTTATTGCTGATACTGATATGGCAGTGCGCAAGAGTTGCCGCCTTAAAATTATTACTTTTTATATCGCTGATTAAATGTAACACACTGTCAGCGCGCGGGGTGTATTCATTGTTGCCTAGTTGCCGCAACAAGCAAGACAAAACCCTAAACGCCATTTCCATATCCAAACTCAAAAACATGGCAAGCGAACAACTGTACCCATAATCAAACCAATTTTTAAATGAGCTTTTAATTATCTGTTCAGTTTTATGCTCAAGATAATTGCGGGAAGATAACAGCCTTTGCATAGTCTCGCCGATTCGCTGCGGGGTAATTTCTGTCGCGGCGTAAAACTGAGGCAAAAATTTGCGGATTTTAACGCGTAAAAAATCATCGCAGGCATTGCTTTCGTCTTCAATCCAAGCAATGCGGCGGGCATTTAAATAATCTTTCATAACTTGCGGGTTGGTATAAAGCAGCGGCCGCATAATCTGCAAGCCATTTTTAAGAACCGATTCTTTCATCCCGCACAATCCGTCAAGCCCGCTGCCGCGTTGCAGCCGAATAAAAAAGTTTTCAACCTGATCATTAAGATGGTGCGCCATCATCAAAACTTTAACATTATTTTGCTTGCACCAGTTTTCCAAAAGGTTATACCGCGCGATTCGCGCCGCCTCTTCAATTCCGGTTCTGAGGGTGGAGTTTTGCTCCCAAACCAAAGTATGATGCTCAATGCCGTTTTGCGCCATAATGCCAGCCACCGTTTGAGCCTCTTGCGCTGAAGTTGGGCGCAGGCGGTGGTCAACGGTAATGGCAATAACACTGTACCCGAGCGGGGCAAGCTCATCATTTAACATCAGCGCCAAAGCCAAAGAATCACTGCCGCCGGAAACACCGACGGCAATGCATTTTTCGTTTACGTTATATTTTTGTAAAAACTCTTCAAACATTATTGGCAGTTATACTTTTTAGCCTCTTGCGCGGCTTTATTTTTAATCTCGCCGGAAGCTTGCGGAAATTCATTCGGTAAATTTACAAAAGCCAAACAAGCCTCATTTTTTTTGCCTAACTGCGCCATGGAAAGACCAAGCTTTAACAAGCAGTCCGGACCTTTGGCGCCGTTTTTGTATCTTTCATAACCTCTGCCGAACGCAACAGCGGCCTTATCAAAGGCTTTGTCATTATAATAAACTTCGCCAAGCCAATACTGCGCGTTTCCTGCTAACTTATCAGAGCTGTATTTATCCAAAATGAGTTTAAAATTTTGTTCAGCAAGGGCGGAATTATGGCTCTTTAATGCTTCCAAACCGTTGGTGTATAAAGTGTTTACGTCGGCAGTCGCCATCTGAGTTTCCGCAGGCGCGGTAACCGGCTCAGCTTTTTTAGCCGGAGTTAAATTTTGTAAATTGCCGGTGGTGATAGCATCGCCGGTAATAGATTTCGGCGCTCCGTTAGCAACGGCGGTGTCAAATTTTTTCGGGGTGCTGATTGAACCCTGCGCCGCCGGCACGCCTTTGCCCTCAAGCAAATTAAACCGGACGTTCATATCGTTGTTAATGGTGTCAATTTTGCTTTCAAGCTGTGTGATTTTATGTTCCAGCTCATCAATTTTACCGTTAAGTGAGCGGATAATTTCTGAATATTGCGTCATTTCAACCTCAGCCGAACCTGAAGGTTTACTGCTGAATTGAACATCATTGTTATCGCGGTAAACTTTGCGGTTTAAAATCATCATTTCGTCTTTTAAGGCGTCAATTTGTTCTTGAAGCCCGATAACTTCTTGCGCGTTGGCTGAAAAAGATAAAAGACAAACGCTTAACAATGCGGCGGCAGGTAATAACTTCATTTTTTAACCTCTTAACTGATAAAATTTTTAACCAATCTCAAATATAAGCTAAAACTTTTTAATGTACAAGTCAAAAAAAACGCATTCTTTTACCAAGAATGCGCTTTCAGTTTTTTTGTGCGAAAAATTACATGTTGCTGGTTTTAACAACAGTAACGGCACGACGGTTTTGAGCCCAAGCAGCTTCGTTGTTGCCCAAAACAGCCGGTTTTTCTTTACCGTATGAAATTACAGAAATACGGTCAGAGTCAACACCCTGAGATACCAAGTACTGTTTTACAGCGTTAGCGCGGCGTTCGCCCAAAGCGAGGTTGTATTCACGAGTACCTCTTTCATCGCAGTAACCTTGAACGATAACGTTAACATTTTTGTGCTTTCTGGCGTTCAACCATTCAACCTGAGTATCCAATACTTCTTGAGCATTGCTGGTCAAAGCTGAGCTGTCAAAAGCAAAGAAAACTCTGTCTTCAGCGTTAGCCATAAAGTCACGAGCTTCTTTATCCTGGCATTCACTGCCGCCAAAAAGACCGCCGTTAGCGCCAAAAGATGAACAGCCGGCTAAGAAAGCCATTGCACAGAACAAACTTAAAAGTTTTTTCATTTTATTTTCTCCATATGGGTTATAATAAGGTTCCATAAAAAATACGGAACAGCTAATACAGTTCTTAAATTAAGAAATAAAAATGAATTTTTCAATAAGAAAAAGCAAAAAAATTATAAAATGTGACTAAAGATTAGATTTTGTGCGCTAAATGAATATAATTTAATAAAGAAAACGCTTAAATTAGGCTTTTAAAAAACAAAAAAGGGAGAAAAACTCCCCTTTAAGCAAATTACCGACAACCTAGCCTTCATAGACCAAATTGTGGTCACGAACCGTAAACAGCCCGATTTTGTCGCCGTCTTCTTCGGCAAGCGGGATAAACTCCTCGCTTTGCGATTTCATAACCCCTAAAATGCCGCAGTTGATGTCGCAAAACATCCAGCCTTTGGCAATTTCACCGAGCGAGACATCAGGGATTCCGATAGGGGTTGCCCAAACTTGATAGGTCATCCCTTTCAGGAAGTATCCGCGGGAGCGCTCCTTGAACGTCACCTCATAAAGGTGCGGCAGCGAGCCGACCGGCGCAAAATCCTGAAATCCCTTAATCTGGCGCATAAAGCAGAACATCTGCTTTATCTTAATCGCGTTACGGTGTTCGCCATTGTCAAGGAGCATCATCACCTTATTATCAGGCATAACCTGATAAATGGCGGATTCTTCCATCACAACGTCTTCAGCCGGACGATTAGCCGGTTCATAGAGGCTGTAGATACGACCAAAACCGCGGGTCGGATAAATACCGCCTTCACTTTTATGTGGCAAAAAACTTTGCACAAAAATGCTGTCTTTGCCTACGCGTAACACAATCCCCGGAGTTTTTTTGTGTTTGGCAGTACCTACCAAAAACACAAACCCGTCCGGTATCTGTTTTTGCTCTCTGAATTGTCTCCACTGTTCGGGCGAGAGCTGCTCAAAATCATACAGTGGCGAGCTGATAGGGCTCCTTTTTTCACCAACTATAATCATATTCAGAAAAATTTATAATTTCTTAAAACCTATAGTTTTTGTAAGGGGTTGTCAATAGAAGATACGAATTTATTTTTTAAACGCGGCTTTAACGTGGCGGCGTTGCGTGTCTAAGTCAAAATCAGCCTGAATATTAAGCTGCGGTGCAATTTCGCTGATAATTTTACCGCCGACCGGAACGGCGTTCCAACCGGATGTAACAAAGCCATAAGTTTCAGAGGTGCTTTTCGGCTCGTCAAAAACCAACAGCATGGCGTATTTAGGGTTGCTCTCCGGAAAAGCGGCTAAAAATGAGGTCATCACCACTTTGTTTTTATAGCGCCCGTTAATTAATTTGTTGGCGGTGCCGGTTTTGCCGATAACCTGATAACCGGCAACATTGGCTTTTTTACCCGAGCCGTAAATTACCACATCGCGCAACAAGTGCCGCATATTATCTGACGTCTTTTTGGAAATAACGCGCCGCGATTGATGTTCATCGCCTTTAACAATGGTCGGATAATGGTAAATACCGCCGTTTACAAGCGCGGAAAAGGCGGAAACAAGGTGCAGCGGCGTAACCGAAAGCCCGTAGCCGAATGAGGCGGTTGCCATGGTGTCATCGCGCCATTTTTGTTTGCTTGGGAACAACGGGCGCGCTTTTTCCGCCACTTGAAAATCAGAAAGCGGCACTTCAAAGCCTAAATTTTGCAAAAATTGACGCTGTTTTTCTTTGCCGACCCGCAAAACCATTTGCACCGAGCCGATGTTGGAAGAATGAATTAAAACTTCGCCAACTGTCAGCCAACGATTTTCGCCGCGGTAGTCTGAAACGGTCATGCCCTGAACTTTAATCGGTTTAGTGGCGTCAAACTTGTCATTAACTTTAACTTTGCCGCTTTCAAGTCCCAAAGCGGTGTTAAAGGTCTTAAATACCGAGCCTGCCTCATAAACGCCTTGGGTGGCAAAATTAAATAACGAGCGGTCGCCTACCGGAATATTTAAGTTCGGGTTATAATCAGGAACCGAAACCATAGAAATAATTTCGCCGGTGTTAACATCCATCACAATGGCGGCGGCGCCGTTGGCATTATAATGCTTAACCGCGGCAAGCAGTTCTTCTCTGATAGTGTCCTGCACGCCCGTGTCAATAGTAAGCTGTAATGATTTTGACGATTCGGTCAGCCGTTTGTGCAATGATTTTTCAATTCCTGCAAGTCCTAAATTATCAATATTGGTATAACCTAAAATGTGTGAAAACAGGTTGTTATGCGGATAAACGCGCTTTTCGCTTTGCTGAAACTCAAGCGCCGGAATGCCAAGGCTGTTTACGGCAGATTGCTGCGCCGGCGAAAGATTATATTTTATCATTGAAAACACGGTGCGTTTGCGCGAAAGTTTGGCAACTAAATCGTCATAGCTTATTTCCGGAAACAACAGCGAGAGCTTTTCCGCCACGTCTTGCACGTTTTGCACATGCTTAGGGTTGGCGTAAAGGTTTACGGTCGGCAACGAGGTTGCCACAATAATGCCGTTGCGGTCGGTAATATCCGCGCGTGAAATCGGCGCGCCGGTGCTGAGTTCATACTCTCCGTTAGCGTCTTCAAAAGTATGAAAATGTATGCCGTCGGTAAGACAAACATAAAAAATGCGGATAACAATGGTAAAATAAATTACTAAAAAAGCGGCGATGGCAAAAAGCATGCGTTGGCGGCAAACGTTAACGGCGTCAGAATCATGCGATTCCTCAAACAAAATGTCCGAAGCATTAGCGCCTATCGGATTGTCTGAAAAACAAAACTCATTATTCTTTTTTGATAAACAAGCCCTTAGCAACTTTTCCTCTAATTATTAACGTTCTGCTTTTACCAATTTTTTATATTCTTTTTTATTTACTCCGGCAGTCATGATTTTATCATTGCCGCCGTTTTCATAATTAAATGGTAACGCAGAATAGTTAATAATTTGTTCAGCTTTGGCTTTATTTAATGAAATATGTTCCGATGCCAATTTTTTTAAGCGGGAAGGGGTGTTTAAGTGGCTCCACTCCGCCTTTAATACATGGATAGATTTTATATCGGTCTGAATATTTTGGTTAACTTTTGCCAGTTCCGTTTCCAAATCTTGCACCTGATTTTTTAAGATAAATGACCCGAAAATCACAAAACAGGTTAAGGTCATCCATAAAACAATAACGGCGGTTTTGGTGTTAATCATTGGTATCTCCTTCTTTGGCAGGGGCGGCGGCTTTAACGGCAAAGCGCAGTTTGGCGGAACGAGCGCGCGGGTTTTCCGCCGCTTCTTCGGCAGTAGGGAACACCGCCTTAGAAACAGCTGAAAAAATAACCGGCGATTTATTTTCGGCAACCGGCATATAACGTGATGTGCCGCTGTTTTTGCCGTTCATTTCATTAAAAAAGGTTTTAACGATTCTATCTTCCAGCGAATGAAAATCAACCACCACCAAGCGCCCTTCCGGTTTTAAGCGCTCGGTTGCCGCTTTTAAGCCTGATTTAAGCTCGCCGAGTTCATCGTTTACGGCAATGCGTAGCGCCTGAAAAGTGCGGGTTGCGGGGTTTATTTCATTAAATTTTTTGCTGATTACGCTGTAAATAATGTCAGCGAGTTCGGTAGTGAGTGTAATCGGCTTTAATTTGCGGATTTCCGCAATTTTATGAGCAATTTGGCGTGATTTGCGTTCTTCGCCGTAATTATAAATTAAATCGGCGAGTTCGTGTTCTTCCATGGTGTTGACAATATCGGCGGCGGTGGTGCCAGAGCATGACATACGCATATCCAAAGGCGCGGGCTTGGCAAACGAAAATCCGCGTTCCGCCTCGTCAAGCTGCATTGATGAAACGCCGATGTCAAACATAAAGCCGTCAACCGGCTCAGTAATTAAATTCAAAATATCGCCAAAGCGACCGGCTCTGAACTCAAAACGAGCGCCGTATTTTTGTTTTAATTCTTCCGCGCGGGAAACAACCGTCGGGTCGCGGTCAATGGCAATAACTTTGCAATCAGCGGCTTGTAAAACGGCCTCAGTGTAGCCGCCGTTGCCGAAAGTGGCGTCAACATAGGTTTTACCGGCTTGCGGGTACAAATAATGCAAAACTTCTTTAAGCATAACCGGAATATGTTTTTGCGTGTTTGCCATTAATTTTCGCCTCCGGTTTTAGTGGTGTTCAAAACGGGGCGCTTTTTAGCGATTTCGGCGCGAATCCGCGCTTCTTCTTTTTCCCAATTTTCGGGGTTCCAAATTTGAAACTTGCGACCTTTGCCGACAAATACGGCGGTGTCGGTAATACCGGCGTGCTTTAACAGCTTTTCGGTTAAAACAATGCGTCCGGTGCTGTCAAAGGTAAAGCGCTTGGCATCGCCGAAAATCAAGTTGGTTAAATCGTCTTGCGTTTGCGAAAAAAAGTCAGTCGCCGTTTCAATTTCAGCGGCGAGCTTTTCCAGCAAATCTTCAACACAGCCCTCAATGCAAGGGGCGGTGAGGCTGCGATAACAAACAATTTCGGAGTTAAGTTCTTTAACAATAGCGCGATAATCAGCCGGTAATGAAACGCGGCCTTTGGAGTCAACCTTGTTGACTATGGTGTCCATAAAGAGAAAAGTTTTTCTCATCAGCGCTATCCTATTGAGTTAATTTTCATTATTTATGGTATAGCATGGTATTTTATGGGATTCAATGGAAAATTTTAGTATTTTGTTAACTGTTCTTGTTTTGTTCTGGTCGCCGCGCTTGTTTACGAGTCTGAAACGTACAGAATATAAGCTATTGAGAACAAGTAAAAAAATTGTAAAAATTTTTAACAGTATGTGTATTTATTTTTTTGAAATGAGATATTGGCGGTAATTATTCTTTATGTTTCTGTTAATTAACTTTTCTGTCACCATCGGGCTTGGGCGATGTGTTCTTCCCCTTTCTGTCACCATCGGGCTTGACCCGATGGTCCAGGTCTAATCAATTAGCAAATTTTCCACCTGGACCCTCCGATCAAGTCGGAGGGTGACAAAGAAGAGATGGCTGATACTTTACATCGTAGTGTGACAGTATGGGTGAAGCAAGCCTCTAATTTCCCTATGCTGTCACCATCGGGCTTGAGTGATGCGTCCTTCCCCTTTCTGTCACCATCGGGCTTGACCCGATGGTCCAGGTCTAATCAATTAGCAAATTTTCCACCTGGACCCTCCGATCAAGTCGGAGGGTGACAAAGAAGAGATGGCTGATACTTTACATCGTAGTGTGACAGTATGGGTGAAGCAAGCCTCTAATTTCCCTATGCTGTCACCATCGGGCTTGAGTGATGCGTCCTTCCCCTTTCTGTCACCATCGGGCTTGACCCGATGGTCCAGGTCTAATCAATTAGCAAAATAAAAAAACGGTGCTCGTGAGAGCACCGTTTGTTTAATAATATCAGGACATTTCAGGTCGTCCTTTTAACCTTTATTTCGCCCTGACGCGACAACGGTGGATACCGAAGTTGAATCCGAGCTGAGCTCCAACAAGACCGCTCTTCCGCGTGTTGTTCACAAACGTGGTAAGCGCGTCTTGATACCCAACTCTGACCGTCAGAGCATTGCCGCTTCCGAAGAATTGACAACGATACTCAAGCCCACAGCCATAGACGAGGCCTGAGCCGTTGTGTTTCACGGCTTTGATGAGCACCATCTCGGTGTCATCAGGAATCTCTTCCTCACCCACTTTATATGAGTGCTTCCCGAAGAGGTAACCTCCTTCCGCATACAACGCGAAAACGTGTACGCGATTTCGGGATGAAAAGAGGTTAATGTTCAGACCGGCAGTGGCGGCATAAGCCAAATACCTCTGACCAGCCCGATCGGCTTCCTCATTATACTCCCTATTTATGATGGACGCACCGAGGCGGTATGAGGTCTTTTTACCATCATACCTGACATTGACACCGCCTCTCGGGGTGTAGTATTCAGCACGAAGCGAATAATCGCCTCCGCCAAACACTTCCATGCCAAAGCCGACGCAGTCTGCCGCTTTCAGGATAAAGCCATCAGAAGTTCTTCTGATAGCTTGGAACGTCGGCAACTGCTCCAGACGTTCCTGCTCGTAACGAGCAATTGACTCATCGCCATTGATAGCGCGAGCCTTTTCCTGACCGTAGACTGATGACACCGCCGCGATGAGCACTAATACCGCGGCAACGATTTTCTTTCTCATATTCATAAAGTTTTTGGCAACGGGCTGTTTTAGATAATTTTTTACCCGCCACCTAGTTATTATTTTTTTGTTTTTTCATATTTTAAATTCGCTGAAATACTAAACAAAAACAAATATACCTCAGCAAATCAAAACTTTTACTTTACCCTCATCATCACTTTGCCATTGTAAGCAATGCTCAGGACGCCGTCTTCTGAAACAGAGAACTCGTATCCCTCAACCTTGGTTGAGAAATTACCGTTCCTCCAGTTCCATCCGTTGCTCAGGTCTTTGAATGTGACAAAACGTACTGAGGTGTTATCCTTGTAGTACGCAACCCTGTCAGACAAATCCTTAGCAATAGCCGGTGCCCAAACGCCAACCTTGTAAGTACCACGGTTGGCTTCGTTTGTGAAAAATCCTGAGTTATATTTTTCATCAAACTGCTTGCTCTTGGCAAAGTATGCCTCTGCAAACTGCTCCTTGGTAGGAACAATCTGATCCAGAGGGCAGGTTACAGCTGTCGCGCCTTTCTCAAAACGGACGGTAAAGCACAACTGTGCATACTTTCCGCTTTCCTGATCGGCAGGTACAACTGATGCGGCGGCACCAAGAAGTTTTCCTCTGTTTTCAGGGAAAATCTCTGTAACTGGCACCTCCGGCTCTTCTGGCTTTGCCACCTTCATTGACCTTTCGTAAGAAAGGACAACTTCATAGGTGGTAACACTTTCAGAACCGCCGCGGGTAGTAGCCGTTTGCTCACTCAGAACGACATCCACATTAAAGTGGAGCGTTACCTTTGCGACCTTGCGGTCGTCGCTAGATTTTTCAGCGTCTTCCGCAACCTCTCCCTTAACGAAAGAGATGTTTCCGATGCTGCTGTACGGCAGAACGTCTCCGTTGTAGGAGGCGTATTCGTACAATGAAGCGACGGCAACCTGCTCTCCACCGTTCAGAGTGAAATACTCTTCACGGGCACGAGAAGTGGTTGCAAACTTCCCGTTACTAATTATGTTAACCTTATCATCACCGTACTCGGTGCCGATAAGAGAAACATTCATAAGAGATTCCTCGCTCTCAAAAGTGTTCTCGGAAGAGTTCACCTTAAAAGCGGCCCTCAGGTTAAGAGGGAGCTGGGTCTTCTCATCTGCGACCTTCTCGTTGCCGAGCAGGGTGACGCGATCACAGGACACTGCCTGATAATCGGTCTGCAGACTTTGAGCTTTTACTGAGAACTCGCCGTTATAGCTAATGTTCTCAATCGTCTCTGAATACTCAGCCGGGGTAGAGGCTGTCGCGGTGTATACTCTTTGAACGGGTACGCGTACAGCATAGCTGCATGTCTTTCCGTTCGCAGTCATCTCCACGTTGAAGTAGAGATTAATCTCAGCGACCTTTACGGTCTCTGAAACTGTGTACATGCGGACAATCTGAGCGCCGGTGAAGGTTACAGTGTCCACAACCGCGGCGGAAAACTCGTTTCCGTCAACCGAAAAGTTCTGCCATGATGCCATAGCGAGAACTCTCTCACCAGCATTGAAGCTGAATGAAAAAGTCGCGCCGTAGGTTTTAACAGAGTCAGCGGTTGCCTTAGGAGCAACATTAACTCTGCTAACGGCAGAAAGTTCAACTTTGTTGAGAAGAACTTCATCCTCAACATCAACCTTCACAGGCTGAGCGTTGAAGAATACGTTTGAACTAAGAGACTTATGAAGGATAACTCCTTCAGTAATTTCTCCGTTCGTACGTAATGTCTTCTCTATCTCCATATTTGCTATTCCCTGCAGGCTGCATTCGGCAGTATCTGCAGAAAAAGCAAATTCTGAAATCTCAAAGTTGGTCGTTGCCTCCACCGGTTTGTTTGCTTTGGTGGAGTTTTTTTCTTCATCCATGCCAAGGAATTGGCTATCCTTGGTGCATGAGGTGAAACCGAAAACGAACATTCCCATACATGCAGCAACAACGGCTGCAAAAAAAGTTTCTTTTGCCATAATATTTTATTTTTTTATTGATTTCCTAAACTTAAACACTTGAAAAACAAAAAATTAAGCACACTAAAGAATATGAAAAATCTTTTCAATTTTCCAATAATAAACACCCAATAGCCCACATAATCCTTATTTTTCAATATCAATCTAGCATAAAAAAGCAAAAAAAACAAGAGGTAAAACGCATCAAAAGTAATTTTTTTGTCAATAAACACCGCCAAAACACGCCTGAGCGGCTACGCCTTTATATAGCTGAAAACAGGCGCTAAAATAAAAAACTCCGGCTAAGCTTGCGCAAAAATTTTGCTCTGCCCGCCGGAGTTTTCGCCAAAAAGATAAAAGGCTTAAATCATTGCCATACCGCCGTTAACGTGCAAGGTTTGACCGGTGATGTACTGCGCCTCGTCTGAAACCAAAAAGGCAACCGCGTTGGCAATATCCTGAGCCTCGCCGAGTTTAGCTTCCGGAATTTTGTTAAGCAAAGCGGCTTTAACATCATCAGGCAAAACATCGGTCATCGGGGTGCGGATAAAACCGGGGGCAACTGAGTTTACGGTAATCCCGCGTGAGCCGACTTCTTGCGCTAAGCACTTGTTCATGGCAATCATACCGGCTTTTGAGGCGGAATAGTTAGCCTGTCCGGCATTGCCCATAACGCCGACCACTGAGGCAATGCCTACAATGCGTCCGTATCTTCTTTTCATCATACCGCGAATGGCGGCTTTGGCAAGCTTAAAGCCCGCGGTCAAGTTAACGTCAAGCACCAGCTGCCAATCTTCATCGCTCATGCGCATAAACAAGTTATCGCGGGTTAAACCGGCGTTGTTAATCAAAATGTCAACTTTGCCGAATTTTTCTTCAACCGCTTTAATCAAGCCGCTGATTTCTTCCGCTTTGGAAAGGTTGGCAACAAAGCATTCAACATTATTGCCTAATTCGGCTTTAAGCTGTTCCATGCCCTCAGGGCGCATATCGGTTAAAGCCAAAGTTGCGCCTTGCGCGTGCAAAGTGCGGGCAATTTTATTCCCTAATCCGCCGGAAGCACCGGTAATTAAAGCAACTTTTCCATCTAATCTAAACATGTTTTAATCCTTTGCTAAAAGTTATAAATTGGTTGCCAGTTCTTCAATTTCAGCCACAGAACCGACCGAGGCGGCATTAAGTTCTTTGTCACTTCTTTTGACAATACCTGAAAGAACCTTTCCGGCGCCGAGCTCAATTATATCGGTAACGCCTTGTTCTTTCAAAAACAGCACAGTTTCGCGCCACTTAACCGTTCCGGTAACCTGCTCAATCAGGTTTTTGATTATTTGTTTATGATTTGTAACCGGAGTTGCTGAAATGTTCGCAATCAGCGGAATTTGCGCGTCATGACTTTCAACATCCATAAACGCCCGCGCCATGGCTTCTGCCGCCGGTTGCATCAGCGGGCTGTGAAAAGGCGCGCTCACCGGCAGTTTAACGCAGCGTTTGGCGCCAAACTCAGAGGCAATTTCAACCGCTTTGTCAATGGCGGCAATATGCCCTGAAAGCACCACTTGCCCATCTGAATTATCATTGGCGGCAACGCATAAATTATTTTCATCGTTGCAGGCTTCAACCAACGCGTCAATATCTTTAAATGAAACGCCCAAAACCGCAGCCATGCCGCCAACTCCTACCGGAACGGCCTTTTGCATGGCGTCGCCCCTGATACGGAGCAATTTGGCGGTATCTTCCAATGAAAAAACACCGGCGGCGCAAGCGGCGGAATATTCGCCGAGCGAATGTCCGGCAACAAAAGCGGCTTTGTCTTTAAGCTTAATTCCAAACTCTTTTTCCAGAACTCTGACTACCGCCATAGAGTGCGCCATCAGCGCCGGTTGCGTGTTGGCGGTGAGCATTAGCTCGCTTTCCGGACCGTTAACCATCAGCTTAAACAAGTTTTGCTTTAAGGCCTCGTCAACTTCGGCAAAAACCTCGCGCGCGGAGGCAAAATTATCGGCTAATTCTTTGCCCATGCCCACAAATTGCGAGCCTTGCCCCGGAAAAACAAAAGCGTATTTCATCTCTAAAAAACCTCGTTTATTAATTATTTATTGGGAATTTAGGTTTAGTTTGTTTAAAAGTCAAGTTTTATCCGTCAAGCGCGGGTGATTCTGCATAAGTAACACGGAGGCATAATGTTTCATAACAAAAAAGTATCGGTAATTACGGTTGCCCATAATTGCGCGCGCTTTTTAATCACGGCATTTAAGTCGTTTGCTTATCAGGATTATGAAAATATGGAGTGGATAATTATTAATGACGCCTCCACCGATAAAACCGCCGCTCTGTTGCAAAAATACCGTCAGCGCAACCCCAAAGTCAAGCTTTGCTTAAACAAGCAGCGCAAGGGTTACACCGATTCGTACAGCTTTGCCATTTCTAAGGCGGAAGGCGATTATATTGCCATTTTAGAACCGGAAAATTTTTGGGTTAAAGATAAAATCAGCCGTCAGGTTGCGTTTATGATTCGCTATAACGCCATTTTGAGCCATACCGGATACGCCTTTGCCGATGACAAAGCCAATTTGCTGCCGGTTGGGTGCTGCCATATTGAGCCTAAGGTTAATTTGCTTAACTTCGGCAAAGAGGCGGATATTTGTCTTTCAACCTTTATGCTCAACCGTGAGGAAGTTAAAAAACTGTTCCCGATTCCTGAAAAAGAGCGCGAAAAAGGTTTGCTCTTGTATTTAATGCAAAAAGGTTTGCTCTCGCAGGGGATTACTGATGTTTTGGCATTGTGCCGTCCGCAATATGATGACCCTTTGCGCCAAAAGATGCACGAGCAGGTGCGCGGTATGTATGAGGATATGTATAAAAATGACATTAAAGTTCCAACTATCATGCGCTACCAGTCGTTCAGGGCGTCAAACATTGCCGGTGTAAAGCTTGATCCCTCAATTTGTATCGGGCGTGAGGTTAATATTAGTATGGAAGAGCTTAAAAAGTTTAAACTCTGAATTTTAGGACAAAGATTAAAATGGCAAAAAAAACAAAGAAAAAAACTATAAGCAAGTTCAGATTGTTTATGCGCAAATTCGGCGGGCTGCTGTTAATAGCCGCGGCGTTGGTGGTTTATATGGCGCTGATTACTTATCATCAGGCAGACCCCACTTTTAACAATCGCAACTCTAATGTGCCGCTCAACCTGCTTGGCGGATTCGGCGCTGATTTAGCGGAAGCGGTTTTGTTCGGATTCGGTATTGCGCTGCCTTTGTTTTTGCTTGGCTTTTTTGTTTGGGGCTATCAGCTTTTGCGCTATGGCGCGGTTGAAGAATTTAAAGCCCGCTTGCTCGCGTTTGTAGTCGGCGTTTTCAGCACAGCGGCATTGCTTAATTTAGTTTGCTATTACCGCTTTGGCAATTACGGCTTGGGCGGCAAACCGGCGTATCGCGCGGCGGCGTGGTTGCAAACTAATTTAAGCGCAACCGGTTTGCCTTATGCCAAATATGTGTTGGCGGCGGCATTGTTGGTGCTGAGCGTTATGGCGCTTAATTTGGTGCTTGGCATTACTTTTAAAGATTGGTACAAGTGCCTGCGATATGTTTGCGCCGGTGTGACTGTTTTTGCTAAATACGTTGCCAAAGGATGCCTCGGTGGTGTTAAGTTTTTCCGCAAACTTTTTGCCAAACCGCGCAGTGAGCCGGAAGACGAGCAGCTTTTGCACCGCGAGCCGAGCTTAAAACCGGCGGCGGAAAGCAAGCCTGAAATTGTAACCGCTCCTAAAGCTGCCGCGCCTAAAAAAGCGCCCGAAAAACCTGAAAAACCGGCGCCAACTGCAAAAAGCAAAAAAGATGACGGTTACTGCTACCCTGATATTAACCTGCTTTCGCGTCCGAAAGACAAGGGCGGCAATGAAGTCAGCAAAAAAGAACTTGAAGCGGTCGCTCATAATCTGGAAAATGTTTTGCAAGAGTTCGGAGTTGACGGGCAGATTGTTAATGTTCGTCCCGGTCCGGTGGTAACTTTGTATGAACTCCGTCCTAAGGCGGGCACCAAAACCGCGCGCGTTATCGGGCTTTCGGAAGATATTGCCCGTTCCATGAAGGTTGTTTCGGTGCGTATTGCGGTTGTTCCCGGTTCTGATACCATCGGTATTGAAATGCCTAACGCCAAGCGTGAAACGGTATGGCTCAAAGATTTGCTTTCCGATGACGAGTTTAAAAACAGCAAAAATACCTTAAATATTGTGCTTGGTAAAGACATCGGCGGCAAAAACACTTATGCCGATTTAGCCAAAATGCCGCACTTGCTGGTTGCCGGTACTACCGGTTCCGGTAAATCGGTCGGCGTTAACTCAATGATTCTTTCGCTTTTGTATCGTATGCGCCCTGAAGAATGCAAGCTGATTATGATTGACCCGAAAATGCTTGAGTTTTCAATGTATAACGGCATTCCGCATTTGCTGACGCCGGTGATTACCGACCCTGCCAAGGCGGTTATCGGTCTTAAATGGGCGGTGCGCGAAATGGAAGAGCGCTACCGCAAAATGGCGCAGCTCAATGTGCGCAATATTTCCGGCTATAATCAAAAGCTGAAAGAACTTAAAGAAAGCGGCGAAAAATTAACCCGCACCATTCAGGTCGGATTTGACCCTGAAACCGGCGCCCCGATTTATGAAGAGCAGGAAATTGACACCACTCCGCTGCCGTATATTGTGATTGTGGTTGATGAAATGGCTGATTTAATGTTGGTTGCCGGCAAAGAGGTTGAGGCGGCTATTCAGCGCTTGGCGCAAATGGCTCGCGCCGCCGGTTTGCACTTGATTATGTCTACCCAGCGTCCGTCGGTTGACGTTATCACCGGTACCATTAAAGCCAACTTCCCGAGCCGCATCAGCTTTCAGGTTACGTCCAAAATTGACAGCCGCACCATTTTAGGCGAGCAGGGCGCCGAACAGCTGTTAGGTATGGGCGATATGCTTTATATGCCCGCGGGTTTGCGTCCGCTCCGTGTTCACGGCAGTTTTGTAAAAGACAGCGAGGTTGAGGCGGTTGTTAACTTCTTAAAACAACAGCGCGCGCCGGAATATGTTGAGGCGGTGACCGAAGGCGAGCTTGATAGCAAAAACGGGGGCGGCGCCGTGTTTGATAACACCGCGATGGGCGGCAGCGATGAAGATTTGTATTCGCAGGCATTGGCGATTGTCCGCAATGATAAAAAAGCTTCAACCAGCTACATCCAGCGCAAGCTGCGCATCGGCTACAACCGCGCGGCGGCTCTGATTGACCGCATGGAAGAAGAGGGGATTGTTTCCGCCGCTGACCATGTCGGCAGGCGTGAAGTTATCGGCTAACCTTTAATCAAAACTTGCATTTTTTGATTAAACGGGTTATAATATAATCATATTTTTACTAATAGGGAGATTGACCTGATGAAACATATAAAACTTAGCATTTTAGTTGCCATTTTGGCTTGCGGCATTTGCGGCGCTGCTTTTGCCGGCGTTACCTTTTTGCCGGGCTCTTCAAGCAGTGTCGGCAATGGCGGTCATAAAAATAACACTCAAACAACTGATGCTCGTTGTCGGAGCGCGGGCTATGGCAACACCTCATGCGCAAGCGGCTTGGTTTTAAGAGAGCGCTGTCCGTACAATAGCTCATACTATAAAAGCTGCTGTCAGGCTGAATATAAATATACTCCGGCGCAATGCATCAATGCCGGACTGAAAGCAAGTCGCAACAGCTGCGGCGGCTATTATAAGTGCATTTAGCGCTTGTTTGTAAATTCTTAAAAAGCCTGATTTATTAATTTAAGTCAGGCTTTTTTATACTTAATCCCATAAAATATACAGTACGTTGACTTTGCTGTTGCACAGATTGTCAATATCATTAAGGGTTAAATTACGTAAACAACGAGATGCGCCTTTGCAATAATTATCGCCGACAAGCGCGCCAAAGTGTGAAGCTTCATCATTATTATAAGCGGTTACACGTTTAAGATTGGCGGAATTTTCTTTAGCAACGGTAATAATATTGCGGCAGGAGTTAATGTCTAACGAGCTGTTTTTGGTACGAAAAGAAATTCCGTAATTGTATGAAGTGTCAGCCTTATCTTTTGTGTAAACACGAATATCATTATTGAAAACATCGTACAATGCGTCGGTGTTATTATATCTTATTCCATCAGGAATTAAACCTAATTTATATAAAGTTACAGCATGATATTTGACGTCCTCTTCTTTTGGACCAAGCTGGCTTAACATTTGCAGAGAATTATTAATCAACATATTTATGGATTCGGCATGCTTGTTGAGCTTATACTTCATCATTGCTTTGGAATAACCGGCGATTGCTCCAACTGACAACACGCCGATAATAGCCAAAACCCCAAGCATTTCCACCATAGACCGACCAGATTGTGTATACATGAGCTAAAATCCTCTCAAAAAAGTTATTTTGAGAAGATTTTAGCTCGCGTTTTTTTTTTTGCAATATTTACGAGTCCATGCTGTGTATAAGTTGTATAAATTTTGATAACAAAAAACCTCTCAAACTCAAAAGCCTGAGAGGTTTAACTTTCTAATTGCGCAATTTGTTAAAATTAATCGTTGGCGCCGGGGCAAACTTTTGCTTGTTCAGCGTTGAATTTTACAAATTTTTCATCAGCTTCGTCAGAGTTAGAAATTGCACCCTGCGGGCATTCTGAAATGCAAACGCCGCAATCAATGCAAGTGTCAGGATCAACAACAAGCTGAGTTTCAGCTTCATGAAAAGCATCAACCGGACATACGCTGGCGCAAACTTTGCATTTAATGCAGCTATCATTAACAACAGAAGGCATAATTTATCTCCTTAAATTAAATTTACAGCTGGTATTTTTATCGCATTTGAAAATAAAAGCAAGTAAAAATTTAAGCTATACTCTTGCGAATAAATATTTTTATTCCCATATAAAACATATCAAATTAAAAGGAGTTAAAAATGAGCGAAAAAAGAGAGTTTCAAACTGAAGTTACCAAGTTGTTGGATATAGTAATCAACTCGCTGTATTCTGAAAAATATATTTTTCTGCGTGAGCTGATTTCAAACGCGAGCGATGCTTGCGATAAGCTAAAATATTTGGCGCTTACTCACCCTGAAGCCGCCAAACTTTCCAAGGCTTTCAAAATTACCGTTACCCCTGATGACAAAGAAAACACGCTGACTGTTTCAGATAACGGTATTGGTATGAATAAAGACGATTTAATCAACCACATCGGCACCATTGCCAAATCCGGCACTGCCGATTTTGTAAATAATGCTAAAGACAACGGTTCTGTGGTTGATTTAATCGGTAAATTCGGCGTTGGTTTTTATTCAGCCTTTATGGTTGCCAAAAAGGTTGAAATTATCACCCGCAAAGCGGAAGAAGACAAAGCCTGGAAGTGGGTTTCAGACGGTCTCGGCGGCTATGAAATTTCAGAAGCTGAACGCGATTCTAACGGCACCGATATAAAGTTATTCTTAAAAGACGATGCCAAAGATTTTACCGACACCATTTATCTGCGCCACGTAATCCGCACCTATTCCGACCATGTTGAATATCCGATTGTGTTAAATTTGGGCAAAGCCGGTGAAGAAACCGTCAACACCGCCTCCGCTTTGTGGACTCGCAACAAGGCGGAAATTACCGCGGAGCAGTATAAAGAATTTTATCACCATATTTCCAAAAACTTTGATGACCCGTGGCTGACACTGCACTTTAAGGCGGAAGGCAGTATTGAATATACGGCGTTGCTCTTTATTCCGTCAACCGCTCCGTATGACTTGTTTCAGCCCGATAGACAGCAGAGCTTAAAGCTTTACGTTAATAAAGTTTTCATCTCTGATAAAACCGAAGGTTTAATGCCTGCATACTTGCGCTTTGTTAAAGGTGTGATAGACAGCTCCGATTTACCGCTTAACATCTCGCGTGAAATGCTGCAGCAAAGCACACTACTGGCTAAAATCCGCCAGGGCACGGTATCGCGTATTTTGAAAGAGCTCAAAAAACGCAGCGCCGATTATGCAGATTATCTCAAGTTTTGGCAGGCTTTCGGCATTGCCTTTAAGGAAGGCATTTATGAAGACTTTTCTAACCGTGAAGAAGTCGCCTCCTTGTCGTTATTTGCCTCAACCGCGGATAATGAAAAGCTTACAACGCTTGATGAATATATCTCGCGCGCTAAAGCTGACCAGAAAACTATTTACTACATTACCGGCGACGATGTTCCGACCTTGCGCAACAATCCGCAGCTTGAAGCCTTTAAAGAAAAAGGTATTGAGGTTTTGTTGTTGACCGACCCGATTGACGAGTTCTGGACACAAACTTTAACCACTTATAAAACCTTTGCGATAAAGCACATTTCGCAAGCGAATATTGATTTAAAAGTTGAGCGTAAAGAGGCAAAAGCCGGTGAGGGCGATTTGCAAAAATTAACCGCGCTGATGACTGAGATGTTTAAATCAGAAGTCGGCAAAGTTGAAGTAACCGAAAAACTTACTAAAAGTCCGGCGGCGCTGAATGTTGAAAACGGACAGATGAGTATTCACCTTGAACGCTTAATGCGTAATCACCAACAGCAAACCGCGTTTGCCAGCACCCGCATTTTGGAAATTAATCCGTATCACCCGTTGATTATTAAGTTGTGCGATATGATAAGCGATGATGCTAAAAAAGCCGAAATCTCTGAGGTGTCGCGCTTAATTTTGGATCAAGCCAAAATTGCAGAAGGCGAGGCGGTTTCCGATCCGTCGTTCTTTGCTGAAAAAATGAGCGAATACATCTTAAAAGGCATGTAATTTGCTTTTAGTAAAAATCAAGCCGCGGAACAAAACCCGCGGCTTTTTGCGTTTAAAATCAAAGCGCCATCTGATAGTAAAAAATGCAAGTGTCTTTATCCTCGCAAACATTACAATAATCTTCCATTTCAGCGACGGTTAAATCTTTAAGACATTTACGGTCAGATGTGCAATAATTATCGCCAAACGCCGAATTAGCCTCGCCGGAAGTTTCGCCTTTAACGGTTTCAAACTTGGTGCGCCAAAGTTGCTCTCTTTTGGCTTTAGCGATGGTAAATAAATTCATGCACGATTCCTTTTGCCCTTTGTTTAAGTATCGCACAAGCTCAAAATAATAATGTCCATAACCGTCAGTATAATTCACGAGCCCAACTGCGGAGCCAAAAACATCAAATACTACATCAGTTTCATTTTCTTTTATCATTTCTTGCGGGATAACATTAAGCTTGGTGAGTATTGATATCATCTTGCCGGTAGTCGTTGTTTTTGAGCGCTTGAGGTCATCTAAATGAATATTAACATAGTCTAAAATTGAGCCGATTTGTTCCGTCTGCTTATTTAGCTTATACTTCATCATGGCTTTGGAATAACCGGCAATCGCCCCAACGCTTAAAACTCCAATAATCGCTAAGACTCCTAACATCTCAACCATTGATCTTCCAGATTGTGTATACATGAGCTAAAATCCTCTCAAATTGTTAAGTTTGAGAAGATTTTAGCTCGCGTTTTTTTTTTGCAATATTTACGAGTCCGTACTGTGTATAAGTTGTATTTAAAGCCGCGATTTAAAATTCCCATTCTGAGGAGGGGTGGCGGCGGAACGCCGCCGGGGTGGTTGCGTAGCTATCACCGCAACGTGTTAAGGAATGTTAATTAATACAGTGCAAAAGTTGCGTCAGGGTATTAAAAAAAGATACCCACGCGTAAAACGCGTGGTTCTTCATATGCGGCTATAAGCCTTT
>CAVBCV010000019.1:0-26738 GCA_963594125.1 Lachnospiraceae bacterium
TTGTATCGTCTTGTATTGTTTTGTATCGTTTTTTGCTCCAATATCCTGTTTTAACATCATTTTATTTTATGCTCATTTAGTGATTTTTTTTAATAAACCACAACTTATGCGCAATATTATTGATTCCCATCTACGGAGGGGTGCCGAAGGCGGGGTGGTCTTTTACAACTTATACACAGCACGGACTCGTAAATATTGCAAAAAAAAAACGCGAGCTAAAATCTTCTCAAATGTAACTATTTGAGAGGATTTTAGCTCATGTATACACAATCCGGAAGATCTATGGTGGAAATGCTTGGGGTGCTTGCGATTATCGGGGTGCTTTCTGTCGGCGCTATAAGCGGGTATGGGAAAGCGATGTTCAAATACAAGCTCAATAAACAAACTGAACAGTTAAATCAGGTCATTGGTACGATCGTGCGTTATAAAAGCAGCTTAATACTTAATCCCAATCCGGCGGATGATACCAATCTAAGCGACTTTCATTTAGTGCCGCTACTTTCAAAACTCGGTGAAATTCCAAAGGAAATGTATACCAGTGATGATAGATATATAAAAGATGCTTTCGGCACTCAATATTATGTTTATAATCGTAACTCTAATAAAGACATTGTTTCTTTACGAACCTCCGATTTAGGCAGAAATGAAAGTTCTTTTCAAATTTGCAAAAACTTATATGTAATTGCTAAAGAATGGCACCAAGAATTACATTCTATAAGTGTTGCAGCTTATAAAGGCGATGATTTTGACAGCCAAGGAATATATTGCGGCGATAATAATACAGAGTACTATTGCTTTAAACGCATCAAAGATTTGCGCTTAACTGACCTTGACGATATTTGCCGAACTGCTGCTGAAGAGCAAGGTAATTATTCGGTTATATTATCTTTTTAACAAACGGACTTATGCACTGCCCGCCAAAAAAATGTTTATTTTTTGAGCAAATAAGGTATATTCGCCTATATTTTGATTTAATTTTGAGATATGGTGACGTTATGAAAAAACTTTTTTTATCTCCGTTTTTTACTCCCGTAACATTTAGTGTTTGTTGGGGAGCCTTGCTTGCCGTGGTTTTAATATTTTTCCCCGAGCAAAAATTTATAATTACTGAGGACGGCGAAATTATTGAGCTGTTTACCAACATCGGTTATATGTTAATGTTAACAACCATGTTGTTTTTATCTAAAGATTACACCGATAAAATTACCTCATGGGGTATTTACCTGTTTTTGGGCATTTGCGCCTTTTTGCGAGAAGCCGGTATTCAGCACCATTTGTCTCGCACTGATTCAACTCCGTTTAAGTCTCGCTTTTTCTTGAATCCTGACAATCCGTGGGGTGAAAAAATTGTATTCGGGTTGCTGTTGCTCGTTGTTTTCGGAGCGATACTTTATCTTGCCATTAAATACACCAAACATTTGGTTACATCATTTTTCAAGCTTAATACCGTAACATGGTCTACCGCGGTTTTGTGCACCACTTTGGTATTTGCCAAATTTGCCGATCGCTTTCCGGGCAACTGGCGTCATAATCATGACGGCGAATTATTACCGCGCGAGCAAATTGAAATTTGGTCTTTGCTGGAAGAAAGCTCGGAAATGTTTTTGCCTTATTTGGTGATTATCATTATGGTTCAATACCATTTGCTTAAAAGCAAACAGCAATAACTTAAACGCCGGTTTTTAACGCCGGCGTTTTTAATTACAGATTACGATTAACTCTTAAATAATGGACAATACAGAAAACCGCCCAAAACTGCTCAAAAATTTCATCAAATTTTTCTTTATCTAAATGAGTTTTGAAAAATTCGCACGGCTCAAACATATCCTCGCGGGTTTCAATGGCTAGCAAAACCCGATTAGCATACATGCCAAGCTGAATACTTTTACCTTTATACGCTTCTTTTAAATTAACCAAGCGTTTAACAAAAGTCGGCAGCAATAAATAGCGCGCCTCTTCTTTATCTCCGGTATAAACTTCAAAATATTTATCTGATAAATCATCATCAGGTTTAAAGCGCTCCAGACCTTCAAAGGTTTTAGTTTTGCTAAATATGCCGCTGTTTTTAAGCACAATGGTTTGCGCCGTAAACGGCTTGTTTAAATCTATTTCAACCGCAATGCCCTGAAATACAATTTTTTCAGCACGCTTGCCTTTTACCATGTTTATATTCTTCATGGTTTGTTCGCAAATAGTCACCATAGTATCGGCATATTTACCAAAGAAAGCATCTTCAGCGCTGATTTCATCATATTTCGGAAAAATCAGGCTCATTTCCATCAGTTTTTGGTTTATCGGCTGCCCGTGACGATAGCGGAACCCGTCAAAAAACTTGGCGAACAGTTCCATAGAATCGTTTTCAACCAACGCGCGGTATTTTTTTATCGGCAGACGAATGGCGTAAATCATTCCCGCAATTAAAAACACCAATATGCCCCAACTGACGCTTGAGTGAACATGATTGTTAAAAAAATAAATAAACAATCCGGTCATCGGCACTAAAAACAACGAAAACCAAATTAAAAACCAAAATTGACTGACATATTTTAATCTGATGTCTTCCTTTTTCTTTAAGAACGGAGCTAAAACCTGTTCATAATAGCCGTCAAATTTTGATTTAAGTTCAGCGTGTTGCCAAATTTCTTCGCTATTGTCTTCTTCTATAATATCGGCAGACATTTATGTAAATCCTACTTATTATTTAAACTTAAGCGTTATTATAAAACGCGTTTGGTAAACAAATATTAAAATTATTTTCATTTTTAGCTGATAAATTACAACAAAACATCAGTCAGGGCTAAACTTATGCTTAACGTTATTTGGATTTTATTTTTTCTGCTATCATTTGCGGCGGCTTGCTTTCAGGCATTTTTCGGCGGCAATCCGCTGATTTGGACGGAAGTTATAAACGCCTTGTTTGCCTCGGCAAAATCAGCGTTTACCATTGCCATTAATTTAACCGGCATGCTCTGCTTATGGCTCGGTCTTTTAAAAATTGCTGAAAAATCAGGGCTAACCGATTTGCTTGCCCGCGGATTAACCCCGTTATTTAAGAAAATCATGCCCGAAATTCCGGAGCGCCACCCCGCAATCGGTTCTATGGTTATGAATATTGCCGCCAACATGCTCGGACTTGATAACGCCGCCACCCCGATGGGACTTAAAGCCATGGAGCAAATGCAAGAACTTAATCCGCGTAAAGACGCCGCCTCAAACGCTGAAATTATGTTTATGGTGATTAACGCTTCCGCCGTAACCATTATTCCGATTAATATTTTAATGTATCGGGCAGAACTTGGGTCAGCTAATCCGTGCGCGGTATTTATCCCGATTTTAATTGCCACCGCCGCCTCAAGCTTAGCCGGATTTTTGGCTGTGGCACTCGTGCAAAAGCTGCCGATATTTAACCGGATAGTATTTTCATATTTACTTGGGTTTGCCGCCTTTATCATCGGTTTAGCTTATTATTTTGCAAGCCTTGATGACGCGGTACGCTTGACCTATTCAGAAAGCGCCGGTAACTTTATTTTGTTTTTGATGATTGCCGCCTTTATCGCCTCAGGCGCCATTAAACGCCTTAATGTGTATGAAACGTTTATAACCGGCGCTAAAGAAGGCTTTGATATTGCCGTAAAAATTATTCCGTACTTGGTGGCTATGCTTACTGCCATTGCCGTATTGCGCGCCTCCGGACTTATGGATATGTTTGTTTTGGGCATTGAACGTTTAGTAACATGGTTTAATGCCGATACCGGCTTTGTTCCTGCGCTGCCGACCGCATTTATAAAGCCGCTTTCCGGCAGCGGCGCCCGCGCCATGATGATTGAAACTCTGCAAACCTACGGCGCCGATAGCTTTGCCGGATTTGTATCGTCAGTTATTCAGGGCTCAACCGAAACTACGTTTTATGTTTTGGCGGTTTATTTTGGCGCCATTAAAGTGGTTAAAACGCGGCACGCCTTGCCCTGCGCTCTGTTTGCCGATTTGGTCGGCATTGTTACCGCCATTTATGTTTCATACTTATTTTATTAAAGGATTTTACTATGAAAGCTCTTTTGCAACGAGTTAAATACGCCGGTGTTACGGTTGACGGCAAACAAGTTTCACGCATCGGTCAAGGTTTGTTAATTTTTTTGGGCATCGCCAAAAATGATACCGCCGCGCAGGCCGATTTTTTAGCTAAAAAAGCCGCCAACCTGCGGATTTTTGAAGATGAAAAACACAAAATGAATTTATCGGTGCAAGATATTAAGGGTGAGATTTTGGTGGTTTCGCAATTTACATTAGCGGGCGACACTTCGCGCGGAAACCGCCCCGGTTTTGACACAGCCGCCGCACCGCAAGATGCTAATCTATTATATGAATATTTTTCAGACCAGCTGCGCAATATCTATAATCTTCCAGTGCAAAACGGCATTTTTCAGACCGATATGCAGGTTGAACTTTTAAACGACGGTCCGGTTACTTTTATACTGGAAAAATAGTGTATGATAATTGAATTTATTATTTGCACATTAAATTTTTTATGACTACAATAAGAACAAAAATAGAACAAAATAAGGACTGTATAATGCAAAACGATATAAAATTGTTTGAACAAAGTAAAATACGTTCTGTTATGATGAAGAAAAAGACACATGGTATTTTTCAGTTGTTGATGTAATTAAAATACTAACTGAATCAGAAAATCCTCGTCGTTATTGGTCCGATTTAAAAATAAAATTACGTGAAGAGAGCGGGAATACTGAGTTGTACGAAAATATCGTACAACTGAAACTTCCCTCATCTGATGGAAAAAAATATTTAACTGATGTCGCTACTGCTGAAACTATGCTTAGAATTGTGCAATCTGTTCCAAGTCCAAAATTGGCAGAATAAAGCTATTGATTAGTTGGCGGGGTCATCAGATTCAGAGATAGGGCGGCCTAAGGCTTGTTTTTCCTGACGCAGTTGTTCATTGTGTTCAATTTTACGCAGCACATTGGCGCCGGCGGTTTCAATCAATTTATTTAAGAGCCGCGCGGCAGTTTGCTGCTCGTCTTCTTCCGCGCCAAAAAGCACAAAGCGGTTTTGGTACTCGTTAACAACTTCATTTTTTAAGCCGGTTACATCTAATGATACCACCATTTGCAAGCGCTTGTGCGCCGCGTCTAAATTGTCTACTTTGGCTTTTAAAACTTTAGGGGTGATAGTATAATCGGCAATTTCCGCATCATCGGTTAAGTAAAAATACTGATTGTCAGCAAACTGCTCTTGCAACATTTGAGCATATTTAGATGATTTGGCGCCGTTATAATACTCAAGCTGGTTAATATGTACAAGCGCTAAACTTTCCGGATTGGTCGGTTTAACGGCAATTTCATTTTTAACCTCAGTGGCAACTTCAGCCACAACTTCAGGCGTTGCCTCTTTAAGCGGCTTTTCTTCCGCAATAAATTCAGCTTGCACTTGTTCAATGGCGGTTGGCGCTAAATAACCGTTAATTTCAACGCAAACTTTACCGGCGTCAGAGTGCACGGTGGAAGAAGATAAATCTTCAACATATTCATCAACCAAACGATAAACGAGCACGTTTATATCATGCTCGTTTAAAATACTTTTGGCGCGCGCCAATTCCGGAAGTTTTTTAACACCTAAAAACACCGCTTTATCAGCGGCGCGAACACGAGTGCTGGCTTTACTTTCGCCCTCAATAACCTTTTCACAGGCATTGCCGTATATCGGCAACGCCTGTGTTTCAGCATTTTGCGCGCGCACCGGCATAACTATGCCGATACATAATAAAGTAAGCAACAGCCTCATTGACTATAACCAAATTTTGTTGCTGTCGGTTTGTTTAATAACCTCAGTCCATTCATTAAGTTTTTTGCCGTTGAGGTCATACAATGAAGTGGTGTATTTAATGGCCGGAACATTTTTGCTCGGAGTATCAAACCAATCAGCCTCTGTGGTAAGGTAATAATCAGCGGAAGAAAGATTATCAGTTACGCCGAAAACATACGAGTTGGCAAGGTTGCGCTTTAAGGTGTTGGTGCCGTTTTCAATTCCGGCAGGTAAATCAGAGCTTTTAGCAACCGGATTTTTAACATAAATCTTTAAGTTCGGACGGCTCTGATATAATGATGAAGTGTCGCGCAACAGGCGGTTTAAAGTGCGGGTTGCCGCTAATTTATAAGCCTCAGGCATGGCGGGAATAACAACTTTTTCAGCCACCGGTTCAGCCTGATAAGCCGCTTGTTGATTTTTGAAAGTTTGGCAGTTGCCGCAACCGCAATTTAAGGTTTGACCATCAGTTTCACACTCGCGGCGAGGTTTGGGCTGAGAAACGGTTTCAGTTACGCGCGGACGCAAAACTTCGCGGCACGGATCGGGGCGATAAGCGCAACGGCACGGGTTAACCTCAGTTTTAACTTCTTGGCACGGGCAAGGTTCAGGTTTTGCTTCCTCACAAGGAGAAGCTTTAGCCTCTTGACACGGGCAAGGCTTGGGTTCGGCCTTAACTTCTTGACACGGGCATGGAGCCGGTTCAGCTTTAACTTCTTGGCACGGACACGGAGCCGGTTCTGCCGCCGGAGTTTTTTCAGTTTGACAATTATTGTGGGCACAGGCTGATAACAGAGCCGCCAATGCCAAAGCCATAAATTTTTTCATTAATTCCTCCTTAATTTGTAAAAGATGTGCTTATATTAGACAATTTTTTGTTAAAAATCAATTTTTATTTTTATATAGTTGCTTTTGTTGATTTATCATTTGCCTTTTGTAAAAAAATAAGATAAATTCGCCCTCATTGAGGTAAAATATGGTTATAACTTTTTCAGCAGTTTTGGCATTAATGCTTGTTTTAATCAGGCCTTTACAGCGCAATCCGTTTTTTTTGATATATTTCGGGTTGGTTATCGGCGCGGCTTATTATATGGAAACATATATGTTTAAGCTGCCGCTGTTTTCGCCGAAACTGATATGGGTGTTTGTGCTTTTGCATATTATAATCATCAATTTGGTGACAATCATTGCCTACGGTACCGATAAAAGAGCCGCAATTAAAGGGCAATGGCGCGTGCCGGAAATGCAGCTCCACACTTTAGAGCTTTTGGGCGGTTGGGTCGGAGCATTTGCCGCGCAAAAAATTTTTCACCACAAAACCAAAAAGAAAAGTTATCAGTCATTATTTTGGCTCACGCTGATTATTCAGCTGACCGCGGTTTATTACATCGCTAAATTTTTACACATATTTTAACAGCAGGACTTATATTCTATGGCAAAAAGCGTACCGGTTGAACTTAAAATGAGTTTTCATGAGCATTACAAGGCAATGTGGCCTTTTGTAAAGCCTTATGCGTTCAGAGCCTTAATGGCAATTTTAATCACTATCCCGATTGGCGCGCTTGATTCAGTGGTGGCGCTCGCCTTAAAGCCGTATATGGATATTGTATTGGTGGATAAATCATCGCAATCACCGGCATATATTCCGTTTTTGATTATTGCTTTTACCTCGGTTCAGGGGTGCTTAAATTATGCCGCGACTTATTTAAACACTTGGGTCGGCACTAAAATTAATCATGATGTTAAACGCGCTTTGTTCAAAAAACTGCTATGCCTGGAAACATCGTTTTTTGACACCAATGATTCCGGCGTGGTTATTCAGCGTTTTTCCACCGATTGCGACACTGCCTGCACCGGTCTTTTGGAAAACCTAAAAACCTTTTTCTCACGCTTTTTTTCTTCCGTTTCATTAATCGGAGTGCTGATTTATAACTCATGGCAGCTTTCAATCATTGCCATTGTATTTTTATTCGGCGCTTTGCTGCCGCTTTCATCAGTTAAACGGCGGATTAAAAAAAGCATTGCCCGTAATGTGGAAGAAACAACCAAAATTTATACTAATTACAACGAGACTCACAACGGCAGCAAAACTATTTCCGCCTACAATTTGCAATCATACATATACAGCCGTTTTGACGCCACTTTGCGAGTTATATTTAAGCTGACAATGAAGGTGGTTCAGCGCACCGGTTGGATGACGCCGCTCATGCACATTATTGTTTCAGCCGGTATCGGCGGAGTTATCTGGTATGGCAGCACGCTTATTGTTGACGGCAAAATTTCAGCCGGTAACTTTGTATCGTTTATCACGGCTTTGGTTTTGCTTTATACCCCGATTAAAAGTATCGGCAAAAGCTATAACAATGTGCAAGTTTCGTTTTTGGCGATTGAGCGTATCATAGACATTTTAAATATTAAGCCGCAAATTGAAAACTGCGAAAAACCGAAAACTTTACAAAAAATCAGCAAAGGCATTAAGTTTGAAAACGTTTGTTTTGAATACGTGCCCGGCTGTCCGGTTTTGAAAAGCATCAATATAGACGTGCCCGCAGGCTCTAATGTGGCGATTGTCGGCAATTCCGGCGGCGGCAAAACCACGCTGGTTAACCTGTTGCCGCGTTTTTATGACGTTACCTCAGGACAGATTTTGATTGACGGAGTTAATATTAAAAAATACTCTTTAGAATCGCTGCGTGATAACATTGCCGTGGTATTTCAGGATAACTTTTTGTTTTCAGGCACCATCAGAGAAAATATTTTGCTCGGCAAACCTGACGCCACAGAAGTGGAAATTTTTGACGTGCTGAAATTGGTATACTTAGATAAATTTGCAGCCGGATTGAAAGACGGTTTAGATACCGAAATCGGCGAACGCGGAGCCGTGCTTTCCGGCGGACAAAAACAGCGCCTTGCCATCGCCCGCGCTTTAATCAAAAACGCTCCGATTGTTATTTTAGATGAGGCAACCTCCGCACTTGACAATAAGTCGGAAGCAGTGGTGCAAAAAGCGATTGAAAACCTGATGGCGCGCCGCACCGTGTTTGTGATTGCTCACCGTTTATCCACCATTAAAAATGCCGGTCAGATTATTGTGATTAATGACGGACAGGTTGTGGAAAGCGGCACGCATGAAGAACTGCTCAAAAAACAAAACGGCGCCTATACCGCTTTGTACAACGCGCAATTTAAAAACGCTTAAAGATTATTGCACAAACCTTGTCGGGAACAGCACCTGACGCGGCGACATATTCTGCGTCAGCACGGCTTTAAATATCGGATACATCTGCTCGCACTCGCTCACCGCAATAGAAAAGACTTGTTCCAATTTGCCGAAAAAATCAGATTCATCAGGGTTAATAATCAGCGAATGTTTAAACATCGGCATTTTGCGCTCATTCCAATATGAAAAGTGCCCAAGCCACATATTTTCATTGACCAATGCCAAAAGCTCAAAAATTTTACCGGTGTCGGCGGCAGGCGAATCTATATTCATCAGGCATGAAATGTGCAAGCAACGCAAATGTTCTTCCCAGGCAAAAAAGAGCAGCATATTATCCCACTTGCCCTCAACTTCTGCCACAACCTCAGTGGAACTGCGGCGTTCAAACTCCACCGATTTTCCTTGAAACATATTTTCAACGGCGTCTATCGGATTATAATATATCGGTTTGGTTTGTATTGCCGAAAACATTCGGGTATCCTTAAAATTAATTAACTGCTTTTACAGTGCAACAGCGAGTCGTTTCAGGCAATAAAGTTTAAAAAGTTTTCCACTATATTCACAGCTACAAAAAAATCTTTAAAAAAATATCATTGATTATCAATCGGATGTAAATTTTGAGCATAAATAAAAATTTTTATATGTGGATTATCTGAAGTTTTTTAATATACTCTTAAACAAAATAAAAAAACAGTAAAGGATATTTTATGAACGGTTTGGCTTACCCTGACATTTCACCGATTATATTTTCAATCGGTCCGCTCGCTATACGTTGGTACTCAATGGCGTATTTATTCGGCATTGCGGCGGCGTGGTTTTTGGTGTCAAGAAACATAAAAAAATTTAATTTGCCGATTTCAAAAACGGCTTTGGAAGATATGGTGTTTTACATCACGCTCGGCATTGTTTTAGGCGGACGTTTCGGTTATGTGCTGTTTTACGGACGCGAGCTGTTTGCGGAAAATCCGCTGGAAATTTTTGCCATTTGGCATGGCGGAATGTCATTTCACGGCGGAATCATCGGCGTGATTATCGCCACTTATCTGGTAACAAAAAAATATAATTACAAATTTTTAAGCATTACCGATTTAATCGCCCTTTACGCCCCTATCGGAATTTTTTGCGGACGCTTGGCTAATTTTGTTAATGATGAACTTTGGGGCAGAGTTACTGATGTTCCGTGGGCAATCAGATTTCCGGCAGGTGGATATTTGCCGCGCCATCCGTCGCAGTTATATGAAGCCGCACTTGAAGGCTTGCTGTTGTTTGCAATTTTAAATTTGTTATGGCAAAAGCAATGGGTGCGCCAACACACCGGCTTTATTTCAGGGCTGTTTTTGTTATGTTACGGCATGTTCAGAGCTTTTTTAGAGCAGTTCCGCGAACCGGACGCGCAATTAGGCTTTATCTTTGCGCATATCACTATGGGGCAACTGCTCTCGCTCCCGTTTATTTTATTGGGTGCCGCATTGGTGTTTGTTGCCGCAAAGCGCAAAGATATTGACCTTAAACTTTAAGCTTCTGAGGTAAGGTTTTGAGTAAACTTATAGGCTTTTTGCACTTTTTCACGCGTGCGGATTAAAACCACTTCCGCATCAGCATCGCTGCGCTTTTTCTCGGAAATACCGGCGGAGATGGTAATAACTTCTTTGACCGGTTTGCGCCCCAACATAAATTCTGAACCGGCAATACTGCGGCGAATAGTTTCAAGATATTCGCGCCCTTGTTTTTTATTTTCGTTTTTGAAAATTAAAACAAACTCATCGTCATTATAGCGATAAATGGCGGCGCCGGTATCGGCTTCTTGAATTTTGTTAACAATCATTTTAGTAAGCATATCGGTTTTGCGCGCGCCGTAAACCATGCGTATTTTTTCATAATTATCAATATAAATTACCCCTAAGCTATACTTTAACGGAAATGCCGATTTAGCATGGCGATAATACGCCGCGCGGCTGTATACTCCGGTTAAAGCATCGCGCCACAAGCCGTATAAAAACGCATACGCAGAAGCTGAGAGCAAAATAAACGACGAGGCGGCAAAAAAGATAGCCACCGCGGCAGGCGAATCGGCATAAAATATGGCAAAACTGATACTGATTAAGGCAAAGACCATACCGGTATTTTTGATGGTGTTGTTACAACTCTGCCAAATAAGCGCCGCTAAAATTATGACAACCCACTCCGCGCCGATTAAAGAGACATTATAAAATGTGGCATCAGGCATAAAATATCCGGCTTTTTCTATTAAAAATGCCTGAAACAACACCGCGCACAGGCAATAAAAATTGTTGTTATTATTTAAGGGGTAATCATCACGGATTAAAAAAAACAACCAATTAAGCGGTAATAAAATTAACAAAAGCACCCATGACGGCGAGGTGGTAAAGCCGATGCCGTAATTTATTTTCAGATTATTGAGCGTTATACCGGCAATGATAAGCCAAGCAGTTATAAATATCGGCTTGGTTTGTTGTAAAAACAGCAAAAAAGCAACGTTAATGCCGCAAAAGGCGTAAAACAGCATATACCACATTACATTTTGTTCCGGCGCAAAATTAAGCGCGGAGCAAAAATAAAAAAATGCCGCGGCAAATACAGCTGCCGGAAAATATGACGTTTTGGTATCGGCAAGCAGTTTACCGAACAGGTCAGCAAACATAAAAAACTCCTTTAACGTTTTGATGTTTTGCTATAACACAACTTTGGTTTAAATTTTATTTACGCATTTTAAAATAGAGCTGTCGCCGTACGAATAAAAACGATAACGCTCGTCTATGGCATGTTGATAAGCCGCTTTCATGCGTTCAGTTCCGGCAATGGCGCAAATAAGCATAAACAAGGTAGACTTCGGCAAATGGAAGTTGGTGATAATCATATCTATGATTTTGAACTTGTAACCGGGGGTGATGAAAATATCAGTTTCTCCGGCAAACGGATGTAAAACTCCGTTGTCATCGGCGGCGCTTTCAAGCAAGCGGACTGAAGTGGTGCCGACGGCAATAATGCGGCGTCCTTCTTGTTTGGCTTTATTGATTATATCTGCGGTTTGCGCTGAAATTATGCCGTATTCAGCGTGCATTTTATGATCTTTGGTATCTTCGGTTTTAACCGGCAAAAAGGTTCCGGCACCAACGTGCAAGGTTAAAAACACCTTGATTATGCCTTTTTCATCAAGCGCGTTTAACACATTTTGCGTAAAATGCAATCCGGCAGTGGGAGCGGCAACCGCGCCGTCATATTTGGCATAAACGGTTTGATAATTTTCTTTGTCATTATATTTATTCCAAAGCCCCTGCCCCGGTTTGTCGCGCTTAATATAAGGCGGAAGCGGCATAGAGCCGAATTTTTCAAGCATGCGTCCTAAAGCGTCAACCTCACAGGTAAATTGCAGCAAAACGCCGTCTTCACCGTTTTTTTCAAGCACGATGGCGGAAAAATCAGAATCTTCCGCGGAAATTTCATCAGTGTAAAACTTAACTTCATCACCGGCTTTTAAGCGTTTGGCATTTTTAACAAACGACCACCAGGCTTTGCCGTCTTCGGGGTGATAAAGCGTAACCTCAACCAACGCCTCGCCCCGTTTGCCGTACAAACGCGCTGGAATAACTTTGGTATCATTAAAAACCAGAACATCGCCTTTTTGCAAAATATCGGGCAAATCATAAAAATGACGGTCATTAATTTCATTTTCTTTTGACAAATCCAACAAGCGGGACGAATCGCGCGGATTGACCGGTTCTTTGGCGATTAAATCTTTGTCCAATTCAAAATCAAAAATATCTACCTTCATGATTACACCCTAAATTTTATTGCATTTTAGGCGGTTATAGTATATGATATTTAACAAAGCAAGCAATTTTTACGCTGAAAGTTTTATTTTCAAAAAATTATACGGTCATAAAAATATTTTTCGCTAAAATTTAATTTTTTTGACAAAAAAGCTATTGAAAATCAAAAAATTTTATTGTATACTGCGAACAATCAGAAACTTTTTTACACACGGGAGTGCTTAATTATGGCAAAGAACGCTAAAGTTAAAATGGATTTGAATGAAGCTGTTACTATTTTGCAAGGCGAGGCTATCGCCAAAGCAAAAGGAACTGACGGCTATTCAGCGGCAGAAGTAAAAGAGGCCTTAAAAATTGTTCAGACACAAGATCCGGACAATCAGGTTTTGCATGTTTATAACGAACAGGCTAAAAACGCTAAAAAGACTGCTGCCAAAGCAAAAACTAAAACCAACGCCAAAGCAGCTGCCGATAAAGCGGCTCCTAAGGCTGAAGGCAAGCAAACAAAAAGCGCTGAAAAAAGCACCAAGCTGCGTTCAGATGCCAATAACAAGCCCGCTAAGCCGCGCGCAACCAAAGGCGTTAAAAAACCGGCGGCAACGCGTTCAAAGAATGACGCGGCTAAAATGGATTTAGATGAAGCAGTTACCGTTTTGCAAGGCGAGGCTATTGCCAAAGCCAAAGGCACTGAAGGCTTTTCAAAGGCTCAAGTTGACGAGGCTCTTAAAATTGTGCAGGAACAAGCTCCTGACAATAAAGTGTTAAGCATTTATATGCAACAAGCGCAAAATGCCGAAAAAGCCGAAAACCGCGCCGCTAAAAATGAAAATCCTGTTGAGAAAAAGTCTGAAAACAAGCTTGAAAACGTATCTGCACAAAATGCTGATGCTCCAAAGGTTTTGCGTCCGATTCCTCCTGCTGAAAGCATGAGTTTAGAGGAAGCGGTTGCCATTTTACAAGGCGAAACCTTGGCGGCAATAAACGGCGCCGACGGTTTTTCACAAAGCAAAATTCAAGAAGCTTTGAAGATTATTCAGGATAAAGACCCGAATCATCCGGCGTTAAAAGCTTATCAGGAACAGCTTGCCAACTTTGAAAAAGCCAACAAGTTGCAATCAAACAATCCGGTTGTTTACGCGCAAAACTCGGAAGATACTGACTTTACGCTCAGAGGCTACACTTTTGATAAATTTACCGAAAGTTCTGAAAATGATGATATTCGCGAATATGTTGACAATACGGAACTTACTGACAGCGTCAGCGGCAAAGTTTTGGAAGGGCAGGAACGCAAAGATTATCTTAACCTTATTTTTGAAGGCGCCAAGTTAAAAACCGAAACATCATTAACAGGTGATGAAGAGTTTGCTAAATTAAGTCATGCCGAAAAAATTAAGACGGTTAAAGCAGAGCTTAAAACTATTTTCTTTGCTGACTTTGCCCGCACTGCCATTGCGTCAGATTTGGAAAAGCCCACCACTTTGGAGCAACGTATCGGCTCTAAAGAATACAAAGACTATATTTTGCGTCAATCACAAAAAGCTTCCGGCATTATGCAAAAAATTGTCAGCGGCGGTCAAAAGATTAAAATTAAAACTGACGCTATTTTAGCTTCATGCGCTGATACCGCGGCTCAAACCGAACAATATATTAAAGGCTTGAGATTAAAAGCTCAGCAAGCTGTTGCGCAAGCCGCGCAATCGGCTAAAAACGGCGTGCAAAAAGCTTCAGACAATGTACGCAACGATTTTAACAAAATTGCCGACCGCTTGCAGAAACGTAAAAACAATTTTGAGCAGCTGGCTAACAATATTTCAAAAAATCGTTATCAAATTTTCAAGAATATTAAAGGAAGTTTCAGTGATAACAAAATTAAATTGTTTGGCAATGTTGCCGCAAACGCCGCATTCGGTTATGTGACGGCGGCCGCAGCTTCCGGCGCGGTTGCCGGCGCAGCTGCTCCGGTATTGGTTCCGGCTGTTGCCGCTTATGCGGTATATCATGCCGCCGGTTCATGGGTATACCCGGTTGTGGCAGAAATTCGTAAAATCAACCGTCAAAAACGTGAGGCCGGTGAAGCAACCTTACCGTTTAAGCAAGCCTTAAAGCAAGCTTGGAAAAACAAAACCGAGTCTCGTAAAAACAGACGCACTTATATTGTCAGCGGCTTAATCAACACTGCTGTTGCCGCCGGTGGTTTTGCATGGTTGAAAGACGGCTTAGAAGCTGCCGATGCCGCCTCAGCTTTGACTGACGGCGTTAAAGACGGCTTGAACGTTACTTTAGCCTCAAGCATTGCCGAAACACGTCATGCTATCAGCATGGGACGCGCAGGCGCCGCTACCATGGCGCAGTTAGCAGATGCCGGTGTTGCTTACGGCGTTTCAGTTGCCGATCCGCAAAACTTAGAGAAAAAAGCCGAGGCTAAACAGACCGCGATTGCCGCTTTGGTCGGCATGGGCTTAAACGCCGCCGCTCAGGGCTTGAGCTCAGCATTGCAAGGCTCCGGTAACGCTGAAACATCAGATGTGCTCTCTTCAGACAATGGCACCCCTGCCCCGGTTGATAATCCGGTTAATAACGACGGAGTTGTAAATCCGGTAGTCGGCGCTCCGGCTAACAATCCGGAAGTAAATGATGTTGACCCCGCTCCGAGCGCAGGCGATAATGTCAGTGATATTGCCGATACCACCAATGACGCCTCTGTTGCTCCTAAACCAAACTTTGTTAAAGGTTTGTGGAATAAGTGGTTTGGCGGCAGAAATAATGATGAAACCCCTTCTACTCCGATTGTTGGCGACGGCAGAAATCCTGATGGAAGTTTGCAACTTTCAGACGGAAACGGCGATGCCATTAATATTGTGGATAACGGCGGCAACGCAGGCGATGTCGCGACCAATGACGGAGATGTTCCTGCCGGATTGTTCCCGAGAGAATATAATCAGGACATGGGCATCAGCCAAAGAGAATATAACACTTTGGTTAACACCACTGAAGGCACGCTTAAAGCCGCAACCGGTGAAGAAGTTACCTTAGACAGAGCTTACAGCAACCTCAGCGGCTCTATGGAGCAGTTTAACGGCAGAACCGAAGAAGAAATTATGTACAAGTATAACCGCCTGTATGCTTTTATGCGTAAAGCTTACAGCGTTGGGGACGGTACCTTGCGCGAAACCCCGTCAGGCAGCGAGTATTTAACTTCTCGTTTCAGCAACATTAATCTTCCGGGCATGAATGAAGATAAAATGTCGCAGTTAGTTGATTTTGCTAAGGATAACACCTATGCTAACAAAGCTGAACTTAAAGAAGGCTTAAATAAGCTCTTCCCTGAAGGGTTAAGCAACAAAGATATGACAGCATTGATTACAACCATTCACAGCAATCAACGCTTTAACCAATACCAGTCCGAAATGGAAGCCTTAACCAAATTGCTTGGCTGCGGTGAAAAAATCAGCGATGAGCAGGCTTTGGCTATCAATAAGATGTTAGATAATACTGACGCTTTGCTTGCAACCGGTAAAGCTCATACTCAGTTAACCGGTTTGAGCTTGGCTAAAGATTGCAACGATGATGACGGTGAATGGAGACGCGTTGCGGTTCAGCCGAAAGAAGTTCCGCTGCCGGAAACTCCTGACCTCGGCGATGCTGAATTGCCTAATGACGAGATTGTAATTGATGACACTCCGCAAATGCAGTTGCAACCGGATGAAGGTTTGCAGGTTGAACCGATAGCTGCACCGACCGAACAACCGCAAGACGGCGTTGAAAAAATCGTCGGCGATAAAATGTCACAAGTCAGAGGCGAAAACGAGCCTGATTATCGCAAGCCGGTATCAGACAGAAAAGCCGCTCGCTTGCTGAAGAGAATTAACAGCGGTTCTCGCGAATAACATTTTATCAAGGTTACAAAGCAAAAGCTCCGATAGCAATATCGGAGCTTTTGGTTGTTATGTTAATGAAAAAACCGCCTCTGAAAAATCAGGGGCTTTTATTTAAGAGGCGTTTTGCACAAAAAATCCCTCGGCAGTTTTTAATTCTGCGAGGGATTTTAATCTTTATCTCTTCTTTATACATCGTCATACGACTGATAAAGACAATATCCGGCTTTTTCATCAAGCAGTTGGCAAAACTCACCCGCTGTATCTACCGATACTAAATCCGAATATGATACATTATGGTATATTCCACATGCTTGATCCATTTTCTCTTTGAGAGTTAAGAGATCACTCGTTGTCATGTCAAACAAGCTTCTCAAGCTCAGCAAAGGCGAAATATGTTCGCCCTTAACTCTGCTGTAATCCTCTACAAGAACGTTGCGTAAAATTTCCATTTTTATACTCATAATATAAATATTTTAATTAATGCTTCAGCACAACCAGTTAAACATACGGTTTGATTTAATGGTGATTGTTCTTTTTTTATAAAACAAAATTTTTGATTCTAATCTGATCCCTAAAGTACGCAACTTTATACCTGAACAGGCGGGCGGTCTCGCAGAAGACTCTTTATCAAAAATTTCTGGTATCAGCGCGTTGGTATAGCAAACACGGTAATACTTTCGTTATAAATAAGTTACAACAACAATTAAATAAACTTTGTATGCTGCTTGTTGGGCTAATCCACACTAATTTGTTAATAATCAAATTCATATTATGGTTATAACATAATTTTACAAAAAGAATAACACTTTTTTGTCTAATATCTTAAGAGAACTTATGCACAGCGCTATTAATTCCATCCCGTGGAGAGATGGCGGCGGAACGCCGACGGGGTGGTGAAAATATAAGTTTATATGTTATTTGTGTTTTAGACTTTATAATAAAAACAAACATTTAATGTGCTGTTAAATAGTGACGAGACCACCCCGCCTTCGGCACCCCTCCATAGAGGGGAATTTTAAAATGGTCGGCACCCTGACTTGAGATGGGAATTTTAAAGTGCCGATTTAAATACAACTTATGCACAGCATGGACTCGTAAATATTGCAAAAAAAAACGCGAGCTAAAATCTTCTCAAATGTAATAATTTGAGAGGATTTTTTGATGCTGATAAAAAAATTTGCTACTTGGTTTGACCTAGATTATCGGGTCAAGCCCGATAATGACAAAAAGAGGAAGGACGCATCGCTCAAGCCCGATGGTGACACTGTTTGTGCCGGACGCAGCATGGTGGAAATGCTTGGAGTTTTGGCGATTATCGGCGTTCTTAGTGTCGGAGCTATCAGTGGGTATAGCAAAGCGATGATGAAGTATAAACTCAACAAACAATCAGAACAGTTAAGCACCATCATCAACGCCTCAATTCGTTATTATAATGATTTACGGCTAATAAGTTCTGAAGGTGAATACAATTTAATCCCGATACTTGATAAACTTGGTGAAATTCCGAAAGAAATGATAGTACAGAACAATAATTGGATTCTTAAGGATGTGTTCGGAAATATCGTATCTATTTATTATCACAATACAAACTATCTCGGCATAATTAATCGTATTGATAAAAGCCAGAGAAGTAGAGAAATTTGCCGCAATATTATTATCACCGCAAAAGAAAATCACGCAGACATATCTGAAATATTTTTCCGCAATGATTATAGCGATAATATTGAATGGAGCAATATTATTAAAGGCGATAGAGTATGTAACTCAGGAGATATTTGCCTTAAAAATATGAGCATAAAACAAATTGATGACGCTTGCAGTTTTTGTACTTCCGATAGCTGTTTACTTTATATTCTAATAAGATAATTTTCTGTTTATTTTTCCCGCAAAGCAAGTTATATATAATTTTATGAGGGAAAAATGGCAGACATTAAACACGGCTTGGAAGTTTTAAAAAACAACGTAAAAATCGCCCCGCAAAATCCGGGGGTTTACCGCATGATAAGCAAAAGCGGCGAGGTTTTGTACGTTGGCAAAGCCAAAAATATAAAAAAACGAATCGTAGCTTATACTAAGTTTGATAAGCTTCCGCTCCGCTTGCAACGTATGGTTTCAGAAGTGGACCGCATGGAGTTTATTATTGTTGAAAACGAGGCTAAAGCGTTGCTGATGGAAAACGAGCTAATTAAGCGTTTTTCACCGCGGTTTAATATTTTGCTCAAAGACGATAAAACTTTTCCGCATTTAATGATTAACCCTCATGAAGATTATCCGGCACTGCGCAAACAGCGCGGCAAGCGCAGCGGAAACTGTCGCTATTTTGGACCGTTTGTTAATGCCACGGCGGTTAATAATGTGATGGATATTATTCAAAAGGCTTTTTTACTCCGTTCCTGCCGCGACTCTGATTTTAAGAATCGGCAGCGCCCTTGCCTGCTTTACCAAATAAAGCGCTGCTCCGCGCCATGCGTTAATAAAATCAGCAAAGAAGATTACCGCGCATTGGTTAATGACGTGATAGATTTTTTGGAAGGCAAAAACACTAAAATTCAAGACGAATTATCAAAAAAAATGCTTGCCGCCAGCGAGCGCTGCGAATATGAGCTTGCCGCCGTTTACCGCGACCGAATCCGCGCGCTTACCTCCATTCAAACCGGCAATTTGGTTGAATACTCCGGCTTGCAGTCAGTTGATATTATCGGTATTGCCCGCAAAGGCGGTCTGATTTGCATTCAGCTGTTTATTGTGCGCGGCGGGCAAAATTGCGGCAACGTACCGTATTTTCCGGAGCAAACCGACGATGCGAGCGACGCGGAAATATTGGAAGCATTTATCAGCGAATTTTACGGCAACCACATTCCGCCAAAAGAAATTTACATCTCTGAATTGCCGGAAAATACAGAATTTTTGGAAGAAGCCATCGGGGTTAAAATATACAACTACACCCGCGGCATTAAAGCAAAGCTGATTGCCAACGCCAAAGAAAACGCTTTGGCGGCGATTGAACGCAAAATTGCCGAAACCGCTTCGGTTAAAAGTAATTTGGCGGAACTGGTCAAATATTTCGGACTGCCGAATCCGCCCAAACGGATTGAGATTTACGATAACTCGCATTTTCAGGGCAGTTATGCTATCGGCGCCATGGTGGTGGCAACTCCGGAAGGGTTTGATAAAAAAGCATACCGCACATTTAATATTAAAAATCCTGACATCACCAATGACGACTTTGCAATGATGAAAGAGGTTTTAACCCGCCGCTTTGAAAAAATGACACCGGAGAATCGCCCCGATATAATTTTGCTTGACGGCGGATTAGGGCAGCTCCACGCCGTGCACGAATGCTTAAAAGGCTATGACTTAACCGGCATTACGATTATTGCCATTTCAAAAGGTCCGGACAGAAACGCCGGCAAAGAATTTTATCATGTTTTAGGGCGCGAAAGTTTTTCATTGCCGTATCGCTCGCCGATTGCTTTTTACCTGCAAAATTTGCGCGATGAGGCGCACCGTTTTGCCATCGGCACCCACCGCAAAAAACGCGGCAAGTCGGTTTATAAATCGCGCGTTGATGAAATTGAGGGAATCGGCGCCAAACGCAAGCGCGATTTGTTAAATCATTTCGGCTCGGCGGAGGAAATTGCGCAAGCGGGCGTGCCTGATTTAATGAAAGTTGAAGGAATTAGTAAAAAAACAGCTGAAAAGATTTATAATTTCTTCCATAAATAAAATTTTTATTCTATACTAGGTTCAGTTTTGCAAAATTAACTATTATAAAAAGGGAATGAAATGTACAATTTGCCTAATTTGTTGACGATTTCCAGAATTGTGGTAATTCCGGTTATCTTTTTATCACTTTACATTAACTCATTTTGGTGGACGATGTTTATCGCCATTTTGTTTGTTGCCGCCGCCGTTACTGATTATTTTGACGGTTATCTGGCGCGCAGCCGCAATGAAACCTCTGCCTTCGGTCGTCTGCTTGACCCGATTGCCGACAAGCTTTTAGTAGCTTCGGCATTGGTGGTTATTTTAGCAAAACCGAATATGGTTTGGAGCAGCTTAACCTACATTCCGGCATTTATCATTCTTTGCCGCGAGATTTTGGTTTCAGGATTGCGTGAGTTTTTGCGTGAAGTTAATGTAGGCTTACCGGTTACCCGCCTTGCAAAATGGAAAACCGGTTTTCAGATGACGGCGCTTTCAATGATGTTGTTCCACGGGTTATGGATTTGGCCTTATTTGGGCGAATTTTTACTCTGGATTGCCGCCGCTTTAACCTTTATTACCGGTTATCAGTATTTTCAAAAAAGCGTTGACTACATTAAAACGCTTGAAAAAGCTAAAACAGTTGAGGCAAAAATTGTGATTAAACCTCAAGCTAAAACAGCGGAAAAACCGGCAGACAAACCGGCTAAAAAAGCAACCGCTAAAAAGGCTCCGGCTAAAAAAGCCGCCGCTAAAAAAACAACCAAGAAAGCCAGCGCTAAAAAATAATCATGGATAAAAACAAATTTCACATACTTGTTGTTGATGACGACACACGGTTACGCAATCTGCTCCGGCGTTTTTTGCAGGAGCAGGATTTTGCGACCTCGGTTGCCAAAGATGCGGCTGAAGCGCGTATGTTTATTGACGAGTATAAATTTGACCTTTTAATTGTTGACGTGATGATGCCCAACGAAAGCGGCATTGAGTTTTTAACCGCGCTGCGCAAAGAAAATAATGTGCCGGTGATTATGCTTACCGCCATGGGCGAACCTGATGACCGCATTTCAGGCTTAGAGGCGGGAGCCGATGACTATCTGCCCAAGCCGTTTGAGCCGAAAGAGTTGGTTTTGCGCATTAAAAACATTTTGAAACGCGCGCCGCAAAGCTCTGAGAATAAAGATTTGCCGCTTAACTTGGGGCTTTGTCTTTATGACGCAGTGAAAAAAGAACTCACCAACAAGCAAGGGGAAATTATTCATATTACGCCGGTTGAACAAATGTTGCTCAGCGTTTTGAGCCAAAAGCCGGGGCAAATATTTACGCGTGAAAAATTGGCGGAGATTTTGGGCGCAGGACAAAGCCCGCGGTCTATTGACGTGCAAATTACCCGCCTGCGCAAAAAGATTGAAAAAGATTCAAAAAATCCGCGCTATCTGCAAACCATTCGCGGCAAAGGCTATATGCTGCTGCCCGAATAAATACAATACTTTAATTAAAGGAGTTGCCGTATGCATATTGTATTTCCTAAAAAAGTTGAAGGCACCATGCGCTATCTGAAGCTTAAACTGCTGCCTAAAACTTTGTTTTTCAGAACCATGCTGTTAATTTTTATTCCGCTGATTGTGGTGCAGGTTGTTTCCATTATCGCGTATTTTAACGGCAGTTGGGGCAAAGTCGGACGTCGGCTTTCCGATAACCTCAGCTCAAACATGGCGTTTATTGTTCAGTTGTCGGAACAAAATCCCGATAATTTTGCTGAGGTGCAAAAACTGGCTAAATCAGTTTATCAGCTTGATGTTGAGTATTTCAGCAATGAGGATAAGCACTCGGAAAGAATTAAAACATCGCACAATTATCATTTGGTTACCGAGTTTTTTGAGCGAGCCTTGAAAAATGATTTTCCTGATGCCGAAACATCAACTTATTTAACCGACGGGCGCGCCATTTTAATCACTTTGGTGGATACGGAAAACGGATTGTTTAAGTTTACAACTTCAACCAAAAACATTTTCAGCACCTCAGTGTTTGGCTTTATTGCCTGGATGATCGGCACTTCGCTCTTGCTGTTTGCGGTATCGGCGCTGTTTTTACGGATTCAGGCGCGTTCAATTAAGCAACTGGCGGAAGCAGCGGAAGACTTCGGTAAAGGTATTGACACTCCGTTTAAGCCGTACGGCTCATCGGAGGTGCGCAAAGCCGGTATTGCTTTTACTAAAATGAAAGAGCGTATTAACCGCCAAATTTCAGAACGCACGCAAATGCTGGCCGGTGTTTCGCATGATTTGCGCACACCTCTCACCCGCATGAAGCTGCAACTTGCCATGCTGCCGAAAAATGCAGAAAACGACGAGTTTATTGAAGATATTTCCGAGATGGAAAAAATGCTTGACGGCTATTTGGCGTTTGTCAGCGGTGAAGGCGGCGAGCCTAATACCTTTGTTGATATGAACGAGCTGATTTTGAGCATTTTAAACAAATTCCGCAACTCAAAAACCATGATTCGTTATTCAACCAACGATCAGGTCAGCGCTATTCAGGGGCGTGAACAAGCCTTAAAACGCGCGGTTACCAACATTATTTCCAACGCCTTTTATTATGGCAAAACCGTTGCGGTCGCCTTAGAGAGCAACGGTAACAAAATGGAAATTTCAGTTGAAGACGACGGTCCCGGCATTCCGGCTGACAAGCGTGAAGACGTATTTAAGGCGTTTTACCGCATTGAAGGCTCGCGCAATAAAGAAACCGGCGGCGTAGGCTTGGGATTATCAATCGCCAAAGACATTATTGTTTCACACGGTGGAACAATAGAGCTCGGCGACAGCAATATGGGAGGCTTGAGGGTACTCATTTCTATTCCCTTATAACTCTCACATACGAAAATATGTGTTTAAATAAAAGCCGAAATTACGGCTTTTATTTTTGCCTTGACTTATGGTAAAAAAGCAGATATAAGGCTTTTTGAAAACCCGAGAACCTTTTGTATTAAAAGGTTTTAAATAACTAATAATTAACCGGAGATTTTAAAAATGAAAAGAACATATCAGCCCAGCAAGCTCATCAGATCACGTCGTCACGGCTTCCGTACCCGCATGGCTACCGTTGGCGGACGTAAAGTTTTGGCAGCTCGTCGTTTGAGAGGTCGTAAAAAACTTTCTGCTTAGTTTTGTGATGAATAAAATCATTGTCTTAAAAAAGAGAAAAGATTTTCTGAGAGCTGCCAAAGGTGTCAGAATGGTTGTTTCAACGGCTATTTTGCAGGCAGCTCGCAGTTTATCTGAGGAAGAAGTTCCTTTTAAGATCGGCTTCACCGCATCAAAAAAAATCGGCAAAGCATATATTCGTAACCGCGCCAAACGCCGGTTAAGAGCCGTTGTGCGCGAAGTTTTTCCTGAACTTGCTCTGCCAAACACGGAATACGTTTTAATCAGCCGCTTTAACACCGCTTATTGCCCATATCAAACTTTGAAAAGCGACATTAAATGGGCGTTAAAGAAAACCAACAAAATTTTACAGGCGGAGAATCAATCCGCAGAAAATGAGAGCTCTGCAACGGAAAGTTCTGAGCAGATTCAATAGAGTTTTTTTAAGATGAAAAACCTGTTAATTTTACTCGTTAAATTTTATCAAAAATTTATTTCGCCGTTATGCGGCGGCTGTTGCCGCTTTAGACCAACGTGCTCGCAATATATGATTGAGGCATTGCAAACTCACGGCATTATTAAAGGCTTGTATTTAGGAATTAAGCGCATATTAAAATGTAATCCGTGGGGCGGTTCCGGCTATGATCCCGTTCCGCCGAAAAAAGCAAAAAAATTTTAATCAACAGGCGCGGCAGAATCGTTTTATATACTTGCCTTTAAGCAAAATTTATACTACAAACAAAGAAATATGTACGATATTTAAGGAGTTTACAAAAAGTGAAGGAAGAAACAAGAGGTCTTATGGCGGCTGTTATGCTGTCGGTTTTGATTATTTTTGCAGTCAATTACTTTTTTCCGGCCAATGAACCGGAACCCGCAAGCCAACAGCAAGCTCAAGCGCCGGAAGTTACGGCTGATACAAACACACAAGAAGCAACAGCTTTGCTTACGGCTGATGAAGTTGTTAAAGCCGAAAAACGCGTGCCGATTAAAAATGCGAGCATTAACGGCAGCTTGCGTTTAAAAGGCGCCCGCTTTGATTATTTGAACTTGACCAAATATAAAGAAACTCTTGAAGATAACAGCCCTGATGTTGAACTTTTGTATCCGGCGGGCACTGAAGGACAGTATTTTGCCGAGCTTGGTTGGCTCAGCAGCAACCCTGACTTAAAGCTTCCGACCTCAGAAAGCGAGTGGGTGCTTAAAGGGACTGAGTTAACTCCGCAGTCGCCGATTACGCTTGAATGGGACAACGGACAAGGTTTGCGCTTTATTCGCACTATTTCAGTTGATGAAAATTATTTGTTTAACATTACGCAAACCGTAGTAAACAACACCGCTGAAGACGTTGTTTTGTATCCGTACGGACTTATCAGCCGCTCGTTTAAGGGCGAATCATCACGTCAAAGCGCAGTTGTGCACCAAGGTATCAGCAGCGTGATTGACGGCTCTTTGGAAGAAATTAAATACAAAAACTTAAAAGAAAACAAACCGGAGACATTTGAAGTTTCAGAGGGTTGGGCCGGTTTTTCCGATCGTTATTGGTTCACGGCGTTTATTTTTAACGGTACGCAAAAAAATGACTTAAAATTTACCAACAACGGCAATGATGTGTTCCAAATTGACTATCGCAGCGCGCCGCTCACGGTTGCCGCCGGCGCCGCCGCCTCTGAAAACACACGCTTTTTTGCCGGAGCCAAAGAAATTAAGTTGCTTGATGAATACGCCGATAAAGCTAATATCAAAAAATTTGACTTAGCGGTTGATTTCGGATGGTATTACTTTTTAACCAAGCCGTTCTTTTATATTTTAACTTTCTTATACGGCATTATCGGCAATATGGGTTGGGCAATTTTGCTGTTTGCCGCCCTGCTCCGCTTGGCGATGTTCCCGATTGCCAATAAATCATACGACAGTATGTCAAAGATGAAAAAGATTCAGCCGAAAGTTGCGGAATTACAGGAAAAATACAAGAGCGACAGAAATTTATTGCAGCAAGCCACTATGGATTTGTACCGCCGCGAAAAGATTAATCCGGCATCAGGCTGCCTGCCGATGTTTATTCAAATTCCGGTATTCTTCTCATTATATAAAGTGCTGAACATTTCAATAGAAATTCGCCACGCGCCGTTTATCGGGTGGATTAAAGACTTGTCAGCGCCGGATCCGCTCACTATTTCAGTATGGTCGCATATTCCGTTGCCGTCATTGCTTGACATTGGTATTTGGCCGATTTTGATGGGCTTGACCATGTGGATGCAGCAAAAACTTAATCCGGCTCCCGCTAACAAAGATCAGGCTCGTATGTTTGCATTAATGCCGCTGATTTTTACCTTAATGTTAGGGCATTTTGCTTCCGGTTTGGTTATTTACTGGACTTTGAGCAACGTTCTTTCAATTTTGCAGCAGCGCGCTATTATGCGTAAAAACGGAGTAAAATAATGAAGCTAAAGCCGATTTTTGACAAAGAAACTTTAGAACCGGGGCGGAAACTTTTTTGCGAGCCGTGCAACTTTGTGCTCGGCGCCGCTGAGCTCCATCAGCTGCCGGACGGAAATATGCCGGAAGTTGCTTTTATCGGTCGGTCAAACGTTGGTAAATCAAGCTTGATTAACGCCTTGTTTAATCGCAACAACTTAGCTAAAACATCGTCAACTCCGGGGCGCACTCAGCAGCTTAATTACTTTAACCTTAACAACAAGCTGTATTTGGTAGACCTTCCGGGGTATGGTTTTGCTAAGGCTCCGACCAATGTAGTAAAAAAATGGCATGAAGTTATTTTTACTTATTTGCAAGGGCGCCCTAATTTAAGAAAAGTTTTTTTGCTGGTAGATTCTAACCTCGGAATTAAAAAATCAGATTCTGAAATGATGGATTTGATGGATAAAGCCGCTGTGCCGTATCAGGTTATTTTTACAAAATGCGACCGCATCAGCAATAAAGAATTGTATGAAACCATGGATGAAGTTGTTTTATTGCTGAAAAAACACGCCGCCGCGCATAATGTGATTATTTACACCAGCGCCGCTAAAAATATCGGAATTGAAAATGTGCGGGCAGAAATAGCAAATTTGTTGTAAAAATTTGAAATTTTGAATGTTTGCAGTTAAAGATTTTTACTCAGATACAACTTATGCACAGCACGGACTCGTAAATATTGCAAAAAAAAAACGCGAGC